>CAXBOY010000026.1:0-32840 GCA_963977405.1 uncultured Gammaproteobacteria bacterium
ACTGCATGACTTCGGGGCCGCCGGTCTTCTCGATGACTATCGCTTTTGACATTTTTAGATTCCTTTGTATTTAAGATCTTAGAAATTTATCAGTGTGTGGTGAAACGTGAAAGGTCTTACCCGTAAATAGGGGAGGCGGCTTATCTTTCATGGTCAATTTCACCTCTGCGTTTGGGAGGCTGATCGCCTGCAGGGCAGGCTCCTACATACGAAGAGGGTGTAGGAGCTTGCCCTGCAAGCGATTGGTTTGGTGTAGTACTTTTTCTAAGGAATTGGCATGTGTTGCACCCAACCCTTCGCGAGTATCAGGGTATCTTGTATAATGCCTCTCTTTCCATGCCTTTGAGGCGGAGCAGTTAACCTTAGCCTATGAACACAGAAAGCGATGCAGTAAATACTTTAACCGCGGACTCGCAGCTTGTCAGGCAGCATTTAGCTGCCGTGAATCTTCCCGCGCAGATGGATGCGGAGCAGATCGCAGACTACAAGGCTCGCATCAAAGTCCTGTTGAAGGAAAAAGATGCAGTGCTAGTAGCGCATTACTACACCGATGCGCTCCTGCAAGAGTTAGCCGAGGAAAGTGGCGGCTTTATCTCTGACTCCTTGGAGATGGCGCGCTTCGGTCGCGATGCCAAGGAGACTACCCTAGTGGTCGCCGGTGTGCGCTTCATGGGTGAGACGGCCAGTATTCTTAGCCCAGACAAGAGGGTATTGATGCCAACGCTGGAGGCTACCTGCTCCCTTGATTTGGCTTGCCCCATCGATGAGTTCGCCACATTTTGCGATGCTCACCCTGATCGTGAAGTCGTAGTCTATGCCAATACCTCCGCCGCGGTTAAAGCCCGCGCCGACTGGGTAGTAACCTCGAGCATCGCGGTAGATGTTGTAGAGCATCTTGCCGCCCAAGGTAAGAAAATTATCTGGGCGCCGGATAAGCATTTGGGTAGCTATATTCAACAGCGTACTGAGGCCGACATGCTGCTTTGGGATGGCGCTTGCATCGTGCACGAGGAGTTCAAAGCCAAGGGATTGTTGGATCTGCGCGCGGTACACCCCGAAGCCGCGGTGCTTGCACATCCCGAGTCTCCAGCCGCAGTATTAGATATCGCCGACGTGGTGGGCTCTACAACCCAGATCATTAACGCGGCGGTGAACATGCCGAATGAGTCTTTCATCGTCGCCACGGATAAGGGCATATTCTACAAGCTGCAGCAATTGGCCCCTAATAAACGTTTCTACATAGCTCCCACAGCAGGCAACGATGCCACTTGTCGCAGCTGTGCGCATTGCCCATGGATGGCAATGAACTCATTGGATAGGCTCTATCAGTCTCTGCTAAGCGGTAGTAATCGTGTGTCGGTTGATCGCGAGCTCGCGAAGCGCGCGATGATTCCATTACAGCGGATGTTGGATTTCTCGGCGCAGCATAAGCTGCGGGTGGCAGGTAAGGCTTAACGACCGCGAGAGTTGCGGTCGAGAGTCTCTACATCGCGCGAGCGTTGACGTAGCTTGGCGACCAGCGGGCCGTTATTCTCTTTGTCAGACTCAATGCGAAGCGCGTAAGAGAGCTGCTCCGAGGCGCTCTTGAAGTCACCAATCAGGATGAAATATTCGGCACGAGCTTGATGGACCTTGCTGACATTGCCAACTAAGCCCTGAGTCTCTGCAATCTCATACCAAAGATCGTGATCCTCTGGACGGTTAACCGCGTGTTTCTCGAGCACTTTTGCGGCCTCTTCGTATTGCCTTGCTGCGATCAAGGCATCGGCGTAGGTCATGGTAAGAGGGTGGTTATCAGGGCTAATTTGCAGTGGGCGCGCTAAGAATTCTTGCGCGCGGCCGGCCTCGTTGCCCTCCGTATAGATCTCGGCTTTAGCAACGACATAAGCGATGCGGTTTGGGTCTTCTGCAAGCAAAGGCTCCAGTGTCTCGTGGGCCTTATTAAACTCCTTGTTCTTCATGTATGCCAGCGCAAGGCCATACTGAGCCGCGCTCTTCTCAGTGCCGGTGGCACCGTTATTCAGCTCTGTCTGGAACATTGTGATTGCGTTCTGCGCCACGGGCTCGTAGTGATTCTGAATGCGCGAGCGCATCAGCTGATACTCGAGGCTCGGATTGCTCTCACGGGTCGGGTAGCGCGCCGCGCGGCCACGAGTATCGGCGATACGGGCTTCTGTGACCGGGTGGGAAAGTAGGAACTCTGGTGGTCGTGCGCCGAAACGGTTCAAACCCATTAGGCGTTCGAACATTGCGGGCATCTCTTCGGGGTCATAGCCGGCGTCGTAGAGTGTACGAATACCAACACGATCGGCCTCTGCCTCGTTGTTGCGCGAGAAGCGTAGTTGATTCTCTATAGCGCGACCTTGTGCCGCCATAACCGCTGCCTGGCCTTGTCCGGCACCCGAGGTGCCCATCACCACGATGCTGGCGAGCAGTGTTGCAAGCTCGGGTATACGTCGGCGCTGCGCGTCTTCTACGCTACGAGCAAAATGACGCTGGCTCACGTGGGCTAATTCGTGGGACATCACAGACAGGAATTCTCCTTCCGTGTGTGCATTGAGGAACAGGCCGCCGTTGACGCCTATGATGCCGCCAGGTGCCGCGAAAGCATTCAGTGTTGGGCTGTCGATAATGATAAAGGCGAGGCGATAATCCTTGAGCTCACTATGCAGAGCAAGATTGTGCGTCACGTTCACTAGGTAGTCATTGAGCAGGGGATCAGAAATGGTGACGCTGCTGCGACGTACTGAGCGCAGGAACTCGCGGCCAAGCGCATACTCATCATCCAAGGATATTAGTCCCGAAATGCGGTCCCCAAGGCTAGGCAGTTGTACCTGCGCGCTGGCGATACTGCTGGCCAGCAATGCAGTAGATAGCGCAAGGGCTGGAAGTGTTAGAGTTCGTGTAATTGCTCGCATAAATCTCAAATTGCTAGTCTAGATGTGCTCTAGTTACTGTAAACCTAAGACCGGCCGCAGTACAAATAATTCCATTGTTTTTCGTAGCGGTAGTTGGCCTGCTTTGGGCAATCGCTAGGCATTTCGGCACTTTGCTTGCTAAAATGCGGCCTATGGAAATCAATGCAGATCAAGAACTAGACGCCAGTGGACTCAGCTGTCCGCTACCCTTATTGAAAGCAAAATTGGCATTGAATGCATTGCAGCCGCTGCAAGTGTTGAAAGTGATCGCCACCGATCCTGGTTCAGAGCGCGATTTCGAGGTGTTCGTGAAGCAAAGCAGGCACTCTATCTTGGCTTTCAGTAAACAGGATGCCACCTACCATTACTGGATCCAAAAAGGCTCTTAGCAACCCATGCGAAAACTCATACGCAGCTTCTTCGACCGCTATTTCCATGACGAAGAGGCGGTTATCTTTATCATCCTGCTAGGTCTAGGCCTTTTGATCCTAGTGACTATGGGATCTATATTAGCGCCTTTACTGGCCGCCGTTGTGACAGCCTATCTTTTACAGGGCCTCGTGAACATGTTGGTGGACTACAAGGTCCCCTATATGATTTCGGTCACCATAGTTTATGTGTTTTTCATCAGCATATTCGCCTCGATGCTTTTGTTCCTGTTACCGCAGGCTTGGGGGCAGCTTGGACGCTTTGTAAACGAGCTGCCGAGGCTGATCAGCGAGGGGCAAGATCTACTGCTGCACCTGCCGGTGGCTTATCCAAGCTTAGTATCGGAGCAACAAATTCAAGACCTTATAAGCACGCTGCGCGGCGATTTAGCGGTGTTCGGGCAAGTTGTGGTGTCCTACTCTATCTCTAGTATTCCGCGCATCTTCAATTGGACCGTGTTCCTCGTCTTAGTACCTGTATTGGTATTCTTCATGCTCAAGGATAAGTCACTGTTGGTGCGCTGGATCAGTAATCTGCTGCCCCATAACCGGCCCTTGATGTTGCAGGTATGGAAGGAGATGGACGAGCAGCTTGCCAATTATATTCGCGGCAAGGTGTTGGAGATGTCGATAGTAGGGGTTGTGAGTTACATCACTTTTTTCATTATTGGTGTGAACTACGCGCTGCTACTCTCCTTGCTTGTAGGGCTCTCGGTTATCGTGCCCTTCATCGGTGTTGCCGTAGTGGCAATACCTGTGATGCTTGTTGCTTATGTGCAATGGGGAATCGGACCCGAATTCTTTACCGTTACCATCGCCTATGGCGTTATTCAGCTAATCGACGCCAATGTAATTGTGCCTATTATCTTCTCCGAGACCGTGAACCTGCATCCGGTGGCAATCATCAGCGCAGTGTTATTTTTTGGGGGGTTGTGGGGGTTGGCAGGGGTATTCTTCGCCATTCCTTTGGCGACGCTGATCAAGGCGATTATCAAAGCCTGGCCAGACACCACCCGGAAACCCCCTTTAGACGAAGGGGCTTGAAGCTTTTAGACGGTGTAGATTTTGTCGCGAGACTGGCGAATGTGGTACAGTCGCGGCCCGAGTTTTTAATCTCTTAGGGTAGAGGATTTGCAATGATTCAAGGCAGTATCGTAGCCATCGTCACGCCGATGTTAGCGGATGGTGAAATCGATTATCTCGCGTATGACCGCTTGATCGATTGGCACATAGAGAGTGGCACTGACGCGATAGTCGTGGCCGGGACCACCGGTGAGTCTCCTACACTCTCTGAGCTAGAACATTGCGACCTCATAAAGCACACAGTGAAGAAGGTGGCCAAGCGCATTCCCGTGGTGGCCGGCACCGGTTCAAACTCCACGCGTGAGGCGATATTCTTTACCGAGGCGGCGAAGGAATTTGGTGCGGACGCCTGCTTGATTGTGGTGCCTTATTACAATAAGCCAAGCCAAGAAGGGCTCTATCAACACTTTAAGACTATTGCGGAGCGTGTTGATATTCCACAATATTTGTACAATGTACCTTCCCGCACAGGCTGCGACCTACAAGCGCAGACTGTGTCGCGACTTGCCGACCTAGACAATATCGTCGGCATCAAGGAAGCGAGCGGTAATCTAGACCGCTGTCGCGAGCTGATCAATCTATGCGGTACCCGCATCAGTATTATCGGAGGAGATGATGCTACTGCAAGGCAGCTCATGTTGGCCGGTGGCAAGGGCAATATATCCGTGACTGCGAACGTGGTGCCAAGGCAGATGCATGAGATGTGTAAGCGCGCGATTGCCGGGGACGCCGTTGGCGCAGAGGCAATCGATTTACCCCTGGCCGCACTTCACGAGCGACTGTTTGTGGAGGGTAGTCCCGTACCAGTGAAGTGGGCGATGGCGCAGATGGGTTTAATCGAATCTGGCATTCGTCTGCCATTGGTGGAACTGAACCCCGCGTTTAGAGTCACAGTAGCGGATGCAATGCACGCCGCCGGTATAAGTATTGCGTAAGTTAAGGGTCGTCGCTGATGGCGGTGACATAGACCGACCGAATCTTCAGGCATGAGAGGCACAATGCAGGTTATTAAATCGATTTTCACGGGCACTTTGCTACTAAGCACCCTCGCTGGATGTTCTTATCTCACTGGGGATGACGGCTATTTCCGTGACCGTCAGGGCGATTATCTTGTCGCGCCTACTATCGAGCCCATGGATATTCCTCCCGAATTGGACAGCTACACCTTGGATGCACTCTATGTGGTTCCGGAAAGCCTGCCGGAGGATCGCGCTTTCTTTGTGAATGCGCCGAGCCCGCGTGCTCTGGACACCAATATCCGCGAAGGTGTGGTAGTGCAGCGTTTCGGCGAGCGTCGCTGGATCGTGATAGGAGCTGAGCCGGGTCAGGTGTGGCCGCGCATGCGCGACTACTGGTCTACTGCACAGATTCGCTTGTCCTTTGAAGACCCGGTGCGCGCAATCATGGAGACCGTGTGGCTAGGGGAAGAGGGCGAGCGTAATAAATACCGAGTAAGAATCGAGCCAGGCCTTCATTCCGGTAACTCTGAAGTCTATGTAGTGCAGATCAATGAGAGCTATGTCGAAGACCCCGATGGGCCGATCGATTGGCCAGAGGATTCCGCGGATCTTGATCTAGAGAATGCAATGCTTGATGACATCTCCTTGTATTTGGCGGACCGCACGGACTTGTACCGTGCTTCATCCGTGTCCCTGCTCGCAGGTAGTATCGAAGCCGAGAGTAAAGCCAACATAGTGCCCACAGCCAATGGTGATACTCTGGTTATACGCGTTGACTTTGGTCGTGCATGGTCGCAGTTGAACCAGGCGATCGAGAACGCCGAGATCGAGATTACCGACAGCAATCGAGATGAGGCCTATTACGCAGTCCGTTTCGACGGCAGTGAAGAGGAGGAGCGTCCTGGATTCTTCCGCCGCATGTTTGGCGCTGGTCGTAAGGAGGAGGGTGAATTGCCGACCTTCAGACTTGATATAGCGACCGAAGCGGACCGTGTTGTCATTACCGCAGAACCGGCCAATGGCGATGCAAACGCAACTCGCGAATTACGCGATCTGTTGATTCGTGCTGTACATCGCAATCTCATCTAATCCTTCTCCTGCCCCGCGCCGCGTAGCGGGGCAGGGCAGGCCTTAGAGTAAGCTAAGCCCATGTCGATGACCCCCGAGACTATTGCACTTGCTGCCATTGCCGCATTATTGGGGCTGGTAGCGCTATTGCAGTATCTGCGTCGTCCTGCCGATCAATCCGGGCAGCTAGCGGTTCTCGAAGAACGTCTTAGCGCCAAGACACTAGAGCTCGAGGTCAAGGCCGCGCGCGTGCAGGCGCTAGAGTATGAGCTGGGTGAACTTGCCGAGGCTGGCACTAAGCACCGCGAGCAGATCGCGCAATTGCAGACACTCATTGAGCAGGAGCGTAAGCAGACTGACGAGAAACTCGCGCTTCTTAACAACTCGCGCGAGCAAATGACCCTCGAGTTCAAGACCATCGCCAGCGAGATTCTAGAAGATAAGAGCAAGCGTTTCACCGCGAGTAATAAAGAGAGTATTGCGGAGATCCTGCGTCCACTAAACGACAAGATTCAACTGTTCGAGAAGAAGGTGGATGAGACCTACGACCGCGAAGCCAAGGAACGTTTCTCGCTGGCTCGGGAGATCCGCAGCCTGCAAGAGCTCAATATCCGCATCAGTGAAGACGCGGTGAATCTGACCAATGCCTTGAAGGGTGAGAGTAAGACACAGGGCACCTGGGGAGAGGTAATACTTGAGACTATTCTGGAGAAGTCCGGCCTAGTGAAGGGGCGCGAATATGAGACCCAAGTCAGTCTTAAGGCCGACGATGGCTCCCGCGCACAGCCCGATGTCATCGTGCATATGCCCGAGAACAAGCACATCATCATCGACGCTAAAGTCTCGCTTAAGGCCTATGAGGCCTACTGCTCTGAGGATGATTCAGAACGCCGCAGTGAACTGCTGAAGCAACACGTTGCCTCTGTTAAGACCCACGTTAAGACTCTGAGCTCGAAAGACTATCAGAACTTGATGTCCCTTAACTCCTTGGATTTTGTGCTCCTATTCATGCCCGTGGAGGCCGCGTTCTCGGTGGCGATTCAGGCCGATGGCTCGATGTTCACCGACGCATTCGAGAAGAATATTATTCTTGTTGGGCCGTCCACATTGCTCGCGACCCTGCGTACTATCCAAAACATCTGGCGTTATGAGCAGCAGAGCCAGAACGCCATCGAGATCGCAAATTCCGCAGGACTGCTCTACGATAAGTTCGTCGCCTTCGTCAGCGACCTAGATGAGATCGGGAGTCGTATCGAGGCGACTCGCAAGAGTTTCGATAAGGCCCAGAACAAGCTGGTGTCTGGCCGCGGCAATCTGCTAGGTAGGGTGGAGAAGCTCAAGACTCTAGGCGCCCGTGCCAGTAAGAAGCACGCCGAGCATTTGTTAGCTCAAGCGGATGTAGACGAAAGCCCCTCTCTTGAGGATCGACGCGATCAGAAAGAGTCAGAAGAAGATACCAGCGAATGATTTTGAAAGAGATACTCGAGTTTCTACCCTGCGAAACACCCGCCGCATGGCTGGATGAGGCCCTGCGCCAACCCACTATCCTGCTAATCGACCATGCAAATTGCGAGAAGAAGGCGGCCGCGACTGCGATGAGCCTGCTCTATCGTTATTCCGAACACACCGAGTTGTTGCGTAAGATGTCGCAGTTGGCACGCGAGGAGTTGCTGCATTTCGAGCAGGTGGTCAATATCATCAGTGAGCGAGGCATCGAGTACATCCACTTAGGCCCCTCACGCTATGCCGGTGGTCTGCGCGAGCATCTGCGCAAAGACGCCAAGAACGTATTGGTGGATACGCTCATTGTAGGTGCCTTCGTAGAGGCACGCTCCTGCGAGCGCTTCGCTAAGATTGCCCCCTTACTCGACCCGCAGCTGAGCAAGTTCTACCGCAGTCTTCTAAAGTCTGAGGCACGGCACTTTCAGGATTATCTTGCCTTGGCTGCGCTGTATAGCGACACCGATATTAGCCCGGATGTGGCCCGTTTCCGCGAGATCGAGCGTGACTTGATCGAGCGCCCGGACGGGGAGTTCCGCTTCCATAGCGGCGTACCGCTAAGCGAAGCGTCTGCCTAGACTATTCTCGACAGTTATTCGGGCGACGCAGATTATCGCCGAGGCGTTCGCCTAGGCTGGTGAGTTGGTCGCAGGGGATGTTGGAATTACCCGTTAATAGGGCAGAGGTAAGGGTGTCCATCGCGATTAGGGGCTCGATATCACGGATGCGATTGTCCGTTGCGCTGATGGAGCTAAGTCTTCGCAGCTGGCTAAGTGGGGCAAGGGAGTTGATGCGATTATTGCTGATGTCCACGAACTGCAAAGCCCGCAGAGTCTGTATTCCCTCGATATTCTCAATCTCCCAACCCGAACAAGACAAAACCGTGATGGTCTCTATCTCGGCATTTGGCTGTTGTAGTGCGAAATTCACGCAAGCCTGCAGGCCTGGATCAGCAAAGCGATAGGCGGTGCCGTTAGGGCGTGGGTCTATCAGCGTCTGATTATTAACGCTGACGGCAAAGCGCTGAGAGCAGGCAGTGCTAGTGAGTAATAAAAGTAACAGCGTGGTGCTGCGGCTAAGTGTGAGGAATTCCATGGCAACGCTCCTTGTGTGATCTCGATCTTAGCAGAGTCGAATGCGCAGCAGCGCCTTTATTTACCGGTGTTTCTTGCCATCGAAGTGGAAATTAGCCTCTAGTCCAGTTAGTATTCGATGCCCTGAACCGGCGGTTTTGCCCCGGTCTAAGACTACAGTCAGAGTATTCGCTAGCAAACCCACATTAGATAATCATCAATGAAGGAAGTCACCATGAATTTTCCCCGTTTACTGAGCCTGCGCAGTGCAGTTTTGGCTGTCTCGCTTACCGCTATGCATGCGCAAGCCGCCGAAAGCACCGTAGATCTGAGCTCCGAGGCGAGCAAGATAAGCTACAGCATCGGCGTTAATATCGGTCAGAACTTGGCCGATCAGGGAATCATGGATTCCATCAGCCTAGACGCGTTCTACGCCGGTATCGGTGATGTAGTCTCTGGCGAGCCACGCTTGACCATGGATGAGATGATGGCGGCGTTGCAGACCTTTCAAGCGAGCTTGATGGCGCAACAACAGGCTGAGATGGAAGCTTTCCGAGCGGAGAGTGAGGCCTTCTTGACTGCCAATGCTTCACGCGAAGGCGTAATGGAGACTGCTTCAGGCCTTCAGTATCTTGTACTCGAGTCTGGTGATGCCGATGGCGCATCGCCCACTACAAGTGACAGCGTATTGGCACATTACCACGGTACTTTTATCGACGGCAGCGTTTTCGATAGCTCTGTTGACCGTGGCGAGCCCGCTGAGTTTGGCGTTGGCCAAGTGATTGCAGGTTGGACAGAGGCGTTGCAGATGATGAAAGTAGGCGACAAGTGGCGTCTGTTTATTCCTTCCGATTTGGCCTATGGCGAGACCGGCTCAGGCCCGATTCCACCTTTCTCAACCCTGATTTTCGATGTAGAGCTGTTGAACGTCATCACTCCTTGATGCGTACTAAAGGCGGTAGAGGCGTGAGCTAATCATGAAACAAGAAACAGGCTTAGACGATTTTAATTCGGGTTTGTTAGCGTTTTTAGGTGACTCACCAACGCCTTACCATGCCACCGCTAATCTTGCGTCGCTGCTAGCGGCGCAGGGTTTTCAAATTCTCGATGAGGCCCAGCCCTGGAAACTTAGCTCGGGTGGCCGCTATTGCGTGACACGCAATGGCGCCTCGTTGATCGCGTTTACCCTGCCGAGCCAGGCCGCCAATAGTATTAGTGGCGGCGTGCGCATGGTCGGAGCGCATACCGACAGTCCTTGTCTGCGGGTGAAGCCCCAGCCCGATCTGCGTAAGAACAATTATGTTCAGCTCGGTGTAGAGGTGTATGGTGGCGCGCTGTTCAATCCTTGGTTTGATCGCGACCTCTCTATTGCAGGTCGCGTCGACTTCATGACGAGCGCCGGCAAGTTGGATTCCTGCTTGATTGATCTAAGGCGACCTGTCGCGGTAATCCCTAGCCTTGCTATTCACCTAGATCGCGAAGCGAACACCGCGCGTTCGGTGAATCCGCAACTGGAACTGCCACCCGTACTCGCCATCTCGGGTCTAGAAGGCGCTAGTTTCGATGAGCTATTACTGACTTGGGTGAGTGAGTTCGGCGAGCGAAGCGATGCCAGCAAAGTGCTCAGCTATGAACTTAGCTTCTACGATACACAGCCGCCGGCGATAATAGGCCTGCACAATGAGTTCATCGCATCTGCTCGTTTGGATAATCTACTGAGCTGTTATTTGGGTGCGCAGGCGCTGTGTGAGAGCGAAGACAATAATTGCAATCTATTGATCTGCACAGATCACGAAGAAGTGGGCAGTACCTCCGCCGGTGGCGCGAATGGCCCATTCTTGCGTTCTGTTTTGGAGCGCATCGTGGCTGAAAGTTCCGAGCAATTAGGCAAGAGCGCCGAGGATTTCGAGCGGCTTATTCGACAATCCAAACTACTGTCCATCGATAATGCCCACGGCATACATCCTAATTACATGGACAAACACGATGCCAACCACGGCCCGATATTGAATCAAGGCCCTGTCATCAAGATTAACGCTAATCAACGCTACGCTAGCAGTAGTAGCTCGGTGGCATTCTTTAAGTCTCTGTGCCTACAGGCGCAGGTACCGGTACAGACCTTCGTGGTGCGTAGTGATATGGGCTGCGGTAGTACGATCGGCCCGATTACCGCGGCGGGAATCGGCGTGGAGACTATCGATATCGGTGTGCCAACCTTTGCGATGCACTCGATTAGAGAGTTGGCGGGCAGTGAAGACGCCCACAATCTTTATAGAGTGGTGAAGCGCTTCTTCAACGCGAATAGTCCCGACGCTTAAGCCCGCGCAGAAAGAATCTACCAGGGTGAATGCACTCTAGTACCTTGCTCTGCAATGGCAGCATTTCATTCGCGATAATGCTCGCGAGATATTCCCCGCATAAAGGCGCATTGCTAAGACCATGAGAGCCATGTCCCACACTTACGTAAAGACCATCGACATAGGGCATATGGGTGTTCGGGTGTTTGCGTTCACGCTGGCCTAGAGTGCTGTATAGAGTTTCGAATGCGGCGAAATCGGGCAACGGACCGACAATGGGCATGCGATCCCCAGTGGTCGCCCGCACAGAAACTCGTCCACCTGCTATGGAATCTGCATTGAGCGCACCATTGGTCAAGTGAGGGGCTATTCCTTCGATATTCTGCTGATGCTCCTTGTCGGAAAGTGTCAGGTCGTTGATGTTCTTCGAATAGCTTGCGCCAACGCTGTGCAGGCCTTCGAATGTGGGGCTGATATAGCTTTGTCCGCAAATGACGCCCGCGATGTTCGCAGTGTTTGCGGCGGCATGTAAATAACTGACTTGTCCTCGAATCGGCACAATTGGCAGTGGTGAACTCTGTTCGAGTTGCGTTGCACTTATGCTGTTGGCAATAACTACGGTTGGGGCACATGCCAGTTCGCTATCGTGTGCGTAGACGCGCCAAGCATGACCGTCTCGTTCGAGACGTTGTACTTTGGCATTGCAGCGCAGTTCGATATTCGGGTGCTGAAGATAGGCGTGGCAAAGTTGGGCGGGGCTTAGCCATCCGCCTAGGCTTAAGTAATTGCTCGCCCCATCCACTTCCATGCCCGCAACCTCACTCGTTGCGTGTTGATCTAGTCGCTGCGCGATGCGCGGCGAGTAATCGCTAAGGTCGACATCGACGCAGCGCTCCTTGCGGGCGCTGAATGCCGTGTCTAGGTTTATCACACCGCAAGCCTGCCAGCGTATTTCCGGACAGTCTTGGTTGAGGTGAGCGAACTCGCGAGTGGCGTAGAGGAATGCCTGTAAATTGAATTGGCGCGTCCCATTGAGGGCGTTGCTCAGCCGACACTGGAGGACAGCCTGTCGATTTCCCGAGGCGCCCGCCGCGATACTGTCTGCCTGTTCCAGAACTAAGACACGATAGCCCTTGCGAGCGAGGCTATGGGCGGCAGAGCATCCTGCCAAGCCAGCGCCTATGACTATCACTTGTGGTGGACGGCTTGCTTGCGCCACTAGATTTAACCAGCTCCGTTTTGGCAGGCCGACTGGGGAGGGAGGTCGAGCCTCTTGAGGGTAGTGGCCGACCAACATCTGTCGCTTCTGTCCGAAACCCTTTACTTTCTCTACTTCGAATCCTGCGCTGCGCAGGCCTCGCACCACCTGCCCAGCGACGCTATAAGTACTCAAGGTGGTGCCTGTCTTGCTCAGGCGTGCGATCTGCGCGAGCAAGTCTTCGCTCCACATCTTCGGGTTTACCCGTGGCGCGAAACCATCTAGAAACCAAGCGTCGACCCTAGCCGTGGACCGCTCTGCCTGTGCCGCAAGCGTTTGTGTGGCATCACCATAATATAGATCGAGCGTGATAGTGGCGTTACCGGCAAGCCCCGGCAAATGTAATCGATGAAAGCCGGCGGAGTGATCTGGATACACCTCAAGAAGTGCCTCGCTTAGAGCTTCGAGCTCGGGCCATTCCGCTAGTGCTTGGCGCAGTGCGTCGATTTGCAGCGGGTATTTCTCGCAGGCGATGTAATGTAACCGTAGATGCTGAGGGGCCAATTGCTGCCAGGCGCGCCAGCAGCACAGGAAGTTAAGGCCTGTGCCGAAGCCCAGCTCAGTGATGGTGAAGTGCTCCGTGCTTGGGGCGCCTGTCTCGTCTAGGGCTCGGTCTTTTGCGCCCCAGCGTTGTTGGAGCTGATTGCCCGCTAGGAATACGTGCTCGGTTTCGGCCAATCCGCCACCGCTGGAGAAGTAGATGTCGTCGAAGCGAGTGGAGTAGGGAGCGCCGCTTTCCTGCCATTGCAGCTCGGCGTTCTCGATGTTGTCTTGGGGGGTGCTTGGCATGGGCGGATTCTAGCAGATACTGCTCTATAAACTAAGGCTCAAGGCCTCGCTGCTTGCGGTTGTGGCATCTGCGCGTGAATAAGGTAAAATGCCCGTCTTTTCAACACTGGAAGGCCCTTCGAGACCCGCATGATTGAAGCCAATTTAACGCTGCAGAAGATCAAAGACTTTCACACTCGTACCGATACTCTTCGGGGGTATCTTTGACTACGTTGAGAAGAAAGATCGGTTGACAGAGGTCGAGCTAGAACTCGGCGAATCCGACGTCTGGGACAAGCCCGATGTTGCCCAAGCCTTAGGGAAAGAGCGCGCCGAGTTGGAGCTCGTGGTCAGCACCATCGACAAGCTCTATGAAGGCTTAGCCGACAGCCGCGAGCTTGTGCAACTTGCGCAGGACGAGAATGATGAAGACCTCTTCGCCGAGGTCAACGCGGAACTGGGCAGACTTGGTGCGAAGCTCGAGAGCCTCGAATTCCGCCGCATGTTCTCCGGACGCATGGACCCCAATAGCGCATTCGTCGATATTCAGGCCGGCTCTGGCGGCACAGAGGCGCAGGATTGGGCCGAGATGTTGCTGCGCATGTATCTGCGCTGGGGCGAGGCGAAAGGCTTTAAGGTAGAGGTTGTCGAGGTCTCCGCGGGGGAGGTCGCAGGCATTAAGAGCGCTACTATCTACATCAGTGGCGAGTATGCCTTCGGCTGGCTGCGCACGGAGACCGGGGTGCACCGCTTGGTTCGCAAGTCACCCTTCGACTCTGGCAATCGCCGCCATACTTCCTTCTCGTCGGTGTTCGTCTCCCCGGAAGTGGACGACGATATCGAGATCGAATTGAATATGTCCGATGTGCGGGTCGATACTTACCGGGCCAGTGGCGCCGGTGGTCAGCACATCAACAAGACCGACTCCGCTATCCGTTTGACCCATGAACCCAGCGGCATCGTCGTGCAGTGTCAGAACCAGCGCTCGCAGCACAAGAACAAAGATCAGGCGATTAAACAACTCAAGGCCAAACTCTATGAGATGGAAGAGTTGAAACGCGCACAAGCGGCCCAGGAAGTGGAAGAGGAGAAGTCCGACATCGGCTGGGGCAGCCAGATTCGCTCCTATGTACTCGACCAGTCTCGCATCAAAGATCTACGCACAGGCGTAGAGTCTAGCAATACCGGCGCCGTGCTCGATGGCGATCTGGACAAGTTTATCGAAGCAAGTTTAAAAATGGGGTTATAAGACCAGTGACAAAGCAGAATCAAACACCCGAAGGACAAGTGCAAGATCCACAAGACGAGAACAAGTTGATCGCACAACGCCGCGAAAAGCTCGACGGCATTCGTGCACAACGCAATGCCTTCCCAAATGATTTTCGGCGCAGCAATCTAGCTAAAGAACTCTTAGACGCCTACGTCGAAACCGACAAAGAATCTTTGGAGAACCTGCATCCCGAAGTCAAAATAGCGGGTCGGATCGTGCGCATGCGTGGGCCCTTTATGGTCCTGCAAGATGTCTCCGATCAGATTCAGCTGTACTTTAATCCTAAGGAATTGTCCGAGTCCTTGTTGGCCGAAATTAAAGGCTTAGACCTGGGCGATATCGTTGGCGTTGAAGGACACGTATTTCGCACCGGTAAGGGCGAGCTCACCGTATGGATATCCGAACTACGCCTGCTGACCAAGGCACTGCGTCCATTACCCGATAAATACCGTGGCCTCTCTGACACAGAGGTGCGCTATCGTCAGCGATATGTAGACTTGATCGCGAACGAAAGCTCCCGTGCCACATTTATCACTCGCTCCAAGATTGTAAGTAGCCTGCGTCAGTATTTCGAGGCGAATCATTTCATGGAGGTGGAAACGCCGATGATGCAGGTGATCCCCGGTGGTGCTACAGCGAAGCCATTCGTTACCCATCACAACGCGCTAGATCAGAAGATGTATTTGCGTATAGCGCCAGAACTTTATCTCAAACGTCTTGTGGTAGGCGGCTTCGAGCGTGTGTTTGAGGTTAACCGCAATTTCCGCAACGAGGGGCTGTCGACACGTCATAATCCCGAGTTCACTATGGTCGAGTTCTATCAGGCCTACGCCGACTACCACGACATGATGGATCTGACCGAAGAGCTGTTCCGCAAGATCGCCATGGATGTGCTGGGCAAGACCACACTAAATTATCAGGGCTTGGATTTGGACTTCGCGCAAGCATTTACTCGACTAGGCGTGCGTGATTCGATCGTAAAGCACGTGCCGGGTGTGACACTTGAGCAGCTCAAGGAACGCGAGAGCGCGGCTAAGCTTGCTGAGTCTATGGATATTCATATCGAAGATAGCTGGGGTGCAGGGCGTATCTGCATGGCAATCTTCGACGAGAAGGTCGAACACCTATTGCTGCAACCGACCTTTATCACTGAATATCCTACAGAGATATCGCCATTGGCACGTGCCAACGACGATGATCCTGAGGTGACTGATCGTTTCGAATTGTTCATCGGTGGCCGCGAGATCGCCAATGGCTTCTCGGAGCTCAACGATGCTGAAGACCAGGCGCAGCGCTTCCAGGAGCAGGTGGAGCAGAAAGACTCAGGTGATGACGAGGCCATGCACTACGATGCCGATTACATCACTGCACTCGAGTATGGGCTGCCTCCAACAGCGGGCGAAGGCATTGGCGTGGATCGCTTGGTCATGTTGTTCACCAATGCCCCGTCGATCAAAGATGTGTTGCTGTTCCCTCACATGCGTCCACAACACGACAAATAAGCTAGCCACGGAGTAGTAATGCAGCGTGTGAAGCTCGAAGAATCTTGGAAACGAATATTGTCCCCGGAGTTCGAGCTCGACTATATGCGTGACTTACGCGAGTTTCTGCGCAAAGAAAAAGCTGCTGGCCAGACGATTTTTCCGGCCGGCAGTGAGATTTTCAATGCATTGAACTCGACTCCCTTCGACAGAGTGAAGGTTGTGATTCTTGGTCAAGACCCTTATCACGGACCCGGGCAGGCTCACGGCCTGTGCTTCTCTGTACGTTCGAGTGTCGCGCTGCCACCTTCGCTGAAGAATATCTACAAAGAGATCAGCAATGACCTTGGTATAGAACCTGCTCGCACTGGCAATTTACAGTGCTGGGCAGACCAAGGCGTGCTGTTGTTGAACTCCGTATTGACCGTTCAGTCTGGAAATGCCGCGTCACATCAGCGTAAGGGCTGGGAGCGCTTTACCGACCGCATCGTCGCGCTGCTCAATGAACGCCGCGAGAACCTCGTGTTCCTGTTGTGGGGCAATTATGCCCAACGCAAGGGCGCGATCATCGATCGTAGCAGGCATCTCGTCTTAGAGTCGGTGCACCCTTCGCCGCTCTCCGCTAGTCGCGGTTTCTTCGGCAATCACCAGTTCTCCCTGAGCAATCAATACCTCGAATCCCATAATCAGACGCCAATCGATTGGCGTGTTAGCGAATAGAGAAGGTCTATGAATCAAACCCAATCCGTCCAAGCAGTCTGTGTCGTCATCGGAGCGAGCCATGCAGGCTCCCTACTCGCTGTGCAAGTTCGCAAGGAAGGCTGGCAGGGCCGTATAGTTTTAATAAGCGCAGAGGCTCAAATGCCTTATCATCGACCGCCCTTGTCCAAGGCTGTTTTGTCGGGAGAGAAAGAGGTCGATGCTGTGTTACTTCGTCCCGCGCTTCTTTATAGCAATAACGACATCGAACTGCGCTTAGGGGAACAGGTAACCCAGATTGATCGTGCAGAAAAGTGTGTGCATTTTGCTAGTGGTGAGACTCTCGCATATGACAAGTTAGCCTTGTGTACCGGCGCCTCGCCTAGGCATTTACCTATGGGCGAAGGTCTTGACGGCGTGCACTATCTCCGCAATGCGAACGACGTTGCTGGCATCCAGAGCCAGATGGAGGAGGGCAAGCGCGCGGTCATCGTAGGGGGCGGTTATATCGGCTTAGAAGTGGCGGCTGTCATGTCGAAAAAAGGCCTACAAGTAAGCGTTGTGGAGATGTCGAGTGGATTATTACAACGAGTGGCTAGTCCAGTAATATCGGACTATTTTCGGCTGTTGCACGAACACCATGGGGTTAGAATTCTTACCGATGCCTCTGTAGAAGGTATTCGCGATGAGGGAGCTGAGCTAGCGGTCCTATTCTCTGATGCTAGCCAAATCGCCGCAGACATCGTGGTAATCGGTGTTGGCGTGTTACCCGAGACCGGTCTCGCGAAGGCGGCAGGGCTAGAAGTGGCAGACGGTATCGTCGTCGACGCGTATATGGGGACAAGTGACCCAGATATCGTTGCCGCAGGTGATTGTACAGTGTTTCCATCAGCGCGCTATGGGTGCAGCTTGCGGCTTGAGTCAGTTCAGAATGCTTTAGATCAAGCGCGCGTGGCCGCCGCGAACGTGTGCGAAAAGCCGCAAATTTATGATTCTCTGCCGTGGTTCTGGTCCGATCAGTATGACGTCAAATTGCAGAGTGCGGGCCTGCGCCTCGATCACGAACATGAGATCGTACGGGGCAATCCTAATGTGATCGATGAGAAGGGGCTCTCTGTTTTCTATCTACGCGGGGAGCATATGGTCGCGGCGGATTGCGTCAATAATGCGAAAGAGTTTATGGCGTGCAAGAAGTTAATCGCCGAGCGCTTGCCTGTAAATCTCGAGGCACTGTCGGACCTGAGCAAGGGGCCAGCGGATTTCGCGGCTTAGTCCTGATTAGGGCCCAGGTAGACACAACCACTGGTGCAAGTCTCGCGAATCTCGATTCTGCTTAGCTGTGGCAACTGCGGTTTGAGCTTTGCCCAGATCCAGATGGCGAGATTCTCGCTGGTGGGATTTTCTAGGCCGGGAATATCGTTGAGATAATAGTGATCGAGCTGTTTCCAGACCGGTTGAAATGCCGCCTTAATATCGCCGAAGTCCATTACCCAACCCGATTTCTCGCCGACAGGACCTGCCACGGCGATACGCACCATGAATGAGTGTCCGTGCAAACGCGCGCATTTATGCCCTTCTGGGACATTGGGAAGGCGATGAGCAGCTTCGAAGGTAAATTCTTTATAGATTTCCATGGTCACTAAGGCTTCTATCACATCATTTAAGGAGACTGGTCTGCCTGCACCTAGCAGGGTAGAGCGGGCGGGAATGTTACCGGGACTTGCGTTTCAAGTACAGGATGATTGCCTTATACTGCCTCAACAAGGTCAAAGGGCTCGACAATGAAGTTTGCTAAGAAAGCCATGACAATCTCTACCCGCTTTCTCCTCAAGGGTAGACGCCTTCCTATTTTCCTAGGTCTAGCGATGACCTTCCTGATTGCGTGGTTTCATGTGCTGCCCCCGGCTGGCATAGGCACCTTGATTGACCGCATCGATAATCTTCTCTACGACCAACGCTTCAGCGTTATGCCCAAACCACTTAAGAACCCCGAGAATAAGATCGTGGTGGTGGACATCGACGAACGCAGTTTGCAGGCAGAAGGGCAGTGGCCTTGGGATCGCTTCACCCTTGGGCGACTAGTAGAACAACTCGAGAGCTACGGCGTCATCATCGTGGGCTTCGACATCACCTTCCCTGAACCACAACGTAACTCTATGGAGGACCTGTTCACGCGAGTAGACGTCGCGACCCTCGAGGAAGACTTCGTAACGCGCATGCGTGACATCGAGACCGCATTGGATGCCGATACCTATATGGCCAATGCGCTCGCCAGTCGCACTATGGATACGGTATTGGCAATCTCCTTTAATCCCGTTCAAGAAGTAGAATATGGCGTGCTGCCCGAGTCTATCGTGCGTATCGATCAGGATGTAGCCGAGCGCGTGCGCCTGCAGGAGATGGCAGGATATACCGCGAATATTCCTGTGCTGCAGGAGAATGCTGGTGGTGCTGGCATCATGAATCAACTGCCCGACGTAGACGGCATCATTCGCCGCGTTCCCCTAGTGGTGCGCTATAAAGATCAGCTCTATCCGACCTTGGCGCTGGAGATGGCACGCCTATATTTCTTCGAGGATTCTTTCGAACTTGTGACCTACCCGGTAGGGGATGTCGAACAAGTCGAGGGCATTCGCATCGGCCGCAATGCCGGACAGTATGAGCTGGATACTGACTCGCGTGCGCAGGTCTTAGTGCCCTATGTGGGACGTTCGGTCTTGAGTGGTGAGGGACAATATCCCTATGTGTCAGCTATCGATGTGCTTAACGGAACAGCCGATCCGGAACTGCTGGAGAACGCGCTAGTCTTAGTTGGCACCACGGCCACTGGTATGTTTGATCTACGCTCCACTCCATTGGAGGCGGTGTACCCTGGGGTAGAGGTGCACGCGAATATCCTCAACGGAATACTCGACTCCTTTGTCGTGCAGGATATCGCTGCGGGTGGGCAAAGTGATGTGCAAAGTGCGCTCAGTGGGATCGAATTTAATAGCCAAGCACCGTTTCCCTTTAAGCCGGTATGGGAAGATGGCGCTATCCTCGTTACGCTTTTGGTGGCGGGCATCGCGCTTAGCTTTGTGCTGCCCTTGCTCGGCCCTGGCCTCTTGGGCCTCGCCGCGCTTGTTCTCACTATAGCCGTCGTTTGGGGCAATTTCGCACTGTGGGCCAATGCGAAGATGGACCTGTCGCTAACTTTGATTCTATTACTCGTTATCGCACTATGTGTGGTGAATATGGCCTATGGCTTCTTGAGCGAGCGGCTAACGCGACAGACTATTAAGGGCATGTTCGACCAATATGTGCCACCTGCCCATATCGACGCAATGCTGGAGAACCCCGAGGCCTACACATTCTCCGGGGAGAGTCGCGAGATGACAGTGTTGTTTGCCGATATACGTGACTTCACCACAGTTTCCGAGTCGCTCACTGCCACCGAGTTGAAACAATTACTGAATGAATTTTTTACGCCCGTAACTGAGATTATTTTCGAGAACAACGGCACTGTCGACAAGTATGTTGGCGACATGGTCATGGCCTTCTGGGGCGCGCCTCTCGAGGACAAGAATCATCGCAGTAATGCTGTAACTGCGGCGCTGGCGATCCTAGACAAAGTGGAGCAGCTGCGCGAAGAGTTTCCAGCCAAGGGCTTCCCAGCCATCAGTATCGGCATCGGGATTAACACTGGCATGATGAACGTTGGCGACATGGGCTCGGTCTATCGCCGCGCTTATACAGTATTAGGCGATGCAGTAAACTTAGGCTCGCGCCTTGAGGGACTCACGAAGTTTTATGGACTGAAATTCCTGATAGGGGAGGACACATACGAAGGCCTAGAAGATTACGTTTGCCGGCTGATCGATAAGGTGAAGGTGAAGGGCAAAGATCTCGCTATCAACGCTTACGAGCCTTTATGCCTGCGTAGCGAGGCGAGTACGCAAATGCTTGCCGATTTGGCTGCCTATGACGCGGCGCTGCACTGTTATTTCAATCAGGACTGGGACAGCGCGCAGCAACAATTCACCGCGCTGCTCGACAGTGCGCCAGACACTTTGCTGTATAAGATTTATCTTGAGCGTATCCCTTTATTGCGCGAGCAAAGTTTGCCCGCCGATTGGGATGGTTCCTATCAGCACTTGAATAAATAGGCCCTTTATCAGTTTGAAACTGGTGCCGTCAAGCCCTTATTTCCTGCGGCCTTGCGCGTTTGTCACGGACAAGAAAACTTATTGACATGTCACCTCAAGTCGGTAAAATGCGCCTCACTCTAGAGAACGGGTGTTTAGCTCAGTTGGTAGAGCGTCGCCCTTACAAGGCGAATGTCGGGGGTTCAAATCCCTCAACACCCACCAAATCTCAATGGGTTAGTTAGTAAGTATGTGTGGACCGGTAGTTCAGCCGGTTAGAATGCCGGCCTGTCACGCCGGAGGTCGCGGGTTCGAGTCCCGTCCGGTCCGCCACTTACCCATCTGCTGTTTACCGATCCAGTCTCTCAGCTCAATACTTGCCTGAACTTACTCCACAAAATCGGAATAGATTTCTGACTGTAGGAGCCTGCCGCGCAGGCGATCGGCCGCAATTTTCCGCAGAACTGTTTTAATCGTACCAAATCGCTTGCTGGGCATCCCCTTGCGAGGACAAGAGCTCCTACAATCAGTGGTTTCTGGCAGTCGCTTTCCTAGCTTCTTTTTTCTTATATTGCTTGAGTTCTATTTGCACGCCCATATACTTTAGCTACTAAACAATTTAGCATCTAAAGTAAATTTTAGCTGTTCACGAGAATCTTCTCTATGCCTCAACATTCCGACACCTCTGCCGAGGCCTTGCTGATCGCGACGCGTCGCTTTGCCCGCGCTGGCTTTAGTCAGAGTCAAACTATGGCCGCTGACGACTTGAGCCGTGCCGATTGGCACCTGATGTGGCATCTGCAAGGCTGGTTCAAGGACAAGGGGGCTAGGCCCTCCGAATTGGCAAAGCGTTTGCGAGTCACTGCGGGCAACGTGGCTCAACAACTACGCTCCCTAGAGAGTAAGAAACTGCTAGTGCGCACTCAAGACAGTGAAGACCGCCGTGCGGTAGTGATAAAGCTGACCGAGTTGGGTGAGATCAAGCTACGGGAGGTAAAGAAAGAATATGTCAGTGAGTTCGAGCGCCTCATCGCCCACATGGGTAACGAGGATGCAGCGCATTTGATACGCCTGCTCACTAAAGCAGCAACCTACCTAGAAAAAACGGACCCCTCCTCATGTTGAAGATCTTTCGCTTTCTCAAACCGTGGCGCTGGTCCATCGCTGGCTTGATGATTCTGGTCGCCGTACAAGTCATGTCCGATCTATTCCTGCCAACGCTGATGGCCGACATCATCGACAAGGGGGTGATGCAGGGCGATACCGCTTACATCGTCAAGATTGGCAGCTATATGCTGGCGGTTACCCTGTTTAGTATCTGCTGTGCGATTCTGGCGAGCTGGGTGTCCTCTGTGGTCGCCGCGGGTTTTGGGCAGACACTGCGCTCTGCGGTGTTCACTAAGGTTTCGCAATTCTCGCTACATGAGTTCGATCAGTTCGGCTCGTCCACTTTGATTACTCGGGCGACTAACGACATTACGCAGGTGCAGATGGTCGCGCTGATCATCGCGCGCATGATGATCATGGCGCCGATGATGGCCCTTGGTGGCATCGTGTTGGCTTATACCAAGGATCATCAGCTGACTTGGGTCTTGGTGATTGCGGTTCCCGCGCTGGTGAGTCTAGTGTTATTTATCGCGCGCAAGACCATACCTCTTTATGCCTCTATACAGATCAAGATCGATCGCCTCAACTCTACGCTGCGCGAGGCGCTTACGGGGGTGCGAGTTATTCGGGCCTTCAATCGTGTAGACCACGAACAGGGGCGCTTCGATAACGCTAGCGCGGATCTTTCCGACACCTATGTGCGCGTCAATAAGCTGATGGCCCTGATGCTGCCCGGGCTCATGCTGGTCATGAACATGACCACGCTGGCTGTATTGTGGTTTGGCTTCGAGCGTATAGAGTCGAACACTTTGCAATTAGGAAGCTTGATTGCGTTTACCCAATACGCGATGCAAATTCTGTTTGGCTTCATCATGATGTCGATGATGTTCAATATTCTTCCGCGTGCTCATGCCGCTGCGTTGCGCATCGATGAGGTATTGCACATCGTGCCCAGTATCGTGGATTCCGAGCATGCGCATGACTCGACCCAAGCGGCTGCCGTTGAATTCAAGGATGTAAACTTTCGCTACCCAGGGGCTGAAGTATTGGCACTGAAGGGCATTAGTTTTCGAGCTGAGCCCGGCCAAGTAACAGCCATTATCGGTTCGACCGGAGCGGGGAAGTCTACCTTGATGAGCATGATTCCTCGTTTCTACGATGTCGAAAGTGGAGGCATCGAGGTGGGCGGAGTTGATACTCGCCAATATGCTCAGCAAAGGCTTCGACAACGCATCGCCTATGTACCGCAGCAGGTCACTCTCTTTAAAGGCAGCGTGAGGCAGAACCTTCTACTGGCCAACCCCGGTGCAGACGATGAGGAACTAAGCCGCGCCGCGACCACGGCTCAGGCGCAGTCATTCCTGAGCACTTTAGAAGGCGGAATGGACTACGCACTGCAAGCGGGTGGGCGTAATTTGTCTGGCGGGCAGCGGCAGAGACTGGCGATTGCGCGGGCACTTTCCCGTCCTGCCGAGGTTTATCTGTTCGACGATAGCTTCTCCGCGCTGGACTTCACAACCGATGCCAAGCTTCGCGCCGCGCTCAAGAGGGAGTTGATTGACGCGACAGTGATCATCGTCGCGCAGCGCATAGGGACGGTTATGGACGCCGACCAGATCCTCGTGATGGATGAAGGTCAAATAGTGGGTCGTGGCACGCATCTAGAATTACTAGAGAACTGTCCTACCTATAAGGAAATCGTTGTTTCGCAGTTGCGTGTTGAGGATGTGGCATGAGTACAACTACGAAACAAGCAGAAGCGCCTAGCACGAGTCAGCGTCCCGCACCCGGTGGCATGATGGGCAGAGGTCCTATGGGGGCGATGGGGCAGCCGGTTGCTAAGGCGAAGAATTTCAAACTTACGTTTAAGCGTTTGTTACAGTGGTTCCGCCCGTTTCGCGGTCGACTACTTATAGTGTTAATGCTCGCGATTCTGAGTACGGGCTTTACGATCGCGAGCCCGCGCTTAGTGGGTCAGGCAATCGATCTGATTACCTCGACACTCGTGTTGCGCATGCAGGGGCAGGCGGTAGAGTTTGATAATGTTGCCATCTATCAAGTGCTGCTGTGGTTGTTTGGTTTTTATCTGCTTTCCTCTGCGTTCATGTTGTGCACGCAATGGATCATGGCCAGTGTCTCGCAGCGCACGGTGCAGGGCATGCGCGAGGCGACGGCGGCAAAGCTGCGCAGACTGCCGTTATCCTACTACGACAGCCATCCGCACGGGGATATTCTCTCGCGGGTGACCAACGATCTGGATACGATTTCCACCACGCTGCAACAGAGTGCCACGCAGTCCATCACCTCCGTCATTCAGCTATTCGGTTTCATCATTATGATGCTGACCATCAGTCCATCCTTGACGCTTGTGGTCGTTGCTACTCTGCCCTTGTATGCGGTCGCCACTGTCATCATCGCGAAGAAGTCGCAGAAGTATTTCGCGGCGCAGCAGAAGAGTCTCGGTCTATTGTCCGGACACGTGGACGAGATGTTCTCCGGTCAGGTCGTCGTCAAAGCCTATGGTCACGAGAGTGCATCCATTGAGAAATTCGAGACAATCAATGCGGAATATACCGATGCCTATCAGCGCGCAAACTTCGTGTCGGGTATTATTTTCCCCGCCATGAATTTTATCTCCAACCTCGGTTATGTGCTGATCTCCGTGATCGGTGGCCTCTGGATTACGAGTGGGCGCTTGTCGGTGGGTAGCATCGTGGCGTTCATCCAGTACTCACGCTCCTTCACTCAACCGATTCTACAAACTGCTAACATCGCCAATATTCTGCAGAGCACTATTGCCTGCGCGGAACGTGTTTTCGAGGTCTTGGATGAAGAGGAAGAGCTGGACCCAGTCGTGACGCGCTTCACTCCTGTGCTGCACGGCGATCAGGACGTGCGAGGCGCTGTAACGCTGAGCAATGTGTGCTTCCGCTACAAGGAAGATCAACCGTTGATCGAGAACCTATCGCTGAGTGTTAAGCCCCGTAGCATCGTCGCCATCGTCGGGCCTACCGGCGCGGGCAAGACCACGCTCGTGAATCTCTTGATGCGCTTCTACGAGATTGATAGCGGCGATATTAGCGTTGACGGTCAATCGACTAGTACACTCTCCCGAGCAGAGTTGCGCAGCCGCTTCGGTATGGTATTGCAAGACACCTGGCTATTCGGCGGCAGCATCTACGACAACATCGCCTTTGGCAGGCCCAATGCGCAGCGTGATGATGTGATTGCGGCGGCAGTTGCTGCCCATGCGGACCATTTCATACGCACGCTTCCGGACGGCTATGACACGGTGCTCAACGAGGAGTTCAGCAATATATCCCAGGGCCAGAAACAACTGCTGACCATCGCGCGGGCGCTTCTTGCGAACCCCGATATCTTGATACTCGATGAGGCGACATCCAACGTGGACACCAGAACGGAGATGCAGATTCAGCATGCGATGAAGAAGCTGATGAAGAATCGGACTAGCTTCGTGATAGCGCACCGTCTTTCGACGATTCAGGATGCGGAGAATATTCTTGTGATGGATAAAGGCTCTATAATCGAGCAGGGCACCCATGCGCAGCTGATGGCTAAAAATGGTTTCTATCACGCTCTATTCCTGTCGCAGTTCTCACAGCCTGAGGTCGCAGCCTAAACTAGAGACGTTTTGATATTAGGTGTTCGCATATGCTTGCCGATTCCGATTTCAGTGCCCCGGTCCTCGATGCTATAGACGATCCTATATTGCGCGAGCGCAAGATCACTCTGCGAATGCTGCGTCTGGACAGGATTCATCCGCTCGTCAGCGGCAACAAGTGGTACAAACTTAAGCACAATCTTCTCGCTGCTCGGGCAGAATCACACAATACCGTGCTCAGTTTTGGAGGCGCTTACTCCAACCACATTGTAGCGTTAGCGGCGGCGAGCAAGCTTAGCGGCCTTCGTAGCATCGGTGTCATTCGTGGTGAAGCACCCAAGGTCCTCAATCCCGCACTGCAATTCGCCGAACAGCAGGGCATGACCCTGCATTTCATCTCCCGTAGTGATTATCGCTACAAGGCTGAACCCGAGTTTATCGAGACCTTAGCTCGGCGCTTTGGTGACTTCTATCTGATTCCGGAAGGGGGCAGCAATCTCCTAGGGATCAAGGGCTGCGCAGAGATTGCTAGTCATCTGCACTGGCAGCGCGTCAACACCCCTCATATAGTGCTAATGGCCTGTGGCACTGCCGCTACCCTGACGGGGGTACTAAGTGCGGCGTCGAGTGATTGCGAACTCATCGGAGTCTCGGTGTTGAAGGGGCCCGACAGCCTAAGTCCGCAAGTGAATTCTTGGCTGCACACGCTGGGCTGTATTCCCGCAGCGCGCTGGTCTATCAATACGCAGTTTCACCATGGCGGCTATGGCAAGACTAATCCCGCCTTGGATGAGTTTATGGATTGCTTCGAGGCGCGCACCGGCATTGCGCTGGAGCATGTTTATACTGGAAAAATGATGTGGGGCCTCTATCAGATGATCGAGTCCGGTGAGATTGCGCCTGGGTCTGAGTTAATTGCGCTACATACTGGTGGCTTAACACAATAAAAGTTATCGTGGTAAATATTCCCACGTAGCGCCCGCGAATCGAATCCCGTATACTGCGGGACACATAGGCTCGAGTAGCCTTCGTTCATTGCCCCAGAGGCAATGTTTCTAAGCATATAGAGGATCGCATGGGTATTACTCCCGCGCAGCAGTTAGTAGCAGCACTAGGCCAACTTGGCGCCCTCGGGCGGCATGTGGTCTGTGTATTGTTGTTACTAGTTGCTAGCCAAGGGGCCCTTGCGCAGAGCGTTCAGTTGCCTTTCTGGACATACAGCAACGCAGACTCTTCTTGGCCCGTCCCTCCCTCTTTTAGTGTCGACCCATTAGCCGTTAGTGTAAACGACAATGTGTTGTCCAATCTGGAGGAGGGCGACATACTATCCGTTCCCGCTAATGAGCCCAATACTCCACCCAATCGCATTCTAATCACCGAGCAGAAACACCAAGTCAACGGCGACAACAGTTATCGCGGCACTCTTCTGGGCGGGGCCGAAGCTAGCCCCTTCGTGCTGACTATTAGTCCTTTGAGTGTGTTTGCCTATATCGAGATCGACGCACAGGTGTGGCAGTTAGATGCCAGCCGCGCGGAGGCATTTGGCGCGTATCGTGGCTGGTTGTATCAAGGCAGGGCACTGGATAGTCAGAATCTCGTTAACGACTATGTGATTGTCGAGCGCGCGACACAGTCGGTGGTCAAGCCCGAAACAGCACCTAAGACAATGCCGCTGAAACTAGGTACAGCAAATGCTAAACCAACACTTTCCGAGGCTCGCAACTCGGGCATCAATGCCA
The DNA here is from genome assembly GCA_963977405.1 of uncultured Gammaproteobacteria bacterium. Classification (GTDB taxonomy): domain Bacteria; phylum Pseudomonadota; class Gammaproteobacteria; order Pseudomonadales; family Pseudohongiellaceae; genus UBA5078. The sequence goes on from CAXBOY010000026.1 coordinate 27,395, forward strand.
GTAATTTCACGATCACTCAGCAAGTGGGCAATGGCAGTGTTGTCGTCGGCGATATAGCCAACGTCAGCGTCAATCTGCGTAACAGCAGCAATGAGCGACACGAGGCGCTGACCCTTAACATCTATTTTGTCCTAGAGAACAGCACACTGGTGCAAGCCCCGAGCAACTGCAAGCAGGGCCTGCTCAGCGGGCAGATCGTCCTGCAATGTGCCTTAGGGGATTTCGCCCCTGGCGAGGCTAAAGTAGTGAGCTATAGTGTGCGCACTAGTGCCAGTTCGAAGCCGCGTCTTATCAGTACTGCTTTGGTTGGTGGCGTGCAGCAAGATACGCTAATCAATGTGGTCGAAGATGTGCTCATCGACTCCGATGGCGACGGCATCAGCGATTTTAACGAAAAGCTATTAGGTACCAACCCACAGAATTCCGACTCCTTGAGTAGAGAGAATTCGGTAATCGATGTGCTCGCACTCTATACCCCAGGCGCCAACGCTCTCTATAACGGTCATGCACAGACTCGAATCAATCAACTCATCGCGATATCGAATCAGATCTATGCCGATAGTGGGGTAGGGATAACCCTGCGCCCCGTCTTTCACAGCCTTGTCGCCTATAGCGATAGTGTAAGCATGGATAAGACACTCGATGCTCTTACTAAACGTTCGGATGCGGCTTTCGCTAACGTCGATGCGCTGCGTACAACCTATGGTGCGGATCTCGTAATGCTATTCCGCCCCCAAGGCGCGGAGCTCAATCGCTGCGGTCTCGCTAATCTGGGTGGTTTACGCACTCAGGGCGACATGAGCTCCTCCAATGAAAAGGCCTATGCCTTCTCTACCTTGGCCATTGACTGCCCGGTGAGTTCCGTAATCGCTCACGAACTCGGGCATAACATGGGCCTCACTCATTCTCATCTCGAGGATGGCTTCGGCGGCACCTTCGACTATGCAACGGGCTACGGCGTGGAGGGTAAGTTCGCGACGGTGATGGCTTACCCCGGCGCTTTCAACACCACGGTTCGCCTGCCCCGATTCTCGTCACCTTCTTTGGACTGCTTAGGCATCCCTTGCGGGCGCGCAGCTGATTCCGTGCAAGGCTCTGATGCAGTGCGTGCCTTGAACATTACCCGTCACCAGATCGCCCAATATTATCCTACCCGAGTGCCGTATCTACCCAATCGCCCATTGGCGACTCTCACTGGCACGTCTACCGATGCGCGCATTGCGCTCGCGGTCAGTGTGGACAAAGGCCTAAGCTATGTCTCCGCGGTGCGCCCGGGTGTTAAATTAGATGTGAACCTCAGCCTCTTCGTGGATTCGCGCCACGTTGGCAGAGCCGGCGATATGTTCGTCTTGATAACCCTCGATGGCGAACATTTTGTGATGCTCGACTCCGCTGGTGGGCTCAGTGACTGGGATGGTAGCTTCGAAGGTCTGCGCTCCTATCGTCCCCGCACTACCTTGGCATCGGTAGAGTATCTGCAGATCGTCAATGCTACTGCGCTCGGCGAGGAATTCATCAACCGCCGCGTGCAGATATTCATTGGCTATAGCGTCCCGGAAACAGGAGAGGTGGTGTATACCGCCGAGCCCTTGACCTTGGATGTTACCCCCTAATTTTTTCCCCTGTGCTCTCTGCTATACTGCGGCCTGAATTTAAGGAGCCCGTGTTGATTTTGCGCGGGCACACATCTTCGCACCTGCACAGAGCAATTTATGTCGGCATTCAAGCGCATAGGCCTTATTGGGCGCCCCGGTCATTCAGGCGTGGTGGATTCCCTCCGCAGCCTAGGCCAAGTACTCAAGAGCCGCGGCCTCAAGGTCATAGTGGATGAGTTGAGTGGGGAATTGCTCAAAGGCACCGAGTTCGAGTTAATGGATCGCGACCATCTAGCAGCACAGTGCGACTTGGTGATAGTGGTCGGCGGCGACGGCAGCATGTTGGGGGTGGCGCAGATGCTATCCCACCATGATGTACCAGTTCTCGGCGTTAACAGGGGCCGCCTAGGCTTCCTGACGGATATCCTGCCCGAGGAGATCGATGCTCGCTTAGGCGATATCTTTGCGGGCAAATACACGGTCGAAAATCGCTTCCTAATCGAGTGTGAGCTGCGGCGTAATGGGGAGGTAATCAATTCGGCCAGCGCCCTCAACGATGTAGTATTACACCCAGGTACCTCCGCTCGTATGATCGAGTTCGAGCTCTTCATTAACGATCAGTTCGTCTACAGCCAACAGTCCGACGGCCTGATAGTCGCCACACCGACTGGCTCTACGGCGTATTCGCTTTCCGCAGGTGGCCCTATTATGCACCCCAGCCTCAACGCCCTTGTACTAGTACCAATGTACCCCCATTCATTGAGTAGCCGCCCTCTGGTGATCGACGCAGACAGCACTGTGCGCGTCGTCGTTGGCAAGCAACGCTCTATCATTCCGCAAGTCGGCTGCGACGGAGCGACGGGCTTTGCCGCCCACCCAGGGGACGAATTGATAGTACGTAAGAAACCGGGAGCGTTACGCTTGATTCACCCGCTTGATCATAATTTCTATCAAACTTGTCGCAGCAAATTAGGCTGGGGCAACCGGCTGGGGCGTGCGGATGATTAGGGCTGCAGTGCTGGATGCCGATATAGATCTGCGCAGCCTACTTGGTGCGATCGCCGAGCACGGGATTCGTTTCCGGGTAAATGAAGAGTCAGGTTCGCAAGTAATTTGGGTAGCCACACAGGCCGATGCAGATACGGTAGCCCAAGCGCTGAGTCGCTGGCAGGAAATGCGGGAGCAGGGCCTGTTAAAGGAGCGAGGCCCGCAGCAAAGTGGTTCTCTACGCAGCTATTTCCCCTTGATGAGAATGTTCACGGACCTAGCGAATGCCTTCTTGCAGGCGCCAGTAACCATGCTGCTTATACTCGGCTCTTTAGTAGTTGCCGCCGTCAGCAGCCTTGGCAGCGACCTACGCCCGGTTTCGGGTTTGTTCTACCCCAGTTTTAACATAGTACAAGAAGGCGCGCTGGCGGGCCTAGGGCAGATATTTGCACAGATTAACTCCCTCGAAGAGCTTTTACGGACACTCACTCCAGCGCTTTTGCATTTTGGTGCTATTCACTTAGTGTTTAACTCCCTATGGATTTGGCATTTCGGGCGCATGATTGAACGCTCTCAATCGAGCCTACTTTATCTTGGCGTAGTGCTGTTTATCGCGTTCTTCTCCAATGCCGCGCAGTATCTATGGAGCCTCACTGCAAACTTCGGTGGTCTCTCTGGCGTTGTCTATGGCCTGCTTGGTTATATCTGGATGTGGCAATTGATACTGCCAAACGGGCGCTTGCGCCTGCCCCCAGCGATGATCGGTTTCCTATTAGTAGCGCTTGTGCTGATGGAGTTGTTCGCTGGGTCTTGGATCGCCAGCGCCGCGCATACTGGGGGCTTAATCGCTGGTATTATTGCAGGGGTATTTAGCGCTGCTATCTATAAGACGCGCCAGCGCTAGCAATGATTGCACCGTGTAAGTTTTAAACTATTTTACGACAGAGAATTTATGACAGATAAAGCAAATTCTTTCCAAGCCTTGATCGAGAGCATTACGCCAGAGATTCACGAGAACATGAAGACGGCGGTGGAGACAGGGCGCTGGGCGAACGGCGACAGATTGAGTAAAGAACAGGTGGAATATTGCCTGCAAGCCGTTATTGCCTATGAAGCGCGCAATCTTAGCGAAGAGCAGCGCGTCGGATATATCGACAAGAGTGGATTGCAGGGGGGGCAAGGCCCTGGCCATCATCATGAAGAGGGTGGTAGTTGCGCGAGCGAACCTGCGCCCATCACTTGGATAGACCCCGGTAAGCACAGCACCCATTGATCTGAGAAGGACCTATCAACGTGAATTGCGTAGCACGCGGCCCGATCCGCAAAATGACTTCCCGACTTGAAACGCCCGTGCACTATTCCCTGCCGATAGGCGAGGAAAGTGTGGCGATGAACCCTTTACTGGGCTCACCACTTAAGCTGCATTTTACCGGACAGATCAATTGCGTGCATTGTGGCCGCAATACCAACAAGAGTTTTAACCAAGGCTATTGTTACCCCTGTTTTCAGCGCTTGGCGCAATGCGACTCTTGCATCATCCACCCCGAGAAATGTCATTTCGATATGGGCACCTGTAGAGAACCGGAGTGGGGCGAGAAGTACTGCATGCAGGATCACATCGTGTATCTGGCCAACTCCTCCGGAGTGAAGGTAGGCATTACGCGAGCCACGCAGATACCGACTCGGTGGATCGATCAAGGCGCGGTGCAGGCGTTAGCGATAGTGCGTGTTCGTACCCGCTTGCAATCGGGAAGCCTAGAGGTATTGTTTAAGCAACATGTAGCAGACAAAACCAACTGGCGAGACATGCTCAAGGGTGGCGATCATCACACCGATCTTCATGCCGAGCGCGATCGTCTTGTGCAGGCCTGTAAGAAAGACATCGACGACCTAGTGCAGCGCTTCGGCTTTCACGCCATCAGTGTGCTCTCTGGTATCGATGCTGTGCAGATCGAATACCCCGTACTGGAGTATCCGGAGAAGATCAGCTCCTTCAATTTCGACAAAGACGCTAATGTGGAAGGCACTCTTATAGGCATAAAGGGACAGTACCTAATATTCGACACTGGGGTTATTAATATGCGCCGCTTCGCCGGCTATAACCTCGAAATCTTCACTTCCTAATCGATGACACTATTATGAGAGACGCCCAACCTAAGACGATTTTCCTAAAAGACTATCAGGCTCCAGCCTTCTTAATCGATGATACTCAGCTACGCTTCGAGCTCGATGAGGAATTCACCCGCGTTCGCTCGCGACTAACGCTGCGTCGCAACCCACTCTACGCCGAACATGCCAATGTACCTCTGGTTCTGGACGGACAGGAAATGCTGCTAGAGAGTGTGAAGATCGATGGTCACACCTTAGGCACAGATGCCTATAGTGTCGACGACGATTCGCTGACTATTCATTCATTACCTAAGGCCGTAAATGACAATGCTGCGGCATTTGTTCTGGAATGTATTACCCAGATTAAGCCGCAGGACAACACCAGCCTCGAAGGTTTGTACAAGTCAAAGAAGATGTTCTGTACGCAGTGTGAGGCAGAAGGCTTCCGCAAGATTACCTATTATCTCGATCGACCCGATGTGATGTCAAAATTCACCACCTGTGTGGTTGCCGACGAGGCGCGTTATCCATTACTGCTTTCTAATGGCAATGCCATAGAGCGAGGCAAGGAGGAGGGCGGTCGTCACTTCGTGAAGTGGGAAGACCCTTTCCGTAAACCTTGTTACCTTTTTGCATTGGTTGCAGGCGATCTGGTTTGCGTGGAGGATCAATTCAAGACCTGCAGTGGTCGCGAGATCATCCTGCAGATATTTGTCGAGAGTAAGGATCAGGACAAATGTGCACACGCCATGGAG
>CAXBOY010000027.1:0-32287 GCA_963977405.1 uncultured Gammaproteobacteria bacterium
CACCGTAGCAGGACCACGTCGCCATGTGATCGCGATGGATCCAGAAACGGGTGAGACTCTGTGGTCGTACCGCGAGCCGAACACCTTCCGCTGGGAATACTCCATGCGTAAGGATTACGGTAAGGGCGTTGCCTATGCCGAAGTCGATGGCAAAGGTGTTATATACATCATTAGCCCGGCATTCTTCCTAACCGCACTCGATGCGGACACCGGTGCACCACTTCCTGGTTTCGGCAAGCCTGTTCCAATTGATGGCTTTGCACAGACTGGTGTCGTAGACATGCTCGAAGATCTCGGCCATCCCTACGACCCCTACTATGGCATCGACAAAGAAGTTGGCTATCTGACGTCCTCTTCGCCACCCATCGTGGTCAATGGTGTCGTGGTCGTCGGTAACTCTGCGGAGCAGGGTTATAACCAGTCTCGTATAGAAAACGTTCCTGGCGATATTCTTGCCTATGACGCTAAGACGGGCGACTTCAAATGGAAATTCAACGTGATTCCTCGTCCAGGCGAGTTCGGTCACGACACTTGGGAAAGTGATGCATGGCAATACACTGGCGATGTATCGCCATGGGCGCCATTATCCGCTGACCCAGAATTGGGCCTAGTTTATATTGCGACTAACCCACCGACGATCGACTACTACGGTGGTTTCAGCCCTGGCGATGGCTTGTTCGGTACTAGCTTGATCGCGATCGATGTCGCAACTGGAGAGCGCAAGTGGCACTTCCAGTTAGTGCACCATGACGTGTGGAACTACGACATTCCTACTGCGCCTGTGTTGCTCGATGTGCAGCAAAATGGTCGCACTATCAAGGCGGTTGCACAGCCCACTAAGCAGACGCTGCTATTCGCATTTAACCGCGAAACGGGTGAGCCGTTGTGGCCAATCGAGGAGCGTCCAGTACCTCAGTCGGTAGTGCCAGGGGAGCAGCTCTCTGCGACTCAGCCATTCCCAACTAAGCCACTGCCATACGATATGCAGGGATTGAGTGTCGATACGATGATCGACTTTACTCCTGAACTGCGTCAGCAGGCGATAGCTACTCTTGCCGACTGGCAGATTGGTCCTCTGTACAACCCACCATTGCACCGCGACAACGATCTTGGTAAGCGTGGCTCATACTGGTGCCCAGGCGATGGCGGTGGTTCCAATATCACTGGCCCGGCTGCGGGTGATCCCGAAACTGGCATCATCTATCTAACGTCGCAAAGCGCCTGTAGCGCCAATATCCTAGTACCAGGAGATGAGGCCGATCTGCGTTATATGACGGACAATGGCACTACTACCACTGGAACAACTCCTGCACGCTATGCAAATGGTGCTGGTGGCGGCGCGCCGCGCGCTCCGAGTGGCCTGCCTCTGATGAAGCCTCCCTATAGCCGCATCACCGCGATCGATCTGAACACTGGTGAGCATCTATGGATGATCCCGATCGGTGAAACGCCAGATCGCATCAAGAACAATCCAGCGTTAGCTGGAGTTGATATCGGCAATACCGGCACTGGGGCGCAAGCGCCTATGTTGGTAACGGCTAACATGCTGATCTATGCAGGTGATGTCAGCGATGGCACGCCACACTTGTTCGCAATTGATAAGGCGACGGGCCGTGAGCTAGCCCGTATCCCTGTCTCTGCCGGCAGTCGTTATGGCATGATGAGCTATGTGCATCACGGTGAGCAGTACATCATGCTGCAGACTGGTAGCACGCTGACTGCACTGTCTCTACACGGGCCTAAGGCCGCGGTAGGCGGGCATTGATCTAGCTTTATCCGCACTCTCACGTTGATGAGTGCTAAGAAAGGCCGAACCCTCACGGGTTCGGCCTTTTTTTATGAAGCTCTCTCTGATCTGGGGAGGATACTCTGACTGTAGGAGCGAGCTTGCTCGCGAAGGATCGGAACCATTCGCTGATCTTCATCAATCGCCCTTCATTCGCGGGCAAGCCCCCTCCTACCAAAGCATCAAAACTTCAGTGTGAAGTGTAACAACTCTTAGCAAGCTGTGATTTAGTGAAATTTCTGTGTACACGTTGAAAAACCTCGCCTCGCAAGGAATCAACTTGGACTGTTTGCCGGTCTTGGTTTATATGGAAGTTTGAAGGAGTCTGCATTCGATAAGTGGACTTTAGCAACCTGTAGGGCGCATGTTCCCTGATGGACTTGATAATTCAGCTAGGGTATTCTTCGTCCTCTTTTTTATGTTCGGTACTATCCAAGAGTGTTTGCTGAGTCTGCATGATCGGCAAGTCTTCATTGCGAACGAATCGCCCGCGGGGGATTTGGGTTTTGAATCGCAAGCTGTATAGCTACATCTATTACTCAACGAGGAAATGATAATGACAATGTTGCGTGTTGAGTCGGGTTTAGCCCGACAGCCAGCTAAGAATAGTTGGCGATCGCTCACAAAGACCTTGGCTCTAGGTCTGCTCTTGACGGCTACTGCCTCTGTGCAAGCCCAAGAAGAAGTAGAGTGGGTACATCTGGGTGGTGACTTCGATCACACTCGCTATTCACCTGCGACCAATATTACTGAATCTAATTTTGGCGAACTGAAAGAAGCATGGGTTTGGGACGGCGCGAGCTTTGACGCTCAGAGCGGTCGTGCAACTCCTAGCTTCATCGATGGCCTGCTATACACCGTTGCCGGCCCTCGTCGTCACGTTGTAGCGATCGACCCAGTGACAGGTGAGACTGTATGGTCTTACCGCGAGCCAAACACTTTCCGTTATGAATACTCCATGCGTGCCGATTACGGCAAGGGCGTGGCCTACAATGTTGTAGACGGCAAAGGCGTTATCTACATCAGCACGCCTGCCTTCTTCCTAGTAGCACTAGACGCAAAGACTGGCGCGCCACTGGAAGGCTTCGGCAAGAAAGTCCCTGTTGAGGGTTTCCCTGAAACTGGCGTGGTCGACATGTTGGCGGATCTTGGCCATGACTACGACCCCTTCTACGGCATCCCTAAGGAAACTGGCTACATCACCACTTCTTCACCACCCATCGTGGTTAATGACGTGATCGTGGTGGGCAATTCTGCAGAGCAGGGTTACAACCAGTCTCGTATCGAGAACGTGCCAGGCGACATTCTTGGCTATGACTCTAAGACGGGTGAGTTCCTCTGGAAATTCAATGTGATTCCACAGCCAGGCGAATTCGGCCATGACACTTGGGAAAACGATGCATGGCAATACACAGGTGACGTATCTTCATGGGCACCTATGTCTGCCGACCCGGAGCTCGGTCTTGTGTACATTCCTACCAATGGCGCAACTATCGACTTCTACGGTGGCTTCCGTCCAGGTGATAACCTCTTCGGTACCAGCCTAATCGCGCTCGACGTGAAGACTGGTGAGCGTAAGTGGCACTTCCAGATGGTTCACCACGACATCTGGAACTACGACACGCCTACTGCGCCAGTATTGCTAGACGTTATGCACGATGGCCAGAAGATCCCCGCTATCGCGCAGGTGACAAAGCAGGCGTTTACCTATGCGTTTAACCGCGAAACCGGTGAGCCACTGTGGCCAATCGAAGAGCGTCCAGTACCTCAGTCACACATCCCAGGCGAAATGTTGTCTGCGACTCAGCCTTTCCCAACCAAGCCAGCTCCTTTTGATCGCCAAGGCTTGAATGACGAGAACATGATCGACTTCACACCAGAGCTGCGTGCTCAGGCGCTAGAGATTCTCTCTGAGTGGGAATACGGTCCAATGTTCACGCCTCCTCTACACAGAGATAACGACATGGGCAAGCGCGGCGCGCTGTGGTGTCCAGGTGACGTCGGTGGTGTCAACATCTCCGGCCCAGCAGCGGGTGATCCCGAGACTGGTATCCTATATGTGACTTCTTTGAGTGGCTGTACAACTCGTCAGATCGTTCCTGGTGAAGAAGCGGATCTGCGCTACATGACGGACAACGGCACTAACACCACTGGTACTACTATTGCGCAGTACGCAGTAGGCGCTGGCGGCGGCGGTCCACGTGGCCCAAGTGGTCTATCTTTGTTCAAGCCACCTTATAGCCGTATCACTGCTATCGACCTGAACACTGGTGAGCATCTATGGATGATCCCTGTCGGTGAGACGCCTGATCGCATCAAGAACAATCCAGCACTAGCGGGGATTGATATTGGCAACACTGGTACTGGCGCACACGCTCCAATGACAGTGACTAAGAACATGCTGATTTATGCATCGCAAGCAAGCGATGGCACGCCACACTTGTTCGCGGTTGATAAGGCGACTGGTCGTCAAATCGGCAAAGTACAAGTACCGGCAAACAGCCGCTACGGCATGATGACATTCGTCCACAAAGGCGAGCAGTACATTATGCTGCAGACTGGTAGCACGCTGACTGCAATGAACTTGCACGGTCCTGTTAGCTCAGGAGCGGGCGGCCACTAAGCTGGCAGCTAGCTAAACTAAAAGGCCCGATTGCTTGACGCAATCGGGCCTTTTTTATTTCTGGGCAGTGTAGACTGAGTCAAACCTGTCAATATTTTCGAGGAGGGCGAATGAGTATTCCAAGAATTGCGATCAATGGTTTTGGGCGTATAGGGCGCACTGTGATGCGCATTGCTAAACTGCGAGGTCACTATAATGTGGTGGCCGTGAATGATCTGTCCAGCGCAGATCAGCTTGCCTATGCTTTCCGTTTCGATAGTAACCACGGTGTCTATCCAGGCGAAGTATCCGTGTCGGGAAATCGCATGGAAATCGATGGTGATCCTTTTGATGTGCTCTGTGAGCGCGACCCAGCGAAACTACCTTGGAAAGACTTAGGCGTGGACTATGTAGTGGAGGCAAGTGGCGCATTTCGAAAGATTGCAGATTTAAATAAACACCTAGAAGCAGGTGCAAAACGAGTTATTGTCACAGTGCCTACTAAAGAGCCCTTGGATGCTACGCTGGTGATGGGGGTCAACGATCAAGTGGTGACCAAGGAAACTCGTATCATCAGTAATGCGAGCTGCACAACGAACTGCGCAGCGCCACTAGCGAAAGTTTTGCATGATGCCTTCGGCATTCGCTATGGTCTATTGACCACAGTGCATGCGTATACTTCTGACCAACGCTTGATCGATGCGCCCCATGCCGACAAGCGCCGTTCGCGTAATGCCGCCACTAATATTGTGCCGACCTCCACGGGCGCCGCGCGTACCATCGGAGTCATTCTGCCGGAGCTCAAAGGGCGCTTAGATGGTGTGGCGATGCGAGTACCTGTGCCGGATGGTAGCCTCGTCGACCTCACGGTAGAGGTCGACATGGATGTGACGGTTGAGCAGGTCAATGCGGCGATGAAGGCGGCGGCAGAGGGCTCTTTGCGCGGTATTTTGTCCTACTGCACAGATCCTATTGTCTCAAGTGATATCATTGGCAACTCGCACTCGAGCATTTTCGATGCAGAGCTGACCCAAGTCATGCAGAAACGTATGGTGAAAGTTATCGCGTGGTATGACAACGAATGGGGTTATAGCACCCGCGTAGAGAATTTAATTGAACGCTTGGCACGCATGGACGGCATGCTGCCGCGCTAAAACAGGAGATACATGCCCATGGTCGCTGAACCGGTCCGCAAACATTCCAAGCACATACTCGGGTGGCTTGGTGGGCTTGTGGCTGTATACGCGCTCCTTGGTTTTGTATTTGTGCCAATGTTTGCGAAGGCGCAACTTGCGCCCTTCGCTCAGGAACGCCTTGGGCTCGATGTCAGTGTCGGAGGCATCGCTCTCAACCCCTTTACGTTTACGGTATCGGTAATCGATCTCGACTTTCTAGATGAGAGTGGCGAGCGTATCCTCGCGCTCGATTCCGCAACTCTCAATCTGCAGGCCATGCATTTCTTGCGCGGTGTTGTTTCATTGCGCGAGCTCACACTAGATGGATTATACATTGGTGTGCATCGTTATGCCGATGGCAACCTTAACCTCGCCAGTATCGCAGAGAATTTTGCAGCGAGCGCGCCTCCTGCGTCAGCCGATACTAGCACAGACGAGGACGCGCCAGCGCTTATGTTTGAGATCGCTCAGCTAAATGTTAATGGCGCTAGTATCGGTATAAGCGACGAGGTGCCAGAAGTCCCATTTATCACCTTGGTGGAATCGATCGACTTTTCCTTGCGGGATCTAAGCACGAGCCCGCAAACGGTGGCAGATCAAAGCTTCACATTAGCACTAGGCGAGGGGTCACAATTGCGCTGGCGCGGTGATTTGTCTTTGACGCCATTTAGCTCGGCGGGTGAATTGCATTTATTCGGTCCCATTACCCATATGGCTTACCGCTATTTTCAATCACAGATTCCAGTGGGTATCGAGGGAGCTTGGCTTGATACCACGCTCAATTATGAATTAGGTTTGGTCCCCGATGGGGGTTTTAATGTTCAAGTACACGATCTCCAAGCTAGCCTCCGTGATCTCGATATTGTCACGCTCGAGGACCGCACGCGTTTAGCCTTATTGCCTAGTGTTGCAATCAGTGGTGGGGAATTCAATCTCTTGGAGCGGCGCGTACAATTGGCAAGAGTCCAGCTAGATGATTTCGACATTCTGCCAACACGTTTTTCCGATGGTCGCATCAACTTTTTATCACTCATTCCCGAAAGCGAGTCCGCTGATGTTCCACTTGATGATCCAGAGCAACGCCTTGAGTCAACTGAGCCATGGGATATAGAGGTCAGTGAGTTGGTGTTGGAGCGTTGGCAGATCAGTGCGCGGGATGAAGTGCCAGCACAAAGCGTCGATGTGGTAATTGATCTTGCCGCGCGTGCTACCAATATCAGTAATCGCGCCAACTCGCCCATTAACATCGATACGGATATCAGTTTGCAGTCGGGAGGCGCATTACGCGCAGGGGGTGCGCTAACACTGCTTCCATCCCTACTGTTTGACGGTGAGTTTGCGCTGGATGAACTCAGTTTGCCTGTACTGCAACCCTATCTAGAGAGCGTAGCGAATATTGGTTTAGAGAGCGGCCGCTTCGCACTCTCTGGCACTGTACAAGCAACGGCGCAGCAGAGCGATTTTAGTGGGGCTATGAGCCTCGAAGATCTAGCTATCATCGATCGCATTCAAAACGAGGCGCTGTTCGGCATTAGCGCTCTGGAGGTCAACTCCGCCACCGTCGCAGTTGGGGAGCGTAATAATATTGAGATAGGCGTGGTGCGCTTGCGAGAGCCCTATGCTCGCGTGGAGATTGAAGCCGATGGCTCGACCAACATCGGCCGAGTAATCATCGAGAGTGAGCCGCAAGAGGCTTCTGCGGAGGCTGCCTCCCCTGAGCAGGGCGACGATATGATCGCTGCGATGTTGGAGAGTATCGTGATAGAGAATGCCAGCGCCGATTTCAGTGATAGTAGTTTGCCGCTGCCATTCGCAGTACATATGGACGGTTTAGGTGGCAATATCTCCGCGCTCTCTACACAGTCGCTAGAGCCTGCAAGGGTCGACTTAGAGGGGCAGGTCGATGAGTACGGCCAAGTGAGTATCAATGGGCGCCTACGTCCCCTGGACTATGCCTCGCTTACCGAGATCGACATGTTCTTCCGCAACCTCGACATTCCTTCGCTTTCGCCCTACGTCATAAAGTTCGCCGGACGCAGGATCGCTGAGGGCGACTTAGATGTAGATCTTTCCTACAGAATCAATGAGGGGCAGCTCAACGGGGCCAACTCCATGGTCATGCGTGACTTAGTGCTAGGCGAGCGCGTGCCTCATCCCGATGCGCTTGATCTTCCATTGGGACTGGCGATAGCGTTACTCAAGGACCGCAATGGTGTCATCGACCTCGACGTTCCGGTCACCGGAGAACTAGATAACCCGCAGTTTAGTTTTGGCACTGTCATTAGCCGTGCCTTAGGAAACATCATCAGCAATATTGTGAGCTCTCCCTTCCGCTTTCTTGCCAATCTTGTAGGGGGTGAGGAAGATGCCGATATCGGTCTGATCGAATTCGCACCTGGGCGCTCGGATCTATTGCCGCCCGAGCGCGAGAAGTTAGCCAAGCTAGGCTCGGCACTACTCGAAAGGCCGCAGTTGCAACTAGGGCTTACAGGAGTCTACGCCGCCGCTGCCGACGGTGAGGCTCTGCAAGAGAGCTTCTTCGAATCTCGTTTGAACGCAGCATTGGAGGCCGCCTCAGCGCAGCCGGACGCGCCCCAGTCGCCCTCTGCGTTGCGCATGCAGGTATTGGAGGGACTCTATTTAGCCAATGCACAAGACCCTGCGCAATTAGTCGCGGCGCAGGCATCTCTATTAGAGATGCAGCAACAACACAGTCAGGACAGTAACTCACAGCAGGGGCAAGTCGACACATTGGCCTATAGCGAAGCGCTACGCCGTACCCTAGTCGCGCGTGAGCCGGTAAGTGAGGCGGATCTCGCAAAGCTTGGGCAGGAGCGCACCGATTCGATCGAAGTAGCCCTTGCGGGAATAGAGGCACAGCTAACGCAGAGACTTCAGCGTGACGGCGCTACACAGGCGGTTGCGCTAAGTGAGGGGCGTGTCCCGTTGGCTTTGAGTCTCTCTGCACTGGGCAATTGAGCGAAGATGCACATGGGTTTGCACCGAGGGGCTGTGTTAGGATTGCCGCAGAATTTAAGATAATCACGTTGGCCCCTCGCGCCACCTAGGTTTAGCATGCAGTCCTCGCTCGTACCGGAACGTCCACTCATAATTTCGCCAACGCTAGCCGCTACAATCGGACTGGAGGAAGCGGTGCTACTGCACGTTTTGACCGAGTTGATGGCGCATCGTCCAATTCGTGAGAAGGATCGGCTACGCTGGGTGGAGCTCTCTCAGCAGGACCTATGCGATGCCTTGCCTTTCTGGGCCTTCATCGATATCAAGCGAGTGCAGAAGAGTCTTTTAGATCTCGGCTTGATTCTGCTAGACCCCAGCACGAGTGACGCACAGACCAATTACTTCGCTGTTAATCAACCGCGAGAGCAGGAGCAAGACTCCCGTGCTATCGCTAGTTCGAATACTGGGCCACGTGTTAATCCGCAGGCAGCAGCGGAGATGGCTACTCCCGCACAGGGGGCCAGTTTCATCCCCGCCAACTGGCAGCCGAGTCAAGATTGGATTAAGCAGTGCAAGCAGCAGAATATTCCCGAAGAATTTGTACAGCAGTTGGTGTCTGGTTTCGTGATGTACTGGCGCGACCGCAAGCAGGCGCGTTTCTCTTGGGGCAATGCGTTCTACAAGCACGTGCTAAGGGAGTGGCGCTCAGAGCAAACACGACGAGGCTTGAGCGAGTTAGACACGGAGATGTCGGCGCAGTGGTGGCCTAGCGATGACGCATTGAGCATTCTAGAGAACGCAGGTATTAGTAGCACATTCATCGAGGACGCAATTCCTGAGTTTGTTCTCTACTGGCGTGAACGCGGAGCGAGTAATGGGGCGTGGAACACTCGATTCATCGAGCATATTCGTCGCCAGTGGGGCAAGTATTCCGCCTCGATTCAACACGACACGCAGCCCCGTCGTATTGCTGAGGACTGGCAGCCAGCGCCGGAATGCTTCGATATCCTGAACATGGCTGAGATCGATGAAGAGTTTGCGCGGCAGAAAGTTAGTGAGTTTGTGCTCTATTGGCGCGATACCAATCAGGTGCACGCCTCTTGGAATACCCGCTACCTGCAATTCATCAAATACCAATGGGCAAGGCGACTAGAAGAGTCGCGAAACATGAGTGTTATTCATGCAGAAGATAAATCCTTTGCTGGAAAAGGCAAGCAAGACCTTGGCGCGTCCTTCCAGAGATTCACAGACAGAAGCTGGGCAGACTAAGCGCGAGCCTAAGGGCGATAGTGGCCCGGACCGAGTCGACGCGATCAATCAATTGTTCGCGGAGTTCGAGATTGCGTATCACAATCAATATTACAAGGCCTACAGCAACGAAGAGCGTCTAGTGCTGGCTAAGAAGTATTGGCTGAGTTGCCTAGCTAATTATGCCCCGGCACAGATCGTCGCCGCCGCGCGACACGTCGTGAAAACCCATGATTTTTTACCGACCGTTTCGGTGGTGGTGCGGGCTTGCGAGGATGGCGCGAGTGTATTCGGCTTGCCTTCTCCGCGGGAAGCCTATGTCGAAGCTTGCCGTGCGCCCTCGCCAAAGAGTGCTGCGAAATGGAGTCACGAGGCGGTCTATTTCGCCGGTAAGTCCACTGGCTGGTTCTTCTTAGCCTCGGAGCCGGAGGACAAGGTGTACCCGCTTTTTCAATACTATTATCACGCACTTTGTCAGCGAGTGATGCGTGGCGAGGAGCTTGTAACTCCGCCGCCTCCGGCACTCAGCCAGCACATCGCTAAGCCGCTTTCAGCTCAAGAGAATCAGGCGCGCATGAAGAAAATGCGTGCAGAGCTTGGCATTTAGTAAGGCCTTATTCTCCCGGTTTAGGGACCTCGTTTCTGTGCACATCTTGAGCTTGGGTGATCGACTCAGCCCATTGCCTATCTTCTTTCTCGACCTCTAGGCCTTCTCCCTGTGTGCCTCTTTTCGGATTAAAATTTAAAATTGCAAATAGGGCGAAATGATCTGAGCCGATCGGTGGTAGACGTTTAATCTTGCGCAGGCAGAAATGCTGGCTGTGGAATAAATGATCCAGAGGCCAGCGCAAGAATGGCAGCTGGGCATGATATGTGTTGAACATGCCACGACCTACCCGCGGGTCTAGAAGTCCACTAATTTTTCGGAATAAGCGAGTTGTAGCCGACCAAGCCACATCGTTTAAGTCGCCCGTCACGATCACTGGTTGATCGCTTTCCGCCACGCTGCGCGCTACTACTATCAGCTCCGCATCGCGCTGTGCAGACTCCTCGTTCTCAGTAGGGCTTGGCGGTGCTGGGTGTAGGAAGTGCATGCGCAGCTTGTTGCCGGAGCGAAGTTCTACACAGGCATGCATAGAGGGTACATCGTCTTCCACTAGATAAGAAATTTCGCTGTCGCTAAGTGCTAGTCGCGAGTAAACGTGCATGCCATAGAGATTGTCGAGAGGGCACTTAATGCTGTAGGGCATCGTCTGGCTAAGTGCATCGAGTTGTTCCTGCCACCATTGGTCGGACTCGAGAGTCACAAGAACATCGGGGCAATGAGTCCGCACTAGTTGGATCAAGGCATCGGCATTGCGATTTGTAGTTAACACATTCGCAGTCATGATGCTGATCTCATTAGGGTGGTCTTGAGTCGCTGCCGATGCTACTTCTGTGCGCCAAAGCCTCGTATAGGGCAGAATCCACCACAATTGCCAAGCGAGGCTAGCCATGGTCAGTGCGATAAATAGCCAGCTACTATTCTCGCTCAGATCCAATAGACTCGCTTGTAGTAGCAACAACACGACGGCGATGAAGGCGAACTGTAGTCGAGGAAAGTCTAGCCCCCGCACCAGCCAATGTGGGTGGCGCGACATTGGCAACACGGTGACAAGAATAATAAAGGCCGTGGCGAGCGCTAGTGCGATTATCATGCTGCTCCGTGTATTGCTGAACGATTATCTGGGAGTATGGAAAGGGCTTTCTAATCCCGAGTAACGCACACCTGAGAGCAGTGCCATTTCTCGATGCCATGTGGCGAGATCTTCTTTGTTGAACTTATGGAGACTATCGTGACCACATGCACGCGCCATTACCTGCATCAATTCGACAGACGCGCTAAAGAAGTTGTGCAGTTGCCGCGCGGACTTCTCGATGTTGAGTCTCTGTCGAAGGTCGGCTTTTTGCGTGGCAATCCCTGCGGGACAGTTATTGGTATTGCAAATGCGCGCCGCCACACAGCCGATGGCCTGCATCGCACTATTGGAGATTGCCACACCATCTGCGCCTAAGGCTAAGGCCTTGACGAAATCGATGGGCACGCGCAACCCGCCAGTGATTATGAGAGTGACACGGCCACTAGCACCTTGTTCATCGAGATAACGTCTGGCTCTAGCGAGTGCGGGTATAGTGGGCACGCTGATGTGATCACGGAACATGGCAGGGGCTGCTCCGGTAGCACCACCTCGCCCGTCTAGAATGATGTAGTCGGCGCTAGCATCTAGTGCAAACTGGATGTCCTTCTCGATGTGGTTGGCGCTAAGCTTGAAGCCAATAGGAATGCCGCCGCTGATCTCGCGCACCCGATCGGCAAAACGCTTGAAGTCTTGCGGCGTATGCAGGTCTTTGAAGGTAGGGGGTGATATCGCGGATTCGCCTTCGGGAATATTGCGCACCTGGGAGATCTTGCCGATATTCTTGCTGCCAGGAAGATGTCCGCCGGTGCCAGTCTTAGCGCCTTGCCCGCCCTTAAAATGGAAGGCTTGGACGCGACTCAAAAGCTCTTCTTTATAGCCGAATTTAGCGCTGGCTAGCTCGTAGAAATAGCGTGAGTTCGCAGCTTGCTCTTCGGGAAGCATTCCGCCCTCGCCAGAACAGATGCCGGTGCCCGCCAATTGCGCACCGGTCGCTAGCGATATCTTGGCCTCCTGCGAGAGAGCGCCAAAGCTCATGTCGGAGACAAACAATGGAATGTTCAGTAGCAATGGTTTCTTGGCCTCAGGTCCAATAATGAGTCCTGTCGCCACCTCGTGATCCTCCAGCAGGGGCTGGGTGGCCATCTGTGCGGTCATTATCTGTAAGTCGTCCCAATGGGGAAGTGTGTGACGCGGCACCCCCATCGCAGTCATGGGGCCGTGATGACCCATCTTAGATAAGCCCTCTCTGGCAAGCTGATGGATGAATGCGACAGTAGGCTCCTCCTCGGTTGCTTGAGCTACTGGAGCGCCAGTGTGCTCTGCAATGACACCAGGGCCTTCCGTGCCGATCTGCTGCGCAGAGAATTGTTTATGGGTGCCATCGCAAAATGGTGCGTTCCCAGTGTGCTTGCATTGGCAAAGGTAAGCATCGCCAGTTTCCTCGGCGGTAAAGCCGAGGGGAGTAAAAGAAGTGTCCCGATGGGAGCCATCACAGAAGGGCTGCTTCTTCGAGCGACCGCAGCGGCAAAAATAATACTCCTGCCCCTTCTCCAGCGAAACTTTCGCGGGATGATTGTTGGCTATGATCGGATTACTCATCTTTACTCTCCCCTTGCTAGGCCAGTTTCTTGTATTTCATCCGTGTTGGCTGGGCCTGATCTCCCAAACGCTTCTTGCGGTCTACTTCGTAGTCGCTGTAATTGCCCTCATGCCAGACTACCTGACTATTGCCCTCGAAAGCGAGGATGTGGGTGCATAGGCGGTCGAGGAACCAGCGATCGTGGGATACCACGATGACGTTACCTGGGAAATTCAATAGCCCCTCTTCGAGAGCGCGTAGAGTTTCCACATCAAGGTCGTTGGTCGGTTCGTCTAGTAGCAAGACATTGGCGCCGCGTTTAAGCAGTTTGGCTAAGTGGAGTCGGTTGCGTTCACCGCCTGAGAGATCCTTCACGAATTTCTGCTGATCGCTGCCTCTGAAGTTGAAGCGACTAGCGTAGGAGCGTGACTGCACCTCGTAGCGGCCGATCTGTAGAACTTCCTGCCCCCCGGATATCTCCTCCCACACTGTCACCTTGTCATCGAGCGAGTCACGGCTCTGATCGACATACGCTAACTCCACGGTATCGCCCAGACTAATGCTACCGCTATCGGGTTGTTCTTGGCCGACCAGCATGCGTAGGAAGGTGGTCTTGCCCGCGCCATTGCCGCCGATAATGCCCACGATGCTGCCCTTGGGAATGCTGAAACTAAGATTATCGATGAGCGTGCGGTCGCCGAAGCTCTTACAGAGGTTCTCCACCTCGATTACCTTGTCACCAAGGCGTGGCCCCGGCGGAATATAAAGCTCGCTAGTCTCGTTACGCTTCTGGAAGTCCTGAGAATTCAATTCCTCAAAGCGGGCCAGTCGTGCCTTGCTCTTTGCTTGGCGGCCTTTAGGGTTAGCACGTACCCACTCCAACTCTGATTTTATGGTGCGCTCGCGAGCAGCCTCTTGCTTAGACTCGGTGGCTAGGCGCTGCTCTTTGGTCTCAAGCCAATTAGTGTAATTGCCCTCATAGGGAATGCCATGACCGCGGTCGAGTTCTAGGATCCAGCCGGCGGCATTGTCGAGGAAGTAGCGATCGTGAGTAATGGCGACCACGGTGCCGGGATAGTCTTGTAGGAAACGCTCGAGCCAGGCCACGCTCTCGGCGTCTAGATGGTTGGTGGGCTCGTCCAGAAGCAACATGTCCGGCTTAGAAAGAAGCAGTCGGCACAGAGCTACGCGGCGCTTCTCGCCGCCGGAGAGTTTGCTTACATCGGCATCCCAAGGCGGCAGGCGCAGGGCGTCCGCGGCAATATCCAGCTTTCGCTCAACGTCCCAGCCTTCCACTGCATCGATGGCATTCTGTAGATCCCCCTGTTGCTCCAGCAAGTCATTCATCTCGTCGTCGCTCATAGGTTCGGCGAAGCGATCGCTAATGGCGTTGAATTTGTCCACTAGTGCGACGATCTCGCCGATGCCCTCTTCGACGTTGCCTCGTACATCCTTGTCGAGATTCAGGGCAGGCTCCTGGGGCAAATAACCGATATTGATGCCGGTCTGTGCCCGGGCTTCGCCATGGTGCTCCGTGTCGATTCCAGCCATGATGCGCAGTAGCGACGACTTGCCCGAACCATTGAGGCCAAGTACGCCAATCTTGGCGCCAGGGAAGAAGGACAGGGAGATGTCTTTGAGAATCTCGCGCTTAGGAGGGACGATTTTGCCGACTTGGTGCATGGTGTAAACGAATTGTGCCATAGAGGATAAATCCTAATGTTGACGTTGTTGCTTGGGGGCCGCAGGGGGCCTAATTTCGAGGAACATTATGGCATAAATTTGGAGCAGATTTGGGCAGCTGTGGATGGCTGATTTCTTGACAGATCTATAGTAATCAGACCATTCGCTTGCAGGCAAGCTCCCACAGTCAGCGGTTTCTCCACAAACCTGCTTTATATTTCTAACTGTGGGAGCCTGCCTGCAGGCGAAGGCCTAAATTTTCTGCAGATCCTCGTCGATTGCATCAGCGCCCGATGGTGGGTTTTGACAATATGCAGTCAATTCATAGTGAAGATGCAAAAATATCAGGGCGAAAAGGCGGATTTAACGAACTTATAGGATGCTCAGCCTAGGGTCATGCTGTAAAATGGCGCTCCACTGAAACTTAGCCAGACTATGGGGAACTGAATGTTTAGTCGTGACATGAAAATTGCGGGATTTGATCCTGAACTCGACGCCGCCATCAATGCCGAGCGCGTGCGACAGGAAGAGCATATCGAACTGATCGCCTCTGAGAACTACACCAGTCCTCGCGTCATGGAAGCACAAGGCACCGTACTCACCAATAAGTACGCGGAAGGCTACCCCGGTAAGCGTTACTACGGTGGTTGCGAGCACGTCGATGTTGTCGAAACCTTGGCAATAGAGCGTGCGAAGAAGCTCTTCGGCGCAGATTACGCCAATGTGCAGCCGCACTCTGGCTCGCAGGCCAATGCCGCCGTGTATATGGCGCTCATGAAGCCGGGCGAAACAGTGCTAGGCATGAGCTTGGCCGATGGCGGGCATTTGACCCACGGCGCTAGCGTAAGTTTCTCAGGCCGCATCTACAACGCAGTGCAGTATGGACTGAACAGTGAAACCGGCGAGATCGATTACGAGCAAGTAGAGGCCTTAGCGTTAGAGCACAAGCCGCGCATGATTATGGCTGGCTTCTCTGCCTATTCCCGTATTGTTGACTGGAAGCGCTTCCGCGATATCGCTGACAAAGTTGGCGCTTATCTCGTTGTAGATATGGCACACATCGCCGGCCTCGTTGCGGCAGGCGTATACCCAAGTCCTGTCAATATTGCGGACGTGACAACCTCTACTACGCACAAGACCTTGGGCGGACCACGCGGCGGCATCATCCTTGCGCGGGCCAATCCAGAGCTGGAGAAGAAGCTCAATTTTGCCGTGTTCCCCGAGAGTCAGGGTGGCCCGTTGATGCACGTTATTGCAGCGAAAGCGGTGTGCTTCAAAGAGGCGATGAGCCCTGAGTTTAAGGCCTATCAAGAGCAAGTGGTCAAGAACGCGCAGGCCATGGCGAAAGGTTTCATCGATCGCGGCTACGACATTGTCTCCGGCGGTACCGATGACCACTTATTCCTGCTTAGCTTAGTGAAGCAAGAGATCACGGGTAAAGACGCCGATGCCGCATTAGGGCGCGCTAACATCACAGTGAATAAGAATGCCGTACCGAATGATCCACGCCCGCCGTTTGTTACTAGCGGGTTGCGCATCGGGTCTCCCGCGGTTACGCGGCGTGGTTTCAAAGAAGCGGAAGTTCGCGAATTGACCACGTGGATATGTGATGTTCTGGACAATATCGAGGACGAGAGCGTCATCGAGTCCGTTAAGGCGAAAGTGTTGGCACTCTGCGCTCGCTTTCCTGTTTATGGTTCTACCCAGCCGCTATAGCGGCAAAGGGAGCGCGAATGCATTGTCCGTTCTGTAATGCCTTGGATACCAAGGTGATCGATTCGCGCCTCGTCTCCGAAGGGAATCAGGTGCGACGTCGACGTGAGTGCATCACTTGCGCCGAACGTTTCACCACCTATGAAACAGCGGAACTGGTGATGCCTCGCATCATCAAACAGAACGGCAATCGCGAGCCCTTCGATGAAAGCAAACTGCATTCCGGTTTGATCAAGGCGTTGGAAAAACGCCCGGTGAGCATTGAGAAGATCGAAGAATCGATCAATCGCATCAAGCATCATCTGCGGGCAACTGGGGAGCGGGAAATACCCTCGCGCATCGTAGGAGAGCAAGTTATGCAAGAGCTGCGACAATTAGACGAGGTAGCCTTCGTGCGCTTCGCTTCGGTCTACCGCAGCTTCAAAGACTTGAACGAGTTTCGTGCCGAGATCGACCGTCTGGCAAACGATAACTAAATGCCCGGACCTCTCTAATGGACAGTACCACACAGTCTTTCATGCAGCTCGCAATCACTGCAGCTCAACGCGTGTATAGCACTGCGCCGAATCCGCGCGTCGGCTGTGTGATCGTGCGCGATGGAAAGATAGTGGGCACCGGTTTGCACGAAAAGCCGGGTGAACACCATGCAGAGGTCAATGCCTTGCTGGCCGCCGGTGACGCTGCAAAAGGTGCCACGGCTTATGTTTCACTGGAGCCCTGTTGTCATTTTGGCCGCACGCCGCCATGTACTCAGGCCCTTATAAGCGCTGGGGTCAGTGAAGTTGTGTTTGCAATGCTGGACCCTAACCCCCTAGTGGCGGGCAAGGGTGTGCAAGCATTGCGCGATGCGGGAATAAAAGTCACCGGCCCCCTTCTCGAGCCGGAAGCGAAAGCGATTAACCGCGGCTTTATCAAGCGCATGACTGCAGGCCTACCATTTGTAAGCTGCAAGATGGCGATGAGCCTAGACGGCCGCACGGCGATGGCCTCCGGAGAGAGTCAATGGATTACAGGGCCTAAGGCGCGCGCCGATGTGCAGCGTTTACGTGCGCAGTCTTGTGCGGTGCTCACCGGTGTGAACACGATTCTCAGTGACAACCCATCACTTAATGTCCGTGCCGAACAGCTCGAACACGAGCAGGCTGCCCAGATCGCACAACGTCAACCGCTGCGAGTGATCATCGATTCTTCATTACGCACGCCACCAGAGTCGAAGGTCGTGCAACTTCCAGGCGAGGTCCTATTCCTAGTAGGCAATCCTCATGCGCAGCAGAAGCAGCGCTTCGAGAACAGTAGCGCGCAGATTTGTCAGGTTGACACGATTCCTGGCGGGCGCCTCGATTTGCGAGCCGCCATGGCTGTGTTGGCGCAGGACTACAATTGCAACGAAGTCATGCTAGAAGCAGGCCCAACCTTAGGCGGGGCGATGATTCAAGCCGGGCTCGTGGACGAAGTGATCATCTATATCGGCGCTAAATTTTTAGGCAGTGATGCGTTGCCTCTTCTCAATCTGCCTGGCTTGCGTCATATGGCCGATCACATCAGCCTTAAGATTGTCGATGTGGCGCAGCTCGACGGCGATTGTCGCATTACAGCCCAACTCATCAATAGCTGACATCCGCGGAGAGATCATGTTTACAGGAATTATTGAAGCCCTGGGATCCGTCGCCGATCTACAATTGCGCGGTGGCGAGTGGCGTATGAACATTCACAGTACGGCTCTCGACTTTGGTGATGTCATTCTCGGCGACAGCATCGCTATCAACGGTGTCTGTCTTACAGTCACCAAACTGGGCAATGCGAGTTTCGAAGTGGATGTCTCCAACGAGACCATGGAGCACACAACGCTTCTCGCTTTCACTAAGAGTTCGAAAGTGAACCTAGAGAAAGCCCTAACCCCGAATAAGCGTCTCGGTGGCCACATCGTCAGTGGCCATGTTGATGGTGTGGGAGAGTTGATAGCAATGCGAAGTGACGGCGCTAGCATTCGCATGGATTTTCGCGCCCCAAAAGAGTTAGCAAAATATATCGCACAGAAAGGCTCCATTTGTATCGATGGCACTAGTCTTACGGTGAATACGGTAAACGGTGCCACATTCAGCGTGAACATCATTCCGCACACGCAGTCGCAGACGATAATTCAAGACTACAAGGTCGGTAGCAAAGTAAATCTCGAGGTCGACCTGATTGCGCGCTATCTAGAGCGCCTCATGCAGGGCGAGAGCGCGGCAGAAGAGCAGCAAGACTCAGCAGGCAAGCTAACTAAGAGCTTGCTCGCAGAGAATGGCTTTATCTAAAAGAGCCCGCAGAAAGCACGGAAAGGATAGTACTCAGAAGGACGCATTCAACAGATAAAACGGCAACCACCGTTGGTGAAATAAGCAAATGAAATTGAATACTGTAGAAGAGATTATCGAAGACATTCGCCAGGGCAAAATGGTCATTCTTATGGATGACGAAGACCGCGAAAACGAAGGTGATCTAGTCATTGCCGCGGAATGTGTGCGCACAGAAGACATCAATTTCATGGCCAAGAACGCTAGGGGCTTAATCTGTCTTACACTTGGCCGCGAACGCTGTGATTTTCTAAATCTACGTCCCATGGTGAATAAGAATGCCACCGCGTTTCACACCAATTTCACCGCCTCTATCGAGGCTGCCACCGGCGTCACTACAGGTATATCAGCCGCCGATCGCGCTCGCACCATTCAGGTTGCCGTGGCTCGCGATTCCAAGCCAGAGGATATAGTTCAGCCAGGTCATGTGTTTCCTATCATGGCGCAGCCTGGCGGCGTCTTGCAGCGTGCAGGTCATACAGAGGCAGGTTGTGACCTCGCCCGTCTAGCTGGCTTCAGCCCCGCCGCGGCGATCGTCGAGATTATGAACGAGGACGGCACCATGGCGCGGCGTCCCGATCTAGAGAAATTTGCGCAGCAGCACGGTTTGAAGATTGGCACCATTGTCGATCTGATCCATTACCGCATTGCCAATGAGCGCACAGTCTCCCGTAAAGACTCCCATCCTGTGCATACAGAGCACGGGGAGTTCACGCTGCACACCTTCGCCGATCACATTATGGGCGGCACTCATATCGCCTTGACGATGGGAGAGCTTAGCGCTGAGGAGCCTACACTGGTGCGTGTACACATAGCCAATACGCTTCGTGATGTCTGTGACGTTGTGAATCCTGTGTGGCCAAGTTGGTCATTCAGCACCGCACTGGCGCGAATCGCTAAGGAAGGCCGTGGCGTCGCTGTGTTACTATCCGGTGACGAATATGCCGAAAATATTAATGAAACCTTGGTCGCTGCGTTTGGTGATGAGGCTGGCGCTCCGCGTCAGAACCGCAAAGGCAATGACCTGACTATCGGCACAGGCTCGCAGATTCTGCGGGACCTAGGCGTGGGCAAGATGCGCCTGTTGAGCTACCCGGCCAGATTCCACGCGATCTCTGGATTCGACTTAGAAGTTGTCGACTTCGTGCCGTTTGATGAGAAGTTCGGGAAGGACCTGCCTTCTGTCGAGTAATGGCCGTTATACGGCACCCAAAATTTTGAACTATAGGTGATTAGAGATGAGTAATATCAAGACCATTGAAGGCGATTTTCAGGGTGGCTCGGCGCGCTACGCCATCGTCGTAGCTCGCTTCAACAGCTTTGTCGTCGACAAGCTGCAGGAAGGAGCTCTAGATGTTCTGCGCCGTCACGGGGTGAAGGATGCCGATATCACTATCGTGAAGGCCCCCGGTGCGTTCGAGCTGCCAGTGCTCACTCGCGTAGTTCTCGATACGGGAAGTTACGATGCAGTAATAGCGCTCGGCGCGGTGATTCGTGGCGGTACTCCACATTTTGAATATGTCGCTGGCGAATGCGTAAAGGGTCTTAGTGTTGTGAGTCTTGAGAGTAAGATTCCTGTCGCCTTCGGTGTTCTTACAGTGGACAGCATAGAGCAGGCAATCGAGCGCGCTGGCACTAAGGCCGGCAATAAGGGCGCGGAAGCGGCCTTAAGCGCCATGGAAATGGTCAGTGTCATTAAAAAGTTGAGCGCGTAGGTGAAATCAGTGACAGACTCAACAATCATACGCAACAAGCTGCCGCCGGCAACCGAGGCTAAGATCGAAAGCCCGAAGAAGAAGCTTTCGGAGCGCCAGAAGGCGCGGCGTATGGTGTTACAAGCACTCTACCAATGGCAGCTTGCAGGTGCGACCGTTAGTGATATTCAAGCCGAGTTTCGTAGTTACTATCTCGGCAAGATCGATTGGGCGTATTTCAACGAAGTGTTTCCCGCGATTCCGCCGCTCGTAAAGGAGTTGGACGAGGCGATGTCACAGTGGCTAGATCGTGACATCAAAGATCTCGATCCAATTGAGTTATGCTTGCTGCGTTTTGGTATGTACGAGTTGATGCAGAGAATCGACGTTCCATACAAAGTAGTAATAAATGAGCACGTGGAGTTGGCGCGTGTCTTCGGTGCCACCGATGGCCATAAATATGTCAATGGCATTCTCGACAAAGCCGCCCGTCAGATTCGCACTCTCGAGATTGAGTAATACCCGCTCACGGGAGTGTGTGGCCACAGGAAGCAGCGCAGCATAAAATCAACAATAGTCCCTGAGGTCTGCCACATTGGCGTCCGATGAATTCGACATAATTCGCCGTTTCTTTAATACAGGCGATATCGCGTTTCCGATCCCCGAAGTCGGTTTGGGGATAGGTGACGACTGTGCTTTGCTGCGCCCTGCAATTGGCACGCAGCTCGCTATGTCGATGGATATTTTACAAGAAGGCGTGCACTTCCTTCCCGACGCAGATCCGTATTTACTCGGTAAGCGTACTCTCTTAGTGAATTTAAGCGATCTTGCTGCCATGGGGGCGAGGCCACTGTGTTTTACCCTAGGGCTATGTTTGCCCGCGGCGGACGAGGATTGGTTAGGCAGCTTTAGCAAAGGACTCGCGCAAGTTGCTCGTGAGCATAATTGTCCACTTATTGGCGGGGACTTAAGCGCCTCTAGCCCAGTGCATGGAAGTAAAACCCTCTGCGTGCAGGTGCACGGTGAATTACCGGTGAACGCTGGCATGCGTCGCAGTGGCGCAAAGATCGGCGATCTGATTTATGTCACTGGCAGTCTGGGTGATGCAGCAGCAGGTTTGCAGGTACTACGCAAAAATAGCAAAGAGACTTTGAGCGAGGAGCATCGTGCCGCATTGGTCGAAGCATTCTTCGTGCCCGAGTCGCGCATTGAGGCGGGATTATTACTGCGCAGCTTAGCGACTTCCTGCATCGATTTGTCGGATGGATTGGCGTCGGATCTCGTCCATATATTGCGCGCAAGCGCTGTCGGCGCGAGTATTGAGCTCGATGCCTTGCCCCTCTCTGTCGCGGTTCGTGCCGCGCACAATGAAGCGGAGCAGCGACAGCTAGCGATTAGCGGCGGGGACGATTACGAGCTTTGTTTTACCGTAGGCCCTGCTAATGAAGAGGCTATGCAGAAGGCACTCGACAGTATAGGGGTGCCGGTTACAAGGATTGGAAATGTCACTGAAGGCGCGCAAGTTCAATGGTGTGAGTTCGGCGAACCGATCGCCCTAGAGGCATCGGGCTACAAGCATTTTCATGACGCGCCTGAAGATTTAGTGCAGGTGACGCACTGATGGCCCATACGCCTAAATCGGTTTGGCGCAACCCTGTCCACTTCACTGCCTTCGGTTTTGGCAGTGGGGCGGTACCGGTGGCACCTGGTACCTTTGGTACTGCGCTTGGCGTGTTGATCTATATGTTTCTGCCTGCCATGACATGGCAGGTGTATGGGTTGTTCCTATTGCTAAGCTTCGCCGTAGGAGTGTGGTTATGCGGCAAGACGGCGAAGGATATCGGCGTACACGATCACGGCGGTATCGTCTGGGACGAGTTTGTTGGGTATTGGATTACGATGTTTTTGGCGCCCCCTGGGTGGCTGTGGATATTAATAGGCTTTGTGCTTTTTCGTATCTTCGACATAGTAAAACCTTGGCCAATTCGCTGGCTCGACAAGAATGTCAGTGGCGGTTTTGGCGTGATGATCGATGATGTATTGGCTGGACTGATGGCATTGGGCTGTCTGCAATTGGCCGCGATATTTATACTTTGAAGAGGGATGTGTGAGTGCAAGTTAATTTTGTAGCTGGAGCCGCATTGCCAACCGAGTGGGGCGACTTCACGATCCACGGGTTTGAAGATCCGTCGACGGGAAAAGAACACGTGGCTCTGGCCATGGGAGAATTCACCGGTGACGAGCCTGTGTTGTGCCGCGTGCACTCTGAGTGCCTAACCGGTGACGCCTTGTTTAGTCTGCGATGTGATTGCGGGCCGCAACTGCGTTATGCCATGAAGCAGATCGCCACCGAAGGCAGAGGGATAATCCTATATTTACGTCAAGAAGGGAGAGGAATCGGTCTGCTTAATAAGATTCGCGCCTACGCCTTACAAGACAAGGGTGCCGACACTGTGGAAGCCAATGAGCAGCTCGGTTTCTTAGCCGATGGCCGTCAATACGCGATTTGTAAGCCGATGCTAGATCATTTCGGCGTGAAGCAACTGCGTTTGTTGACGAATAATCCTCGTAAAGTATTGGCTCTCGAAGAGTTAAATTACGTCGTGACAGAGCGTGTGCCAATACACACGGGCTACAATTCTCATAACGAGAACTATCTTGCCGTTAAAGCTAAGAAGTTAGGGCATATGCCTAGACTGGAGTGACATTACTCTTAGGCATTGCTTGCCGCGGTACGGCTCGCTTTGCGCAGCTTTCGTAGGGCGTCCTCCATCTCCTCAAGTGAGATGGGGAGGCCTAAGAAATAGCCCTGAATGAAATCACAATCGTAAGTGCTCAAAAGGTCGATGTCCTCCTGTGACTCGGCCCCCTCCATCGTGACCAACAAGCCATTTGAATGACACAGCTCAACTAAGGGCTTAAGAATCTGGCGATTGCCACGCTTTAGAGTTTGTTGGATGAAGCTCTTGTCGAACTTCACCATGGTGATGGGGTATTCGACAATGCGCAACAGCGATGTAAAGCCTGCACCAAAATCATCGAGCGCTAAAACATAGCCAGCTTCCGAGAGGCGGTGCAGGAAAGTATGCGAGTGCTTAGTTAACTCAATGTTGACCGTTTCGGTGATCTCTAACTGGATATATTGAGGGGCAATATTGAAACGCTTGGTGTAACGGTCTAACACCTCGGTTAGGTTAGAGACTTGTAGTTGCGCGCTCGAGATGTTCAACGACATCTTGAAATCTCGCGCTAGGAGCTTACGGATAGCAGGGTAGCTAGACAGTCCTTTACTGATAACCCACTCGTCGATCATCGCGAAAACGCCGCAGGACTCTGCGATAGGTACAAACTCGTCAGGATCCACTACACCGAATCTGCGCGAGTTCCAGCGTAGCAACGCCTCGAAGCCATCTAACTCTCCTGTCCTGACATTGAGCAAAGGCATATAGACAAGTTTGAACTCGAGGTCGGGGTTGACGACTTTCAATGCGCTCTCTATTTCTTGGCGGCGGCGTATTTTTTCTGCCAACTCTTGAGAGTAGAAAGCAACCTGATTCTTGCCTTGGAGCTTGGCTTGAGCCATTGCAGTGTCGGCATTGGAAATCAATTGGCTAAAGGAGTCACCGTCTTGTGGGTACAGCGCGATCCCTATGCTGGTAGTGATCGGGAAGCGTGCCTTGGCGAAGTGTAGACCTTCCTCCATCTGCTGCAGGATCATCGCGGAGATATCCTGTGCGGCAGAGGTGGCATCTTTTTGGCGAATGAGAAGACAAAACTGGTCTCCGGCTACTCTGCCAGGCGTGATCACTGTACCGCCTTGGTCGGAGTTCGAGGAACGAATTACCGAAATGTCCGAAAGACTTAGACCGAATGCAGTGAGCAATTCATCGCCGAAGCGGTGGCCATACTTATCGTTTACAAACTTGAAATTGTCCAAGTCTAAGTACATTAGAGCGAGTTGCTCAGAGCGCTCTTTGGCTTTGTTGAGAGCCTGTTGTCCCACTTTATTAATGAAGTTTAGATTGAACAAACCGGTCAAGGAGTCCCGCTCCATTAGCCTTCGTGTCTCTTCGTGGGAATGCGACAGCTTGTCGTATAGCGAGCGGAAGGTCTTCGCGAGACTGCCTATCTCATCTTCTACTAAGTGTCTGTCAGGTATCGCGTCGCGACGATTCGCAAGTACATCGGCTAGGTCGCGCTCTAACTCTAGTACCGGTCTCGTGATGTAACGTGTGGTGAGGCCATATAGGCAAATAGACGCGGTAGTGGAGAAAATCAAACTGATCAATAGCAACCAGCCAGCCATAGGCAGTAGTTGCTCCTGGAGATGATTGAAGGGCAGGGCAATGCTGAGGAACTGTCCATCTAGCAACTCAATTGAGGCGGACAGGTTTGGCAAATTCTCCATGGGAGCACCAATGACAAAAGCAGCTCCGAGTTCTTGTTCAAGCTGCGCGCGTAGAGCATTGAACTCCGTGGGCTCTATGGCGAGCGCAATAACAAGTGCATTCCCGTTTTGGGATGGCAATGGGCGCACCATAGTTATTGGGTCGATTAGCTCTGCCTTGATGAGAAAATTCTGCTTACCCGGCTCTTCTAAGTAACTCCAGCGTAGCATCTCATTGTCCGCCAGCATGCTAGTCACAAAGTTCTCTAACGCTGGGCTAATAGCGCTAAACGGGTCCTCGCTAAACTCGATGTGGGTGCGGATGACAGGAGCCGCGCTATTCATTCCCACTGTCACGCTGAGGTAGTCGGTTTCCTGTGCATTGGTAGCTCTTAGAGTGTCTTCGAGGTTGCGAGCAAGGCCAAGGTCACTGGTTTCGTCGTCTAGGAAGAGAAGGTATTGATGCAGAGCATGGCTCTGTGTGATAGACATCAAATAGCTTTCGGTAAACGTGGTATAGCGTCCGAAGGTGGCCTCGAGCTGAATTATTGCGCTGTTGATGCGGTACTGCTCTTGTCGTTCTAAGAAATTGCGGGCGATCTCATACACCACCATCGATGCTACGATGAAACTTAATAGCACCACTGGTGTTATGACGAGAAGTGCGCGTTTATTGAGATTCATGAAGTTCCACTAGAGTGCTGGTGATGCGATCACGCAGCAGTATATTGCGCACGCTAAACTCTGCATCGTAATGTATTAGTTTTTCTAGCTGCTCTTCGCTCAGCGTAAAGGCTGGATTATTGCGAACAGCCTCGCTCTGCAAGGCTGCCGCGGCAGCATTACTGCTGGGTATTAATATCGCCTCGGAATTGGCCGCCGCAACCTCCGGAGTGTTGATGAAATTAATAAAATCCATCGCCAGGTCTTGCTTCTCTGACTGTCGGAGTATTGCTAAACAGTCGGTCCAAACCATGCTGCCTTCATTGGGTACGACATACTCCCACTGCTCTGAGTTGCTTAGAGTATTCAACTCCTTCTGATCGCCGGAATAGGCCAGGGCCATATACAGGTCGTCGCTATTAGGGTATTCACCCAGATAGGAGATTGCATATTCGAAGGTAAGGATATTGGGTAGCAAGTCTTTCAATTGCTCGAAGGTCTCTTTGAGCAAATCCTCATTATCGGTATTCGGGGATTGATTGCGCAGGATGAAAGCCGGAGCTAGTGTGTCCACATAGTTTTCTACCCAGCCAATATGGCCTATTACTTCCTCGTTAGGCTCTAAAATATCCCGCCAAGAACTAGGCACATTGCTTACGCGGTCTTTGCGGTAGACGATGCCTAGTGTTCCCCACAAATAAGGAGTTGCGTAGGGCGCACAGCTCTGGGCTAAGTGTGGGTCGAAGTAGCGGAAATTCGCTGTATTCTGATATTGCTCTACGGGCACAAATATATCTCGCTGTCCGACATAATCTGCGGTACTGGGGTCGATATTGACTATATCGATGTCGCTGATTTCCGAAGACAGTAAGATAGTATTGCGGACCTCCTCCTGATCGAAAAAGATCTGCTTAACGCGAACGCCGCTGTGCTCTTCCCATTGGCTTATGGTTTCATCGGCAAATTCGCCTTGCCAAGTGAGGATATTGAGGGTCTGTGCCGTACAATTGGCGCCGATAAAGAAGGCGGCTAAACATAGGGCGTATGTCGGTTTCAGCATAGGGTTCAAATCGATTAGAAAGTCCTTCGATTATAAACCCTAAGCCTTGTAAAATTCGCGGGAATTCTGAAAACCGCTCAAAGATGTCCCTTTTTCTACCACCGTAGTGTGAAAAGTGCGTAGCTCTGCAGAAAGCTTATGTAAATCAAGAGGGAAAAGCCGACGGTCGCCGGTGACACGGAATGCTTGAATCTAGCGAAAACCCGTTATTACCGTGGTAATAAGTGCCTATTGAGGCAGTGTGCTGCGCACGTTTTCGATCTGGCTGCACATTTGCAGCGCTCCGCTGAGCACTCTGAGGCTATGGCGTTGGATAAGATCGGGCGGGATAAAAAACAGTGCGTCGTTGGCAACGGCACGTAGTTGAGGCCAGCGTCGCCATTCGTCTAGCCATTCCGGGCGCGCGATATCCATGCCCGAGGCGATGATCAGCGCTGGGTCACGCTGCAGTACTGCCTCTACGCTGACCTTAGGAGCGAGGCCGAGGTCAGCGAATATATTGCGGCCGCCACACAGCTCGATGACATCGTTGATCAACTCGTCGCCCCCTACGCTTATTAGTGGCTCATTCCAGACTTGATAGAACACCGACACCTTCGTGCTGTTCTCATAACGGCTGCGTAAAGTTTGCAGTTGTCCGCGGAAATATTGTGAGGCGGCCTGCCCGATTACCTGCGTCCCTGCCAAGGTGGCGAATTTTTCGATTTGATCGGGAATACTGAGCAGCGTTCGAGGCTCCGCGATATAGACATTGAAACCGAGGTCGATAAGGCGTTGCAATGCAGCCTGCGGGTTGCCACTTCGCCAAGCGACTATCAAGTCGGGGTTATAGCCAACGATTGCTTCCATGTCGAGAAGGTCATAGCGCCCGACGACGGGTAAGCCTTGTGCCTGTGGTGGATGGTCACTGTACTCGCTGACCCCTTTGATGCGATTGCCCGCGCCCGCTACGAAGAGTAACTCAGTGAGAGATGGAGCGAGGCTGATGATGCGCTGTGCCGGACCATCTAGTGTCACGGTACGCTGTTCGTCGTCGACCACTGTGATGCTCTGAGCGCTCGTTGCGGCGCAGAGAATAGTGGACAGGATCAGTAGGCTTGCTCGCCAGTAATGCATTAGTAATCTATACCTTTTTGTACGCGTACACCGCTGTTAAAAGCGTGTTTGATATCTTTTACCTCACTGACAGTGTCGGCGATCTCGACCAGTGCCTGATTGGCATTGCGCCCGGTGATGACGACATGTTGACCTGTTGGGCGCTCACGCAGGGCATCTAAAACCTCGGCAAGGT
The DNA here is from genome assembly GCA_963977405.1 of uncultured Gammaproteobacteria bacterium. GTDB lineage: Bacteria > Pseudomonadota > Gammaproteobacteria > Pseudomonadales > Pseudohongiellaceae > UBA5078. The sequence continues at coordinate 27,855 of CAXBOY010000027.1, forward strand.
CAAGGTAGCCGTAGGTCAGCATATAGGTGAGTTCGTCGAGTACAATCACTTTGACAGCCGGGTCCCGAAGTAAGTCGACAGCATGCGCCCATGTTGCCACTGCCGCCTCGATGTCTTTCTCCCGGTCCTGTGTCTCCCAGGTAAATCCGGTGTTCATAACATGGAACTCCACCAGGGGGTGGTCGTTGAAGAGCATCTGCTCTCCACACTCCCATTGGCCCTTGATGAATTGGACCACGCCACAGCGCAAACCGTGACCAACGCTGCGAGCCAGCATACCGAAGGCAGAAGAGCTCTTGCCCTTGCCGTCGCCAGTTAGCAGCACAAGCAAACCCTTGTCGACATCTGCAGCGGCGATGCGCTTGTCGATATGGGCTTTCTTGCGTTGCATAGCGCGCTTGTGTCTTAGCTTGCGTCCTGTGTCGTGATCCATGTTTTCACCCGTCTATGATTTAGAAGTTAACTCTTACGCCAACATAGGCGGCTCTGCCCGCCGCGTAGTAGCCCAACACCTCTTCGTAGTCTTCATCGAATAGGTTCTCTATACGACCATAGAGTTCGATTGTGGGGCGCAGCGCAAAGCTCGCTGTGAGATCCGCGGTGTCAGTATCCTTGAGGGCTACAGCCTGGCCGCCCAATACATCTTTGCTGTTCTGCGATAGTCGGTAGAAACCTGTAAGGCGTAAGCGTTCATCTGCACTGTGCCATGCTAGTTGCACATTGCCAAGATTGCGAGGGCGCAACTGCCGCTGGCTACCGTCCGGACGTTCGGTGTGGTTGTAGGTGTAGTTACCCTGCAAACGCCACTGCTGCCCCAGCGGTAAGCTCCCGGATAGCTCTACGCCTTCGGAGACGCTCTCGCCAATGTCTTGGAGGTAGCCGCTATAAGCCACCGAGTCGAAGTAAATGGCATCCTCGATGCGCTGATCGAAATAGACAGCCTCCAAATGGAGGCCTGCGTCGTTGAAGTACTCCAACGCAAGCTCATAGCCTTTGCTAAGTTCTTCCTTTAGGGAAGTGGTAGACGCTGGAGCGGAGGCGTATGGCCCTTTGTTATAGCTAGCTTCGTAGGGACTTGGCGCGCGAAAACCCGTGCCATAACTACCGCGCAATTTGATAGTTTGATCGTTGTCTAGATCAAAAAGTCGTGCGGCACTAACGCGGAAGCTTGTGTGTTCGCCGAAGTCGTCATTGTCGTCGCGACGCGCACCAGCGGTGAAGTAAAGCTGGTCTGAGAAATCGCTTAGGTACTCGACATAATAGCCAAGTTGGTCGCGTGACTCGCCGTTGTTATCTTCCTCTTCACTGTCTAGGCCATAGACCAAGCGGAAATTATCCGCGCTCTGTAGCTCCCCAATATATTCTAAACGCTGTAGCTCGCCCTCGGAGGCGAAGCTAGAGAGTCCTAGCGTGAAATATTCGCGGTCAGTTTGCGTGGTCGAATAAGCAAAAGAATGGGAGCCATAATCGGTGCTTAGAACTGCAGAGAGTCGCGAGGCCTGCTGATCGAAACTGGCGTCGCAGTCGTGCACTGTGGAGAAATCTGCGGAGTTGTAGCAAGCATCGTACTCGGTGTCGCCCTCGGTGTCGCGGTGTACTAACTCAAAGCGTAGGCTCTGGGTGGCATTAACACCTACTCGCGCATGAAGTGAAGAGTTGTCATAGCCGTCATCGTCGGCGAGTACCTTGTCGGAGACGCGCGTATTAAAACCATCCGTCTTGAATTTAACGCCGGAGATGAACGCGTCAGCGAGAGCATTGCCAGCACTTATATTGCCGGATACCTGAGTGGTGCCATATGCCCCAGAAGATACGTCTATATGAGATCGCAGGGCTTGGCTGCTTTGCAGTGTACGAATATTTAATACACCGCCCGCATCGGCGCCGTAGTGTAAACCTTGTGGTCCGCGTAAAACCTCAACTCGCTCGATACCGCTACTCATCAAGTGTTCTAGTTGTGGCTGGACTTGGGTCACACTAGGGTCCGAGATCTTAATTCCGTCGATCAGGGTAAGGGTGCGGTATCCCTCTTCCCCGCGAATGCGCAGATTACTAACTTGGCCAGCTCCGCCGGTATTGGTCACGCTAATAGAGGGTAGGGTGCGCAGGACGTCGATAAGCGATGTGCTGCCATTGGCCGCTATCTCTTCGGCGTTGAGTACCGATACGGAGGTGCCGATCTGGCGTAGGGGTGTCTCTATACGGCTGGAGGTGACGATAATCTCCTCAAGCGCGGAGTTCGACTCTGTCTGGGCATTCGCAAGTTGAATGCTAATAGGTAAAAGATTCACGCTAAAAGCGCAGGCAAGCTTAATTAATTGACGGTGTTGCATGGTAAATCCTCAATGAAAAAGTTTCATGAGGGAGGGGGAGCGGAAGGAAAGAATCGACAAAAGACGACTGAACCGACCACCGATGGAGCCCTCCGCTTCATCTCTGGTGCAATCTATTGTCTGGCTGGTATCGGGCTTAGGAGTCGATTGTTAGATCGCGCTCCATTACCGTTGCGGGGGCAGCGCTGGCTTTGAACCAGCTTCCCATTTAACCCGAGAAACGCTCTGTTAGTTTATCGAAAACTCAGAGTAATCATCGCGGGCACCAAACAATGCAATCAGTATCTTCAACGCAGGCTAATAAAACGGCCTAGTTCAAGATGCGCGCAGTCTACGCACCTGAATCGCTGTAGTCAATTCTGAAGCAGCTCTTAAATTACCAGCACATGACACTTTGATGAATTTATTGCAAAGCCGTGACTATTGCATGTCAACGAAGTGAAGCTTTCGTGACAGTTTGGCGAAACGCGTGTGTAAGTTTAATTAAGCAAAAAAACTGTCACATTTCGTCGGTATCGTGGGCGCCAGTTTGAATGAACCAATACGCAGCGCTGCAACACGCCGACAAGTGCGTGCCAGCTATTTATGAAAGATCATCAAGGGGTATACACGCAATGATTCACAAACTTTCAAACAAGAAATTGAGTTGGCTGGCACTAGGTGCCGTCCACACGCTATTATTTAGCAGCATCAGCGCAGCCCAGACCAGCGCGGCAGAGCAAGTCGATACAATCATTGTTACAGGCTCTCGAGCTAGCCTGACATCGGCGCTGTCCAAGCAACGCAACGCCGATCGTGTTCTCTCCGTGGCCGATTCCGATGCCCTAGGCAACTTCCCCGACACCACTGCAGCAGAAGCGATGCGTCGACTCTCTGGAATCTCGGTTGAGAATGACCAAGGCGAGGGTCGCTATGTCGTAGTACGCGGTTTCGCTCCTGAGCTTAATTCCATATATTTGAACGGGTCTTCCATTGTGGCTCCAGAGGCTGGTCGTGCAGTATTGCTCGATGGGTTGCCAACTGACCTGCTTGACTCTATCGAGGTATCCAAGTCTCTAACCCCAGATCAGGACGCCGACTCGATAGGGGGTCGCGTAGACTTCCGCACTCTGTCTTCCCTCGACCTTAACGAATCAATGGTACGTATCAAGTTGGATACAGCATACAACGATCAGGCCGAGAGCAATTCTCCGAAAGGCTCGCTAACTTGGGCGAACAAGATGACCGAGAACAGCGGTTTCGTCTTGGGTTTCACCTACGCATCTAAGAACGTGATCTCGCAGAACAATGAAACCGGTTTCGGCTGGGATGTAGACGCGAACGGCAATGACTACATGAATGATGACTTCGAGCGTCGTTACTACGATCTAGACCGCGAGCGCGTTGGATTGACTTTGAATTTCGACTACGCGCCAACAGACACAACAACTCTGTTCGCGCGCACGCTTTTCAATGAATACACCGATGACGAAGTGCGTTACAAGGGTGAGTTTAAAACGCTAGACGTTATGGACGTGCAGGCTAACTCGGCCACTTATGGGCGTTTCGATAACGATCAGGAAACGCGTGACCGTGTCGAGGTGCGCAAGATCAACGCTTTCTCTGTGGGTGGTGACACTTTCTTCAATAGCGGCTGGAATGCGAACTACGAGCTTGCCTATTCCTTTGCAGAAGAGGATGACAGTGACAACGTGGATGTCGCTTTCCGCCACAAATACCGCTCCGACACGAGCCCTACTGGTATCGTGTCTTGGGCAAATGTAAAGAAGCCTGAGACCACACTAGTAGGAGGCTTCGCGCCACTTTCGGATTATGGTTTAGATGAAGTAGAGTTCGAAAAATCTTTAGTGCAGGACAAGGAAGTATCACTACATGCCGACTTCGAAAAAGAGATGGCGCTTCTCGATATGCCCTCTACAGTAAAGTTCGGCTTCAAGTATCGCGCGCGCCAGAAGGATGCGGATTTCAACATCTACACTGCAGCACCGGATGTTAGCCTGGCAGACTTCCAAACCATTTCTCCGAATCACGCATTCTCCAATAATTTCGGGCAATTCATTGAGCGTAAATCATCGCGTCAGCTAGAACAGTATTTCAGCC
>CAXBOY010000028.1:0-31589 GCA_963977405.1 uncultured Gammaproteobacteria bacterium
GGCTTGCTGCGCGGAAAGAATTTCGGTAAGCAATTAGTGAAGGTTGCCGAAGAGTAAAGTGTTCCACCTTGTGCTGCTGGAGGCTAGGCCTCTATGGGCATAAGGTGGACTGTCTCTCCACGCAGTCGCACACTAAGTTGTTGATCCTCTGCCAAGGCGTAGCGCTGCGCGATATGTCTTGGCACGTTCATAGTGACGCGATCCACGCCTACCTGTAGTGTCACGCGGTACTGTTCTCCCAGCGCCAACATTGTGACTATCCGCACCGGAATCTCATTGTCTAGTGTCTCCGACTCGCGGGAACGCGATGGCATTAACAATACCCCCGCTGTGGGCATTGCCCAGAATATCTCAGTTCCAATTATAAAATCCGTGCGCAGCCGCACCCGTAGTTCGTGTTCTCCCCACGCGACAACAGAATGACCTGCCTCATGTCGAACAACTCGTCCAGCAAATACGTTGCGCATGCCCATTAGTTTGGCGACCTCGGCGCTCTTTGGTGCGGCGAGTAACTGATCGGGCGAACCCGTCTGTAGAGTCTTGCCGACATTGAGAATGCTCATGCGGTCCGCTAATAGAGTCGCCTCATCAAGGTCATGAGTTACTAGAATCACTGGCATGTTCAGCTCTTGCCGCAGTTCTGCGAGTTCATGGTACAGCGACTCGCGAGTGCTCCTATCGACTGCCGAGAATGGCTCGTCTAGTAGGAGTGCTTTCGGCTCGCGGGCGAGCGCTCTGGCGACGGCGACCCTTTGTTGTTGACCACCGGAGAGTTGCCGTGGAAGGCGTTTCTCGAGTCCGGCAAGATGCACTCTATCCAGCCAAGAGCGAGCGCGCTCTATGCGTTCAGCCTTTGGGTAATCGAGCATCGCTTCGGCAATATTCTCGAGTGCGCTCAGGTGCGGGAAGAGCGCGAAATTCTGAAAAACCATGCCGACGCGCCGCGCTGCGGTGGGCATGTTAATGCCATTTTCACTGTCATACCAAATCTCCCCTGAGCAAGTAATTTTCCCAGAATTTGGTCGGTACAATCCGGCGATGCTGCGCAGCAGTGTCGACTTGCCACTGCCCGAGGGGCCAACTAATGCCAGCACTTCGCCCGGTGCACAATGGATTTGCGCGGAGAGAGGTATAGGGCTGACTTGTGCCAGACTTAGGTGCAGGCCTTCAGGCATGATCGTGCCTCTTGCCGAGTCGCGACGTCGCGAAATAGGACAGACTTATTGCGGCCAGAGAGATAATGAGAAGCACAGCGGACATAGTCGCAGCCGCCTCATTGTCGAAGGCTTGCACGCGGTCATAGATAGAGATGGCGATGGTGCGGGTTTCACCGGGAATGCTGCCACCGACCATTAAGACGACGCCAAACTCCCCTAGGGTATGGGCGAAGGTCAGCACTAACGCGGAGAGGATGCCAGGCCATGCTAGTGGCAGCTCTATGCGGCCTAGAATTCGCCACGGAGAAAGTCCGCAACAGCGAGCGGCCTCACGGACCTCTTGAGGTATCCCTTCGAAGGCCCGCTGCATCGGTTGAATCGCGAAGGGGAGGTTAAATATTAGCGAGGCGATTAGCAGGCCGGCGAAAGAGAAACTTAATTGCTGACCGAAGAGCGATTCGTATGCTTGCCCAATGGGTGACCTGGCGCCCATTGCAACTAGTAGATAGAAACCGAGCACGGTAGGTGGCAATACTAGAGGTAGGGTTAAGAGCGCCTCAACGACACTCTTGCTGCGGAACTGTGTCCATGCCAGATGTCGGCCCAAGAAAATGCCAACGGGCAGGAGTATTAGCATCGTCCAGAAGGAGAGTTCGAGCGAAAGCTTCAGGGCGGACCAATCCATGTCTTAAACCTTATTGATCTTCGGGTAGGGCAAAGCCATAGCGTAGCATTATCTGGCGGGCTGGGGCGCTCTGCAGATAGGCATAGAAATCTCTAACGTCTGCATTTGCCGTCTTCAATAGGACCATGCGTTGGCGCAGTGCTTGGTGCCACTGCTGCGGGATCAGGGCGAATTCTCCGAGCGCCGATACGTTAGGAGATAGCGCTAAAGAGTAAGCAATGATGCCGCCTTGTGCGTTGCCAGAGGTGGCAAATTGCGCCGCTTGGGAGACGTTCTCGCCTAAAACGAGCTTGCCTTGCAGTGCATCCCAAAGGCCGGCATGGCGCAGCGCCTCTTCGGCGCGTTCACCATAAGGTGCGTGTTCTGGATTGGCGATAGCGAATCTGGCGATGCGTCCTGAGTCGAGCGCGGCGCTTAATCCTTGTAGCTGTGCATCGGCCTTTAGTCTGGAGCCATGTGGCGCGATTATAACGATTCGACCTAGGGCGTACAGTAGGCCTTCATCCTGCGTGAGTCCTGCCTCACTCAGCTGTAATACGTAGTCTTCGTCTGCTGACAAAAACATCTGGAACGGAGCCCCTTCGCGGATCTGGCGGTAGAAATTTCCCGACGAGCCATAGACCACTTGTATCGATTTGCCACTGTCCGATTGGAACTGCGCACGTAATTCCTCGAGCGCAAATTGCAGGTCCGATGCGGCGGCGATTGTGGCGCTTTGAGCGAGGCTTGGTCCGCTAGCGATCGCGCAGCTAAAGGCGAACGCAAAGGAGCAAAGGCGCGAGAAAAGGCTGTTCATCAATCGTTTCCTAGGCAGAGTGACTGTGGAGCGCTGTATCATTTCATATATAACGGTTCTGCGTCTAGAGTTTCGGGTTCGAAGGCGCCCGGACTCGGCTGTGTGTGCTTATTGGGAGTGCTATGATCTTGGTCATATTAAGTGACAGTCTATTGAAAGGGGGCGCTATGTCTGGTCAGGGAGAATCCGGTTTGCAGATCGATTCATTATTCTCATTGCGCGGTAAGACGGCGTTGGTGACAGGAGGGTCTGGTGGGCTTGGACTGATGATGGCCGAAGGGCTGCTGCGCAATGGGGTACGGGTGTTCATCGCCTCACGCAATGCGCAGCGCTGTGCCGAGGCGGTGGCCGCTCTGGCACCTCATGGGGACTGCATTGCGATTGCGGCCGATATTAACGATGTGCAGCAGCGGGCTAGATTGGTGCAGAGGATTGCGGAGGAGTCGCCGCAGGGTCTGGCAATCCTAGTTAACAATGCGGGCAGTAACTGGGGAGCCCCTCTCGAGGACTATCCGGATGCTGCTTTCGACAAGTTAATGAGGACTAATGTCAGTAGCGTGTTCGGGCTAACGAGAGATCTCTACCCGGCGCTGCTTCGTGCCGCTAATAGCGAGGCGCCCGCCCGCGTAATTAATATCGGGTCGATGGATGGCCTACAGGTGCCAGTGGTGCAGCGAGTGCCAACCTTCGCCTACTCCGCTAGCAAGGCGGCCCTGCATCATCTTACTCGCACCCTCGCTGTAGAGTTGGGGCCCAAGGGTATTACCGTCAATGCGATTGCGCCGGGCTTCTTCGAGTCTAAGATGACAGACTATGTTTTGGACCATTATCGGCATGATATTGAGGATGACTGCCCGTTGGGGAGGATTGGGACTCCAGAGGATATCGTGGGCATATTGGCGTTTTTGTGCTCGCGCGCAGGGGCCTATGTGAACGGCGCCGTCATTCCGGTGGATGGTGGCACGCACCTGAGCAAGGGCAAGCGTGAATGGGGGGCGGAATAAATAAAAGGCTTGTTCATTCCCCTTAATCCTTGTTAATTTATGATAATAGTCGACGTTGGTATTCATAATACTAATACCACCTATTGAAACGAATGATTGAGGAAAGGGGGAGAGCAAAGTGAGCCTATTCGATCTAACAGGGAAAGTGGCATTGATTACGGGCTCCACGAAAGGCATTGGTTTGGCGATCGCTAGCCGCATGGCTGAAGCGGGGGCCCGCGTGGTGATTTCGAGCAGGAATCAGGATGCCTGTGATGAGGTCGCCGCGCAGATCAATGCTGGAGGGGGGCATGCCGTCGCAATCGCCTGCAATATTAATTACAAAGAGCAGCTTCGCAATCTGGTTGAGAAGACCGTTGCCCAGCTTGGCGCAATTGATATTCTCGTTTGTAATGCGGCATTGAATCCGCACTATGGTCCATCACAGGGCATACCCGATGAGGCCTTCGATAAGATCATGAATGCCAACATCGGCAGTGCCCACCGTCTCTGCCAACTGGTCATTCCAGCCATGGCGGAGAAGGGCGGTGGGGCAGTTGTCATCGTCTCGTCGATAGCAGGCTTGAAAGGCAGCAAGGTTTTGGGAGCCTATGGCATATCCAAGGCCGCCGACATGCAATTGGCGCGTAATTTGGCTGTTGAATGGGGACCTAAGAACATACGCGTAAACTGCATTGCGCCGGGCTTAGTGCGTACCGATTTCGCGAAAGCGCTGTGGGAGAATCCAGAGACTTATGCGGCAACGGTCTCGACCTATCCACTCAGACGCATTGGCGAACCCGATGAGATAGCCGGTGCGGCTATCTATCTTGCTTCTTCTGCGGGTAGTTTCACTACCGGACAAACCATCGTCGTCGACGGTGGCGGTACTATTGCTAGCTAAGTTAGACACTGAATTTCAAAAGAGCCACGCGCTGGCAAGACTGAGGATTTCTACATGATGGATTTAGGCTTATCTAACGAAATGGTCGAGATTCGAGAGAAGATTCGACAATTCGTAGAAGTGGATGTTGAAGCGGTCGAGAGTGAATATCATGAACAAGTTTCGATTGGAGATCGCTGGTCGCACACGCCACGGCAGGACGAGATTCTAGAGGGTCTAAAGGCGAAAGCTCGTGCGTTAGGTCTGTGGAACTTCTTTCTTCCCAAGAGCCAAGGTGGTGCAGGCATAAGCAATCTGGAGTATGCGCATCTTGCGGAGATTATGGGTCGTAGTCGATTAGCCTCGGAGTCTTTCAATTGCAGCGCACCAGATACGGGTAACATGGAAGTCTTGGAACGCTACGGTTCCGAAGAACAGAAAGAGCAATGGCTCAAGCCACTACTGGAGGGCAAGATCCGCTCTGCCTTCGCGATGACAGAGCCCAATGTAGCTTCCTCCGATGCCACGAATATTTCGACCTCTGCGGTGCTAGACGGCGACGAATGGGTCATTAACGGTGAGAAGTTCTATATCTCTGGTGCAGGCGATAAGCGCTGCAAGATCATGATCGTCATGGTGATCACGGATCCAGGGGCTCCGAAACACAGTCGCCAATCGCAAATTCTTGTGCCAATGGATACTCCCGGGGTCGACATATTGCGTCCGATGGAAGTGTTCGGCCGCGATGATGCTCCTCACGGACACATGCATATTCGTTTCTCGAATGTACGAGTCCCAAAGGACAATATTATTTTAGGCAGAGGGCGTGGGTTCGAGATATCACAAGGGCGCTTAGGACCAGGCCGAATCCATCACTGCATGCGTTCAATAGGCGCGGCAGAAAAAGCGTTGCAGCTACTGTGCGAACGTTCTGTTAGTCGAGAGGCATTCGGCAAACCCCTTGCGGAACTCGGTGGCAACTACGATGTAATTGCCGATAGCCGAATCGAGATAGAGATGTGCCGTCTCTTGGTCTTTAAGGCCGCATGGTTGATGGACACTATCGGTAATAAAGCAGCGCGTGATGCGATTTCACAGATTAAAGTTGCGGTGCCCAATATGGCGCTCAGGGTGATTGATCGTGCGATTCAAATGCATGGGGCTGCGGGGGTCTCGCAAGACTTCCCATTGGCGGCGTTGTGGACAGGTCAGCGCACCTTGAGGCTTGCCGATGGTCCCGATGAAGTTCATCGACGCGTAATTGCCAGAAAGGAGCTAGCCAAATACCAGTCCTAATGCACTAAGGCCGTCTGTCTTCTGCTAGATAATCCAAATGCGCTGCTATGCCGTAATGTCTCCGGTAGCAGCGCATTTTTTTATCTCGACAATACTAGAAGGAACGACGCGTGAAAATTGCCATTATTGGATCGGGCATCTCCGGGCTTACCGCAGCCTATTATCTCCATAAGACTCACGACATTACGCTTTTCGAGGCCGAGGATAGGCTCGGTGGTCATACCGCCACTATCGATGTCGAGGTGGGGGGGCGTAGTCATAGCATCGATACCGGCTTCATCGTTTTCAATGATTGGACCTATCCTCGTTTCATCGAGCTAATGGATGAGATCGGGGTAGAGTCGCGCCAATCGGATATGAGTTTCAGTGTAAGTTGTGAGAACACAGGGCTCGAGTTTGCTGGCGTGGATGGGCGTCTAAGTTTGCTCAATGGCCTATTCGCGCAGCGCCGTAATCTGCTATCGCCTACTTATATAAATTTGCTGCTGGATATTGTGCGCTTTAATAAGATAGCCATAGCAGACGTCGAGAACGGCAATATAGATCATAGTATTACGCTGCAAGACTACGTAAAGAAATATCGCCTAAGCCGCGGTTTCCGCGACTTCTATCTGATTCCCATGGCCTCGGCTATCTGGTCGACTCCCTTCGCGCAGATGCTCAATTTTCCGATGCGTTTCATGCTGCCCTTTATGTATCGGCACGGCCTCCTTAGTGTCAGCAATCGACCTAAATGGCGCACCATTGTCGGGGGTTCTTCGCAGTACATCGAGCCGCTGAGTGCGGGGTTCAAAGACCGTATTCGCCTGTCTACACCCGTGCTAGGGGTGGAGCGTTTCGATAATCGGGTTCAAGTGAGTACGGCGGCAGGGAAAGAGAATTTCGATCAAGTCATCCTCGCCTGTCATAGCGATCAGAGTCTTAAGCTTCTGACGGATGTGAAAGGTGTTGAACGCAATATTCTCGAGGCGATTCGCTATCAAGCCAATGAGGTTGTGTTGCATACCGACATCGCGCAATTGCCGCGCAATCGACGCGCGTGGGCTAGCTGGAACTACAGGCTGACAAAGGGTGGCGAGAATTTGCTGCCGAAGGTGACCTATGACATGAATCGTTTAATGGGCATCGAGGCTAAAGAGCGTTTCTGCGTCACTCTGAATAATTCGGACGACATCGCGCCAGAGCATGTTTTGGGTCGCTTCGATTATGCCCATCCTATATTTACACACGAGGGTGTAGAGGCTCAGGAACGTTGGGAGGCGATAAACGGTCAGCGCCGCACATGGTTCTGTGGCGCTTGGTGGGGAAAGGGCTTTCATGAGGACGGTGTAGTGAGTGCGCGGCGCGTCGTGGATGCGCTACAAGCGGCGCACCCATGACTCGGCGATTAAGATAGCCAGTCGAAGTGTTTAGTTAGACTGGTGAGCTTGAAGCCACGATCAGGAGTTTTGTCTGTCGCTTTATCCGCCTCTAGCGCAGGTCCTTGAATGACTCTAGTGGTAAAGCTGTCGATATCGAACATGACCAAGCTTGCCTGCTCTTGGGGTAGCAACGCCGCGGGTGTAATGCGAGGCGTTTGCGCGAAGAGGAGGGCGCGGTCGATCGGTGACCACTGCAGATTGGAGAGCGTATCTTGAGTGCTCAGCACCGTAACTGGTGAGTTCGGCAGATCTGTAGAGCCCAGCAGCAGGCTAGAGCCTTCATCGCTATAGCTAATCATGGCAAACAGTCGGCCATCGCGTGATAGCACGGGCTGATTCGCACTATAGCTAGCATCCGAGGAAGAGATATTGAGGCTATTGGCTCTACTCGAGGCGACCTTTTCGAAACGACCGCCGATGAGCCTGCTAAATGCATCTGAACCGCTAAGATTAATGTCGGCCAGTGGCGCGCTCGCGCCATTGCTCTGCGGATTAAAAGTGAAGCCTTGCAAAGAGACCACGACGATTGCTAACAGGGCAAGTGTGCCCATAGCCCATTGCTTCGCATGGGAGCGCCAAAAACTAGGTAAGGCCTCGATGAAGGCGTATTCAGTATCCAGCTTTGCTTGCTGCGTTCGCTTCGATTCCTGTGTGCTCAGGCGCGGGCTCGGCTGCGGGATATAGTCGCGAACCTGACACTGGGCGCTAAGTCGGTATCCGGTCTTAGGAATAGTGTCGATCAGGCGCTTAGGACAGCCATCTAGTTCGAGCTTCTTGCGCAGCTCGGATACGGCACGGGTCAATGAGTTCTCATTGACAATAACTTTAGGCCAGATCTGATTGATGAGGTGGTCACGGGTCTGCACTTCACCGGGCGCATTGGCCAAGAGGCAGAGCAAATGCATCAGGCGTGGCTCTAAGGAGCGTTGCTCGTCCGTTGTAAGGCTGCGCATTTGATTCGCGGCAGGGTCCACCAGCCACCCCTCGATAACGAAAGGAGTAGTCCGGCTGTTGCCCTCTTGTTTCTGTGTCGCCATCTCGATTTCCATCATAGTACTTGCTCTTGGTCGACTATTGATTGGTTCTCTTCACTGCTTTGCGCGATCGTCTACAGGCTTTGACTGCTTTGCGCTGTGGCGGTTCCGTGGTCGTTACATCTTGTTACGTAGTGGCTACTAATCCTAGATTCAAATTCTAGCTGAAATTTTCCGATTTCTGCACGTAATTCCTGTTTCTTCACCTTTTCTGGACAAAAAGTTCATCGATTCGGAAGGTAAAGCATTCGGCGCTGGCCGAGAATTAGCCCCATGAACAAAGCAGTCTCGTCGCCAAGAGGGACTATCGAAACATGATTACCTTTAACTAATGGGGTCTCGACATGAAAAAACTAGTGTTAAGTTTGGTTTTATTCACTTCTTTAAGCAGTGCGGCAGTGAGCACTGCATTTGCCGCTCCCCTTGCCGAGCGGGCATCACTGGCACCCATGCTAGAACACGTCACCCCAGCCGTGGTGATTGTGTCTACAACACAGACCGCTAACGTTCCTGAATCATTGCGTAATCTAGATGAGAGGGAGTTGAGACGTTTCTTTAGTGACCCGTCTGCTCGTGGCCTACAGTCAATCCCAGGCCGTGAAGTTCGAGGCATGGGTTCGGGCGTGATCGTGGATGCCGACAAGGGCTATATCGTGACCAATAATCACGTTATCGCCAATGCCGATGTGATCAATGTTGCATTGCAGGACGGGCGTGAATTCAAGGCCACTCTGATCGGTAGCGATCCGAGTACCGATGTAGCACTACTGCAGATTGACGCGACAGAGCTAGAGGCTCTCCAGCTTGCCGAGATCGACGAGGTGCGGGTGGGTGACTACGTCGTGGCCATTGGCAATCCCTTTGGCGTAGGACAGACGGTGACACAGGGCATCGTCAGTGCCCTAGGCCGTGGTGGACTCAACAACGACAATTATGAGGATTTCATTCAAACCGATGCCGCGATCAATATGGGCAACTCTGGTGGCGCGCTCGTCAATCTGGATGGTGAGCTGATAGGAATCAATACCGCGATCATTAGTGGCAGCGGTACGAGTGCGGGCATCGCCTTCGCGGTGCCAGTCAACATGATCGCTGCAGTAATGGATCAGCTAGAGCAGTTTGGCGAAGTGCGCCGCGGCCAATTAGGTGTCCAGATTCAAGATCTGACTACCGCGATGGAGTCTGCGCTACAGACAGGCGCAGGAAGAGGGGCACTTGTGACCAGTGTGTTGCCAGGCAGTGCTGCGGAACGGGCAGGTCTGGAGGTGTCTGACGTGATTGTGGCGGTGGATAAGGACGCTGTTGATAGTGGCCGAGATCTGCGCAATATCGTGGGCTTGCTCCGACTCAATCAAGAGGTAACGCTGCAGGTCTATCGCGACGGCAAGAAGCAGTCTCTCAATGCAGTGATCGGTGGGGTGGAAGAAAGCCTCGCTGCCAATGAGGCACAGCCCAATCGCAGTCTTTCGGATCCAGAGTTTCTCGGTGCCCAACTGCGCAATCTCGACGCGACTCGGAATGCAGGTAATGGTGGCGTAGAAGTCGTCTCGGTTGAGCAGCAGAGCCCGGCCTGGCGTGCAGGTTTGCGTTCAGGTGATGTGATCTACGAGGTCAATCGCAATGATGTAGAGAGTCTGCAGGACTTCAATGAGTTGATTGCCGGTCCGTCACCCGTAACTGCGCTATCGGTGGTACGCCAGAATCGCAGAATGTTGGTCATCGTGTCTTGAGAATAACAGTGCTAAGGGCTCGATCTATTCTAGGACAAGAGGAGTTTCCTCGACAGACGTAAGTGGGAGGTAAGCACGACTTTAGCAGTCGCTGTGCCTGACTTTGGCCGATCGAGGTACGCCCCGATCGGCATTTTTTTTGCCCAGAAAAAGTGACTGCCTGACTTTGCCTAGCGGTTTGCAATTGGCTGCGATCGTGCTAACGTCCTGCGCCACAAGTCGCTGTTATCTATTTTTGTTTCTCCGGAGTGACCCGTTGAGTTTGTACGTAAAATCACTGTTCCGCCTCGTCACCACGCTGTTGATCGTCTGCTGTGCTTCTATGCAGGTGCTAGCGCAGGGAGCGCCTGCCCAGACGACATTGGCGAAATTGGGCAACTCTGACACTCTTCTCGATCCACTCGAAACTGTGATTTATGAACCCGATTTCACGGAGTATCTCACTTGGCTAGACGGTGAGATCAATACCTTAGGCGTGCCAGGCGTTGCCATGGCCGTGGTCAGCTCTACTGACACCTTGGACCTGCGTACTTGGGGGGTGCGTTCCGCTGGTGAGGATGCATCAGTAGATGCCGACACCCTATTCCGCATCGCATCCGTATCCAAGACCTTTGCTGGCGCTGTCACGGCTAAATTAGTGCACGACCGTAAGCAGTCTTGGGATACCCCGATCGTGAGTATTTTGCCGCAGTACTCGATAGGCACGCAGGATAGCTCGCGAGAGATGACCCTGCGTCATGTTCTAAGCCATAGCACTGGGCTTATGCCTCACGCCTATTCGAATATGCTGGATTCCGGCGTCGCCTATAAGAAGATCCAAGAAAAGTTTAGAGAAATCCCAACGGTATGCCCACCAGGGCGCTGCTATGGCTATCAGAATGTTGTGTTCTCACTAGTCTCGGACGTAGTAGAGGTGTCCGAGCACGAGAGCTATGAGCAATACCTGCAGGAGCGCATATTCAATCCCTTAGGCATGCACACGGCCTCGGTAGGACTTAGTGGGTACACCGATTCCCTGAATGTCAGTTCCGCGCATCAGTTTGGTGGTGAAACTTGGCGAACTACAGGTACTAATGCAGCCTACTATTCGGTGGGCCCTGCGGCGGGCGTTAATGCGAGCGTGCAAGACATGATCATCTGGGCGCAGGCCAATCTTGGTGCCTTCCCCGAGGTGATGCCCAGCGATGTGCTTAGTGAGCAGCAGACACCCACTGTAGAGACTCCACGTGGAAGCTATTTCAATCGTTGGCCGCGTCTAGACAAAGCTTGGTATGGCTTGGGTTGGCGAATCTTCGACTATGCGGGTGTCCGCGTCATTCACCACGGCGGGGGAGTGCGGGGGTTTCGTTCGGAGTTGGTGCTAGTGCCATCATTAGACATTGCCATGGTCGTCCTGTTTAATGGCGAGACCTCATTAGCAAACGATGTAGTACCGCATTTCTTGGACAATATCCTGCCCTAAACAAGCAACTTGTAGGAGCGCCTGCCCTCGCAAGGGGGCAGTGCCGCAGCAGATCATTCTTGTAGGAGCGGGCTTGCCCGCGAATAGTAAAGTGCCACATAGATCCAATTCGCGGGCAAGCCCTCTCCTACCATTTTTCCCAACATTTAAGAGGCCTGACTTTTGAACGCAGTTCATGAATTACTCAATTCCCACCGCAGCATTCGAAAATTTACCGATCAGCCTATAAGCGACGAACTCTTGACGACTATCCTGCGCTCCGGCCAGGCCGCGGCGACCTCGAGTTTCCTACAGGGCGCCACAGTGATTCGCGTGCGCAATCCTGCCAGCCGAGAGAAGCTTGCCGCATTTGCAGGCAATCAACCCTATGTAAGCAGTGCTGCAGAGTTCTTCGTGCTGTGCGCGGACCTCAAGCGTCCGGGTAATTGCTGTGTGCAATACGACAAGCCTTTCGAGGGCGATTACACGGAACATTTCATCATCGCCACCGTGGATGTGGCACTGATGGCGCAGAACATGGTGGTGGCCGCCGAGGCGGCGGGCTTGGGCATCTGCTACATCGGTGGGCTGCGTAATAATCCTCGCGATGTCTCAGACCTGTTGCAGCTTCCCAAAGGCGTCTATCCTGTATTTGGACTCTGCTTGGGCTACCCAGATCAGGATCCGGAGTGTAAACCGCGCCTGCCCTTAGAAGTGATCGTGAAAGAGGATGTCTATTCCGAAGAGGGGGATGCGCAGCGCATTGCGGAATACGACGAACGAGTACGTGAATACTACAAACAACGCACGGGCGGGGGGCATGGCATCGCGTGGAGCGAGCAAGTTGCGACCCTGCTCAGCGAGAAGGCGCGCCCGCATATGCGCCAGTTCCTCGCCGACCAAGGCTTCAAGATGAAGTAAGCGTTTTAGACTACCCGTTCGCTTCGCAGAGTTTGAATCTCCTGCTCGGAGTAGCCTAACTCAGTTAAGAGCTGGTCTGTGTGTTCGCCTAACGTCGGGGCGCGGTGTCGTATGCTTGGCGGGGTTAGAGACAGAGATACGGGTGGTCCCATCACTGGCGCTGCCTTTTTAAGACCAGGGTAGTCCAAGCGGTGCAATATTCCAGTCGCCGCCACGTGGGGGTCATCCAGTACATCCTGTGGTGACATCACTGGCCCGGCGGGCAGACGCGCCTCTTCCATTTGGGTCAAAACCTGAGCAGAAGTGCGTTCCGCGCACCATTTTGCCAAGCGTTCGCTAATAAGTTCACCATGGTCCCCTCGGCTAATGTCATCGCGAAAGCGCGGGTCCTCTAACCAATGAGGCTCACCCATCAGGTTTACCCAGCGCTCGAACAACGGACCTCCCACACTCTGCACCAATACCCAGCCATCTTTAGTCTTAAAAGTGTCAGCCGGCGCCGAGGTCTGCGAGCGATTAAGAGTAGCTGTGCGGTTGATAGCGAGGGCGTCTTGCTCAATGGCAATGCCGTTGGTGTAGGTTAGCGCTGTATTGAATAACGAGGCCTCTACCACTTGACCACGCCCAGTCTTCTGTCGCTCCAACAGAGCAGCCATAGTGCCGTATGCGCTTAGGCTCGCGGTGCCAAAGTCGATAAAGGGGGCATAGGACTTCACCGGTTGCTCCGGCGTGCCGGACATATACATTGCCCCGGACATCGCCTGCCCGAGGCCGTCGAAGCCTACGCGATTGCTGTAGGGGCCTCCGCTTCCAAAGGCTGAGATAAGGGTCAGGATAATATCGGGCCGCACGGCGCGCAGGCTCTCGTAGTCTAAGCCCATCGCTTTCAACGTGTCGGGCGGTAGGTTTGCGATTACGACATCGGCACTCGCTACGAGTTTGCGCACTATCTCTTGCCCCTTGGGCTTCATAGGGTTCAAGGTCATGCCAAGCTTATTGCGGCCAACTTGCATGAATAGCGCGCCATCACCCTGTTCGCTGATGGGGGAGAGGAAGCGGTCCTCACTCCCTTTTACCTTTTCAATGCGGATGACCTCGGCGCCTAGATCGGCCAGAAGACTGGCGCAGAATGGTCCGGCAATATAGCGGCCGAAGTCCAAAACTCGGATGCCTTCTAGCACTTTATTAGATGTCATGCGGTACTCCCCCCCGGAGTGATAATGTGAATTAGCGACGGAATATTAGCATAGCCTTTGGATCACTGAGCTTTTGTGAATACTTGATGGAGGTCACAGATTTCGCCGCAGCGCTCAAAACAGTCGAGATTTTTGTGAGCATGTTAACAACATAGAACCCTAGCAAAGCCCATAATCACCCCAAGTCGAGAGGAAAGTCCCCACCTCCGACTAGTCGAACAGCAGTACCGAAACAGTAATCGCCTTAACTAGAGACCGAAGGAGCCATCGCCATGAGTGCAGACATCCAACATATTCGTAACGTGCAAGCCTATCGTGAACTGTTGGCAATTCTGCAGAAACCCTATCAAGACGTCTGCCTCGTCTGCGAAGGCACTGGCAAGGTCTCAGCCTCTCATGTCTGCCTTACCTGTAAAGGCAGCGGGCACCGCTGGTTGAAACTCATC
This sequence comes from uncultured Gammaproteobacteria bacterium, assembly GCA_963977405.1. GTDB lineage: Bacteria > Pseudomonadota > Gammaproteobacteria > Pseudomonadales > Pseudohongiellaceae > UBA5078. The sequence continues at coordinate 13,990 of CAXBOY010000028.1, forward strand.
TAAGCTAGTACTTAGCTAAGCGAATACTAAGGCGGGGCCAGCTATGTGCCTCGCCATTACGCTCGATTCTAGCCATCTGTTAATCCCCCATCCCTTCCTCTACAATGAATCTCAAAACGAATTCGACCGCACAGAGGGTTTACGCAAATGCGCTATATCGGTTCTTTACTGCTTGTCTTCTCCAGCTTTTTCCTAATCTCCTCCACTTCCCTGGCTCAGACCGCTCCAGACGGTACCTATATTTATGCTCCCGAGCGCAGCACCGGCGGAATTGGTCGGTTCTATATGGGTCGAGAGATCTCGGGCGTGATGGGCTACCAAGCCGCTCAGTGGCTAGAGCGTCCGGAGCGTATTCAGGAGGAAATGCCCGATGAGATGGTGGCGAATCTAAACTTGCGACCTACAGATGTCGTTGCCGATATCGGTGCGGGCTCTGGCTACTACACGTTCCGCATGGCGGAACTAGTGCCCCAGGGCAAAGTCTTAGCGGTCGATATTCAGCCACAGATGTTGGATATGATCGAGGAGAGAAAGAGTGCGGAGATGGTCAGCAATGTTGAGGGTATCCTCGGCGACATCGACGACACGCATTTACCTGCAGATCAAGTCGATCTCGTCTTACTCGTTGATGCTTATCACGAGTTCTCCCATCCCTGGGAGATGATGAGCAGTATTGTGGAAGGCTTGAAGAGTGGAGGCCGTGTTGTATTGCTCGAGTACCGTGCCGAAGACGCCAGCATTCCTATTCGTCCGCATCACAAGATGACGCAGGATCAGGTCAAGCGAGAGATGGCAGTATTCGATATGGAGTTTATTGAAACGCTAGACTTCCTGCCTTGGCAGCACATGATGTTCTTCGCCAAGAAATAAGCTTACTCAACATCACATCTGAATGATTTGCTCGCGCAGCTGCGCCATTCGCGCGAGCAGTCTATTTTGCGTGCCAATGGCGATGTTCGCTTTATTCATCGCCTCCATCAAGTCCTCAACGATCGCGTTGAAAGCAGCAGCTGTCACATTCATACCCACATGGGTATCGACGAGCGTGTCGCCGGTGTATTCACAAGGTCCATCCGTAAGCATGCACAGATGCTCGATAAAAAATTGTCGGAAGCGATCGACATTGGTATCTTCGAAATAGGCGATAATGCGATCATCATTGGCAATCTCCATGATGAAATTATCCGCAATTTCTTCTACTCCAACCTCTCCGCCTAGTGCGGAATAGAGATTTTCTGTATCTTGCGTTCCACTACAGGCGCCCAGTAATGCCGCTAGAGTCAGCGCGTAGAAACTTTTTCTAAAAGAAAACTCGCCAATTGCACTCACCTATAGGGCTCCCTGTATCGAAAGATAAAATCCATTTTGCTGCGCCGCGCCGGCGATCTCGCCGAGCATGACATAGGCCCCAGTGATCGAGATATTCTTGTTAGGGAACCAAGCCACGAATACATCGGTTGCCTCGTCTTCGCGCAATGCGCTTAGGTTGTCGGGCTTTTGTCGATACTCCGCACCGATAGCGATGCTGCGAGTTAAGAACATGGCGGCAGCGACTTCGACTTGCACACGGGAATCGCGAGCGTCGCCGCCATAGCCTAGGAGCCCATACTGATTTGCCTGCGAGTAACGTAGATTCACGTTGAACATGCTAGTGCGATGGAAGGGGCCGTCTATCCAAGCTCGCGCCGCGCTAATATAAAAGTCTGTGCCATTGTCATCCGTTGCTCCTACTGCTCGCGCCGTAGCAGGGTCGAGCAGTCGATTGCGCTCAATACCAGCGGCGATTTGGGGTACTTTTCCGTAAAGAAGATTCCCGACGACGCGTACTTTAAGTCCATACTTGTCTTGAGCAATCTGCGCGTCATTGGCTTTTATGGTGAAGCGTTGACGCGCATAGGACAGCTCGACGCGGTCGTTAAAATTCATTGCAGCGCCTGCGACTTCCAAGGTGAAATCGTCTAGGTCGGTGTAGGTAGTGAACGCCGTGAAGCCTCGTTGTTCTTCCGAGGCTAGACTAGTGAGAGTCGCCCAAGGAATAAGCCCACCACCCCCTGCACCACTGACCGAGCTAACGCCGCCAGTGCCTTTAATACGGCCATCGGCATGTGCGCTTACGCAAGGAACAAATAGACTAACAAGGAGAAGATAAGCGGCAATAAACAGTTTCATTTTATTGATCACGTAGTGCTCTGAAGCCGAACACGCGTTCCGGATTGTTAATATTTAGTTGAACCTCGAGGGTACCACCTTCGTTCACAGAGGCAGTGCTTACCTCACGTCGATTGTCTGTATCGGTCGACCATGGATGCCAGATAACAACCTGCTCAGGTATGGTGCTTTGATTAAAGCGCACTAGTCCACTCGCATCGCTAACGGCGAAGTTCTGCCAATCACTAACGTAGATGTATCCCACCATGCTGTCGTGAATATTGCAGCCTAGTACCGCGATCCCGGACTGATCGAACGCAACCGGGGCGCCGGGGGTGTCGGCATAGAGTTCCGTGGAGAACTGCTTTATTGCGGAGAAGGAGTAAACGTGATGGCGGATATTGTCGTTGTTCGGGAAATTCACGCTCTGTCCCTTCTGCACGGCAATTACCATGGGCACAAAGCGTTTATTGATCTGGTCGATTATGGCAATCTCCGACGAGGCATTCACAACTGCTGCACCTGGGCTCTCGACTACGGCATTGGCAACCGGCATGCCTTGTTGGTCAACCACTAAGACCGCAAACTCAGCAGCGGAGAGGGATGCGGGTGCCAATCCAAGCACATAGAACATGTAAATAAGTAGGGAAGGCAATTTTCTCGAAATCATGTTTTCCTAGTGGGATCGTAGTTCAAGACTTTTTAGTGTTTCTAAGTATTGCAGAAAGACAATAGGCGCAATGCCGTTATTGCGCCTATTGTCGGCAATGTACGTTGTAGCTAGAGAATTGGATCTTAAAATTTACAATCTATTCGCTGGGCTACTCGCCTTAGCGCTTAGAAAGTAGTTCGAATCTTTAAAGCGACTTTCTGACCGCCGCCTGAGGAACAGGAGTCTTCGATCTCCGACAATCTGCCCGCACTGACTAGACCGTCATAGCGATAACGGTCACGACAGAACTCCGTGCCCAAGGTATTCATCGACTCTAAGCGGAACGTGATGTTCTCGAAGGCGACCTTTGAGACAAATAGCTGTAGTTGAGGACCCGGTAGGTATTGTTCGATAGTGTCGACGTCGACGTTTTTCTCGCCCCCACTAATCTCTTGGCTGAATTTGAAGCCATAGTTGAGACCGTACTCTGGAATGTCGTGGCTGAAGCCTAACTCGACGTTGCCGCGGCGATTGAAGCGGCGATCACTGCCGATAATCGGATCATAGACACTCGAATCGAATATGTTCACGGCGCTAGTGACAAGTGCATCGGGCATGCCAAGGAACGCAAGTCGGGTGCTGGCATCGATGAAAATACCATAGCGCTTACCGCTACCGATGTTGCCAGTCGTGGACTGCGGATCCGCTGGATCGTTAGAGACGTTGATCTTGCCGATGATATCGTCGATGTCACGATAGAAAAGGCGTGAATTAACGACACCACCATCGTTCGGTAAACGATACTGCAAACCGAGCTCATAACGCATTTCTTTTTCTTGGCTTAGGTCAGGGTTGCCAGCATAAGTGTCTTTGGATGGGTCGGAATTGTTGGTAGTAGCCGTAAAGCTCTCGAAACTTAATTGCGAAACAGCTCGTTCAGCGGTAGCGCGAAGCTGCAGGGTAGGATTGAGATCGTAGCGATAGTCGACCTTTGGGCGCAGGAAGCCAAAGTCGCGGCTACGCTTGGCAGTACCCGACTGCTCGATTGTGGATGCCTCATAGAGCAAGGTGCTCTCTAAGGTCATCTTGTCGCTGAGGGTCCAGTTGTGAACTGCAAAAGTTTCGTAACGCATCTCCTCAACTGTAGAACCGGGGTTTGATGAGCTGAGAACGGGGGGAAGATCCCCATAACTGGAAGAAGGAGCGCCGGAAGCGCCGGACGAACCAAGGTAGAGCTCGGTGTCTAGAATAGTTTGTGCGCGCTCGAGGCCAAGCTGCATATCGTGCCCTTCGGTAATGCCCCAGCTATAACTCGCCTGTGCAATGCGCTCGCGTGTGCGCCTGTTGGATTGCAGATACTGAGTTTTGTCCCGCGCATTATCGGTAGTTGTGAAGCGTTCGCGAGTAGAATTGCGAACCTCTTCATTGCTGATCGCCAGCAGTTGGAAGCGGCTACCATCGACGAAGCTATGTTCGTAATTGCCACCGATCTCCCAATTAGATTGCTCGTTGTCGGTCGCTTCCAACACAGAGCTGTAAGGGGTCAAGAGGTCGGTGTTGGCGAAGGTGTCGCGGTCTACTTCCGAAGGGTGGGAGGCGTCCGAGAAAAGGGAATTGAACTGAATGCGGTCCCGCGCAAAGTCGTAACCAAGATTCATGCTGGCTTCGACAGCGTCTTGGTCGCGGAAATTGGACTCTCTCACGATTTCAGTAAGCGTCATATCGGGGTTGTAGTTGAACTCCTCGCGGCTGTAGCCGTTATAGCGAGGATCTAACTTAAGCCCGAACAGATAATTGAGATTACCAGTCTGTCCGCCATAGGCGATCGAGGCACCGGGGTCAATCGTGTTGTCGGCGTGGTAGTCCATGTTGACTTCAGCAGACAGGCTCGAGCGGGAGGATGCCTCCTTCAGGACGATATTGACCACTTGGCTAGCACCGCGAACATCGAGTTCTGCAGAGCTACCACGAATGATCTCGATTCGATCTACTTGGTCGGCAGCGATTCTGCTAAGTTGATCGTTAGCCGAATTGTCCTTGCCAGCGATGCGCTTACCGTTAATGAGCAAGTCCCCGCCAGAGCCTAGGCCACGGCCGCCGGAACCGCCACGAAGGTTGACGCCTGGGATGCGGGTGATCATGTCATTGGCTGAGACCGGTGTATATTGCTCGAAGAAGTTTGCTTCGTAGACAATCGTCGAATTCTCGCTATTAGTCTCTTGGGCATGTACGAGGGTAGTGCCGATTAGTGCGAGTGTGAGTGCAGAAAGGCGTAAACTGTTGCGGATACAAGGCTGTAAAAATAGATGCCCAATTGTCATGTGATCTCCGGAATGTAACGATAAAACGCGATTACGTCGTTAGGGGTTCCGTTCAACGCCTGACATGGCACTGAGCGAATTATAAAAAAGCGTAATGATACAGTAACTTAGCTAATCCAAGAAGTTACAAATTGTCAGGTCTTGCGAGCAAGCGTTCGAAAAAAGTGTTATTTTGCTCTTTTTGTCTTGGAGCGTTACGCCCGATACTCCGCTTTAGATTAGAGAGCAGCGGCCGAGACTTTGCGATTTACTGTGCATTTGCTCATAATATGCGCCCTCTTATGCGCCACCATGCATCTCCCAAATGGGGATAAATACTGGGCTATAGGGCACGAGAGTTAATCTGTTTTTGCCTACTGGCCGTCGATTTAGGAGTTTAAGTATATGCAGCGCGAGTCCATGGAAGTTGATGTAGTGATCGTCGGAGCAGGTCCAGCAGGACTCTCCGCCGCATGTCGATTATTGCAATTGGCCAAGGATGCAGAGCTGGAACTTAGCGTGTGTGTCTTAGAGAAAGGCTCTGAGATTGGCGCTCATATACTCTCTGGCGCTGTGTTCGAGACTAGCGCATTAGACGAATTGTTCCCAGACTGGAAAGACCGTGGTGCCCCACTAAACACTGCGGTCACTGGCGACGATGTCTATTACCTGTCGGGCCCCACCAAAGGCATCAAGTTCCCTGGCTTACTCGTCCCTAAGCCCATGCACAACGACGGCAATTACATCATCTCACTTGGTAACCTGTGTCGCTGGTTGGGCGAGCAGGCGGCTGAGCTTGGCGCAGAGGTATTCCCAGGCTTTGCAGCAGCGGAGATTCTCTATCACGAGGACGGCAGCGTGAAAGGCGTTGCCACTGGCGATATGGGCGTAGATGCAAACGGCGAGCACAAAGATTCCTACGAGCCTGGGTTCGAGTTTCACGCAAAATACACCGTGTTCGCCGAAGGCTGTCGCGGGCATTTAGGCAAGGAGTTGATCGAGCGCTTCAAGCTCGATGCAGATTCGGACCCACAGCATTACGGCATTGGCCTAAAGGAGATATGGGAAATAGATCCCGCTAAGCACAAAGAAGGCTTGGTGGTCCACACGGCAGGTTACCCTATGATTGGTGCGAGCTACGCAGGCTCCAGCGGTGGCTTTCTCTATCATTCTGATAATCACCAGGTTTCACTTGGTCTCATTGTCGACCTTGGCTATAGCAATCCTCATATTAGTCCCTTCGACGAATTTCAGAAGTTTAAACAGCACCCCGTTATCAAACAGTATATCGAGGGTGGTAAGCGTCTAAGCTATGGCGCCCGTGCGCTCAACAAGGGCGGTCTTAATTCCCTGCCCAAGATGACCTTTCCCGGTGGTCTGTTGATCGGCTGCGACGCCGGCACACTCAATGCGGCTAAGATTAAAGGCAGCCATACTGCGATGAAGTCTGGCATGCTCGCCGCAGAAAGCTTAGTGGATGCGCTGCAAAAAGCCGGCAGCGAAGGTGCTCCCGAGAAGGAATTGCTTTCCTATACCGAGCGTTTCCGTGGTTCCAAACTTTACGAGGAATTATACAAGACGCGCAATTTCAGTGCTGGCTTCCATAAGCTGGGTTTCTGGCTTGGCAGCGCCTTGGTATTCATCGAGCACAATATCTTCGGCGGCCGTTTCCCAATGACATTCCGGGATCGTACGCCAGACTATGCGCAGATGAAGACGGCTGCGCAGTCTCCCAAGATCGACTACCCGAAACCCGACGGCAAGATTAGCTTCGACAAGTTGTCTTCTGTGTTCCTCTCCAATACTAATCATGCGGAGAATCAACCTTGCCATTTGCATTTGAAGGATCCGAGTATTCCCATTGGCGTGAATCTGCCGAGATTCGATGAGCCCGCGCAGCGCTATTGCCCTGCAGGCGTTTATGAGGTCGTTGAAGAATCCGATGGCAGCAAACGCTTCCAGATCAATTCCCAGAATTGCGTACACTGTAAAACCTGTGACATTAAAGACCCCGCACAGAATATTCACTGGGTGACTCCCGAGGGCGGTGGCGGTCCGAACTATCCGAATATGTAACAAGTGATAGTAGGCGCGCCTTTCGGGCGCGTCACTTGCCAAGCCGTTGTCGTGCAGAGTAATCTCAAGCTATCGCTGGTTACGGAGCACAAACAATGCGCAAGCTGCTAGTGTTGTTAACAATGATTACGCTGCATAGCTATGCAGCCGATAATGATGATTTAGCGACGGAACGCTGGTTTGCGAGTGAAACGAATAACTTCATTATTTACAGTCAGTTGTCGAGTAGACAAACCGAATACTACGCGAATGGGCTCGAGCATTGGCGTGATGCCGCACTACAGGTCTTGGGCGTAGCCGACTCCCAGCAACAAGATCCAATAAAAACCTATATCTATATTTTCGACGACGTGGATGATTACGCACTCTTTGCGGAAAGCAATGATACGGCGTATTTCTTCTCGTCACCGCGCGCCAATTTCATCATTGCCCAAAGCAGCGATTCAGGCATCGACATGGCAAAGCACCACTACGCCCATTTTCTTATCAATAATCGACCTATTGGCGTGCCTCGTTGGTATGAAGAGGGTATGAGCCAATACCTAAGCCGTTTGAATCCCGATGGACGCGAGGTGGAGCTGCGTGGATTTAGCGCGGATGACTATGCTTTGATCGCAACGGTTAACGCAGACTTAGCGCTCGAAAACTTACTCTACGACGATACCGCGCTTGCCTCGCCAAGACTCATACAGATAGCCAATCTCAAGTCAGCGTTTTTTGTGCACTTTCTACGTCATGGGTGGCAGCGCGATGGTTTCGACGACTACAGCGAAAAGCTGCAAGATTATCTTGGTTTCCTGCAACAGGGACGCAGCGAACGCTTTGCCTACGACCAGGCGTTCAATTTGTCGGAGCGCCGCATGGAGGAGGAGTTCGAGCGTTTCTTGCTAGAAGCCCAGCGCCGCGGAGACAGGGACCAGGACATATTCGAAATCGCCGAGCCCAGCGAGTTTGATGCATATGAAGCCCCGCTCGAGGAGATCGAACTCGCACTGGCTGAGATATCCCTGCACTCGGCGCGCTTCCACCTGTCCGCTTTTTACTTCGACCGTTTGCGACAAGAAGGAAAGGGCGGGGGGCGTGCCGCCTCCGGCTTCGCAGATGCCAATCGAATGCTCGCTGAGGATGCCGATGGTAGCGCTGGTGAACTTTCTGCGCAGGAGTTAGAGCTTGGCTATCAGCGCGCTTTGGAGTTAGCACCTGAGGATTTTCAGTTGCACTTAGATTTCGGACAGTATTATGACAGCCTGCGCGATAACTGCGAGAATCCCTTGAGCTCGGCACAATTGCAACGCGTTGAACAAGGCATGTCGACACACTTTCGCAGCGCCTTGGAGTTGAACCCCGACTCGGCCGAAGTGAATCTTTCCAATGCGCAACTCTACTTATTTGAGGAGGCGGATTGGCAGCAGGGGCTAGTTTACCAAGAGAAAGCCTTCGCGAGCCTGCCAGCCGATACCTTCGTGATGGAACAGGCGATTGAATATGCAATCTTGGCGAAGAACTATGAAAGGGCCAAGTCCTTGATCGATCGTATGGCGCGCCCGATGCATTTTTGGGGAACGCCAAGCTGGATTAGCGACTTGAGAAACCAACTACAGGCGGCAGAGCGAGGCCAGATCTTCGATCCCTGCGCGCAGGTGCCAGAATAGGGAGTAGCTGCATGCATAATCTGCCCCGCCTTTTCTGTTGGCTAGTCATTTTAGCTTTTCCAGTCTCCCATGCTGACGTGTTAGACCCTGAAAGCCCACGCCAAGTTGTGCTCGAAGAGATCGCTGCCGAGCTAGATGTTCAGGGGCTCGATGTCGCCTTCAACCTCAATGTTGCAGAAGTGGCACGTGGCACGCCCGAGCGTCCACGAGTGGGCGTTCTTGCAGATGTCCCCGCGCTACTACTCCCCCTAAGTTCAGAGTTGGCGTCGTGGGAAGTGGCGTTCCTCGCCTCCGAGGTCGGTGCTGTGGCATTCCTTCATGGGCAGCCCCTTGGTGGGCAGGTCGATGACTACGACAGCTTCTATGCTGCGTGGCTCAGCGCGCCACTAGAGCAGCGCTACCTCCTTAGCTATGCGAGTGCGGATCTTGGCAGCGCGGAGCAAGTGGCGCAGGTTCTGGCGCAGAGTAATCGAGTCTTGCACGTGCCGCCGCTAGGTTCGCCACAGCAGGATCTCAATTCCGCAGTCCCCATTCAGGAATTTGGCGGGCGTCTTTACGCAACCGTAGGTCAGCGCTGGGTGCTCGATTCCGAAGCTGCGCGTGTACTGCGTAGTGACATCCCCGAGTTTCTCCTAGTTGGAGAGAGTTTGCGCCGCAATAGTGATTCAGTGTTGAACCCAGAGAGTCGTGCGCAGCGCCGCTTGGCGGCAGCGGAGCCTGCGGTTTTCCTAAAGGAAAGCCTCGGTGACGAGTTCGAGGCATCTACGATACCCGAGATTATAGTGCCGGGAGGAATAGCATTAGGCGAGAACGCGGTCTTACTAGATGTTAAAGAGCTGCAGTTTTCGGCTGCTGGTCTAACTGTGGTTGATGGGGCTGAAGTGTCGAGGGCCTTGCCGACGGAAGCTGTGGCTATTTGGAAAGCTGCTTTTGATTTCGCCGCTCGCTCCAATGAAATTGGCTCTGATGCCATTGTCGATATCGATGAGCGTGGCCGCGTCAAGATATCTACAGCGCTAGAGGACACTGATCTAGGCTACGATATGGTCCACATCGATACCGAGCCTTTTAATTACGTAACCCGTTTAGATGTGCGCAAGAGTGTAATAGTGGATAGTCGTGTCGAGTTCCTCAATAAAGGAGCCGGCATCGATTTTAAGAGTGAATACGAAGTGCGTTTTCTTCAGTCCGATAGGATGCGTATCGCGCGGACGCAGGCCGCCATCGTGTATCGCTATCAGTCTGATAATGACACTGTAATGCACATAGACTCATGGGGCCCGGATGCGTTCAAGCTCGAAGGCCGAACAGACTTTGACGCATTAGGGGCCAGTACGCAGAGAGTCGCACGATACGCCGCATGGATTGCCTTGTTTCGAGCCGTTCATGCACAGGAGCTCGATTTTAGCCACGGACGCTATGAGTTTCTTAAGTTAGAAAAGGCGGGAAGGTCTACGCCCTCTCGAATGTGAGTCAGATGAGTATTACTGTAGAAAAACTTACTAGGCTAATCTCTGTTTGCTTATTGTGCGCTCTATTCTCCGCGTGCAATGTCATTCGTCTTGATTTTAATTTCGCCGACGATCGTAAGTTCGAGAGTAAGATTTTGGATCAGCGAGAGGATCTCTTCACAGACATTGAGCCGATGCTGCTCAATGACGAAATAATTGCCTATATGCAAGAGCATGTCACCGATCTCTCTACCGATCTGACGATAGTAGATAAGCTACAAAGCCTTTTGTTTGACCCCGCTTATCTCAATATCGAATATGATGACAAAGTCACACGCACTGCAGTTCAGACCTTCAATGACCGCAAGGGAAACTGTCTTTCTGTTGTGAATTTGTACATCGCGATGGCGCGCTACTATGGTGTAGATGCGAAGTTTCAGACGGTAAAGGTGCGACCAAGCTGGGATAAGCGTGGAGAAATTTTGGTGCTAAGTCAGCACATCAATGCATTAGGTCGCTTCAACTCCAGCACATTGTATGTGGTGGACTTCACGCCAGAGATTACCCTACAACAGCTCACTGCAAACATAGTCGATGATCGCGAGGCCCGAGCTCTTTATTTCAACAATCTAGGTGCAGAAAGCCTAATCGCGATGAGCTACGAGGATTCAATAGCCTATTTTAAGAACGCGCTTTTCCTAGATCCGGACTTGTCTATCGCTTGGAATAATATCGGCACCGCCTATAGTCGTCTCGAGGAAAAAGACACAGCCGAATACGCCTATCAGAAAGCCTATTCACTCGATCGCAGTAACGCGACCGCGATCAATAATCTCGTGCGCTTCTATCGACAAAAGGGCGATCTTGAGACCTCGAATCGCTACGCTAAAGCGATCGAGCGCTTCAATGATCGAAACCCTTATTTCCATTACAATCTTGGTAGCATAGCTTTCGCCGATGCAGATTATGAAGCTGCTCGAGATCACTTCGCAGAGGCGGTCAAGCGCAAAGAGGCGGAGCCCGATTTCTATCTCGCCCTGAGTAAGACCTATGAGCAGCTCGGCCAACCAGTAGAGGCGGCGCGGCTTTATCAACAGGCGATAGAGAGTCTGCGTCTTGCTGGGCAGATTTACCTGCCCAGCAACAACAAAGTGCGTATCGTAGATGAGAGAACCATTCTCAGGCCCGCGAGTGCCGGGTTCAGCGTGCGCACCTCACCTCTCTAGACAAACTCCACATGGAAAGAGTAGGGCGTTAGCAGATCTTCTGCAGCGCCTTGCGCACTAGGATCAGTCAGCTTCACCGTCATTACTAAGCCGCTCTTTTTGTCGAGGCGTCCACTAATATCGGCTGCTATGTGCTGATCAGCAAACAACTCGCCCAAGACTATCTCGGTGATGCGCTGTCGCAGTGCTGGTCTAAAGATTTTCCCGACAGCGGTTAGCGGCATGGCGTCTATGAATTCGATGCGTTTGGGTATCGCAGCGCGCTCGGAGATATGCTTTTCCCCATAGACCAGCAATTCCTCTGCGCTACACTCTGCACCGGGTTTCAATTGAATGAAGGCCATCGGCAATTCGCCGGCATAGGCGTCTGGCAGCCCAACGGCAATGGCGCTCGCTACGGCAGGATGCCCAGCAAGACCCTCTTCTATAATCGCGGGGTCGATATTATGTCCGCCACGAATGATGAGGTCTTTCGCGCGACCTGAGAGATAGAGGTAGCCTTTATCGTCTAGATAGCCAAGGTCACCAGTGTTGAACCAGCCACCCTCAACCCAGGCAACTGCATTGTCGCTCTGGGCCTTGTAACCACAGAATACTTGTGGTCCTTTCACTAGAATTACACCGTTCTCGCCCAGTTCACATTCTTTGACGATCTTCCCTTCATTGACATGAGCGATACAAATTTGCGAGTAGGGTAGGCGCATGCCCACGCTGCCTGGCGGTTGCCACAGCGGTGCACGAGAAATGAGTGCGGTCGTCTCTGTCATGCCGTAGCCATTGGAGACTTCGACATTAAAGTTCTTCTCGAAACTCTTCTCGAAATTTGGGGAAAGCGGCGCCGCGCCGGAGTTTATATTAGTAAGGCTGCTGATGTCTGCATCGCCAACAGGTATCTGGGTAAGCGCCATGAGAACCGTTGGAACGGTCGAGAAGCCTCGCACCTTGAAGCGATCGATATGATGCCAGAAATTCTTCATGCCTTCGGGTGAACGGAACCCTGCCGGCGTTAACAGCAATACACGGTAGCCTACGCTGAAGGCCGCTACGCCTTGAATGATGACGCCGTATATATGGAACAATGGCAGGCCGCACAGTACCGTATGACGATGCATATGCGCGGTGTAAATTTGCATTAATTGACCCAGGAATGCCATGTTACCGTGGGTAAGCTGAGCGATCTTTGGGCGACCCGTTGTGCCGCCAGTGTGGAAGTATGCGGCCACTTGATCGGCGGCAAAAACACGTTTACTGATCAGCTGCTCAGAATCTTGCTCGGCTATGGCTGCGTCAAAATTGAGAATCTTGATATGCGAATTATTTGGAATGCTGGGTTCGCTATCGGTGAAGTGTGGATGCGTGACCGCCAATACGGTGTGTACCTTCGGCAAGCGATGCAGTATCTGTGTCAGCTTAGTCCACAAGTCTGTATGCGCGGAAGAGGCAAGACAGATAACGACCTTGGAATCGGCCGCTTCGATAATCTCGGCTATGTGCTCCGCCTCGAGCATTGGGTTAATTGGGTTCGCGATACCAGCTGCCTGAGCACCCCAGATTGCCGGATGGCTTTGCGGCATAATAGGCAGCAGAATCGAAACAGAGTCTTGGGTAGTAACTCCGATACTGTGGAGTAGGTTCGCAGTCTGGGTGATACGCTGCGCCAGTTGTTTAAAGCTGATGGTCTCCGGCGTCTCGTCACGCCTTCCGCTCAGGAGAAACTCTATGGCTGGCTCATCACCAAAACGCTTTGCGCTCTGTTGGAAAAGTGAGTAGCTGTCGGTATGGGGAAATTGCGATAGAAGGGGCTTTTTCTCAAATGCCTCTACACTTTCGATAGTTTCCAGAAGTGGTTCTTTTGCAGGTGTTTTACTATAGTCGATCACGGTATTGCGCGCCCCCTTTTATTGTATTCATTGGCACTGCTATATGTCTTGGTGTCGGCCTCGGTGCGCTCCATGTACCGCTGCGTAGTGCAGCTTATATCACCTCACAAAGTTTCTTGCCAGTGCCGCGGCCGCCAATAGCTCTGGCTATCTCTGCCGCTTTCAAGCAAAATTGCTCGCAGAAAAAGATCGTGAATTACTTGAAGCACAAGCTTCAGTTAGGCGGTCTATGTCCATGTCAAACCTGACGCTTTTGTCTTGAATACAATCTGGAGTTATTTATGAGCAACACCCTTCTGAAAGTGCTTGGAGTTAGTGCCGCGGTCGCCCTTTCTTCTTTCGTGTTCGCCCAGCAAATGGAGAAGAGTCCGGCTGCAGATGGCGCACAAGCCTATATCGTATCGCCTATGGATGGCGCCACCGTGCCTACTACCTTCGATGTCGTGTTCGGCTTGAAAGGCATGGGTGTAGCACCCGCAGGCACGCAAGTTAACAACACTGGGCACCATCATTTGTTGGTAGATGCCGCCGAGCTGCCTAATTTGGATATGCCATTGGGCGCGGATGTCACGCATTTCGGTGCCGGTCAAACACAAACGACCCTAACGCTCACTCCTGGTCAGCACACATTGCAGCTGATCCTAGGGGACCATATGCATATCCCTCACAACCCAGCAGTGGTATCCGAGAAAATCACGATCACCGTTCGCTAAGTTGTCTGCATTGAAATTAAGTGTATTAGATCAGTCTCCTATACGCAGTGGGGGAAGTGCCACGCAGGCGCTAGCCGAGACGGTAGCGCTTGCGCAACATACAGAGGCACTAGGGTTTTATCGATTTTGGGTGGCGGAACACCATGGCTCGGAGAGTTTCGCTGGCTGCGCCCCAGAGCTATTACTGGCGCAGATTGGTGCCAAGACCGAGAGCATTCGTCTTGGCTCGGGCGGCGTCATGCTGACCCACTACAGCCCCTATAAGGTGGCAGAGAACTTCCTCTTGTTGCAGACCCTCTACCCCAATAGGGTAGATCTTGGAGTCGGCCGGGCGCCAGGCAGCGATTCTGTCACTGCGCAGGCATTGGCCTACGGGTCGCCTATCGGCGTGGAATATTTTCGCAACAAACTCTTAGATATGATGGCCTTCGTAAGGGGTGAGCGCCCGGAGACAAGTGTCTTTACACGCGCCCACGCCAGCCCGCAAGTAGATATACCTCCACAATTCTGGTTGCTTGGTTCTAGCGAGCAGAGTGCGCTCTATGCCGCCGAGTTAGGCATGCGCTACTCTGTTGCGCATTTCCTCAACCCGCAGCATAGCGATCACCTCGCGCGGGTCTATCGGGAGAATTTTCAGCCCACGGAAACGCTGCCAGCCCCTCATGTCAATGTTGGGGTGTTTGTACTCTGTGCGGATAATGAAGAAGAGGCAGAGGCTTTGGCTTTGACCCGCGATATCTGGCGTTTGGGCTTAGAGAAAGGCAACCCAGGTCCGATTCCCTCGATCGCAGAGGCTCGTGAATATCCACTGTCGGCCCAGGAGCGTACGCTTATCGCGCAGCGTCGCCAGCACGCCATCTGCGGCACTGCGTCAAAGGTAGGCGCCCAACTCCGCGAGATTGCGCAGCGCCACCACGCGGATGAGTTGGTAGTGATCAGTAATTGTCATGACTTTTCGCAGCGCAAGAACTCCTATGCCTTGCTCGCAAAGGAGTTCGATCTGCAGAGGAGTGTTTAGCTAGCGCGCTTCACTGCGAGGTTCGCCATATCGATGAGCGCCTGACGGAAGGGGCTGTCTTCGAGATTAGCCAGAAGGGCGATAGCCTTGTCGGATTCGGCAAGGGCGAGGTCGCGGGTATAGTCTAGGCTGCCGCTGCGCTTGATGATCGCGATCACGTCGGCGAGCTGTTGTTGAGCAAGTTCTGCTTCGATATCTTGCGCAGCACCCTCGATGCAACGCTTGAGCAGCTCCGCTTCCTCTTTAGTGCCAGTGCGCATGGCGTGAATCAGCGGCAGGGTCGGTTTGCCCTCAGCCAAGTCATCCCCAATGTTCTTGCCCATGGTTGCGGCGTCGCCCTCGTAGTCGAGCACGTCGTCGATTAACTGGAAGGCCATGCCAATATGCATGCCCACATCCCGAAGGATTTGCTGTTGCTGGGCGCTAGCGCCGGCGAGTATCGCGCCGCACTCGGCCGCCGCCTGGAATAGGATAGCGGTCTTGTGGCGGATGACATTCATATAGCCTTCTTGGGTCGCCGCACTATTATTCTTATTGATTAGCTGCAGCACTTCGCCTTCGGCGATGCGATTGGTTGTATCGGCGATTATCCGCATGATGTCCATATTGCCAATGGAGACTAGGACCTGAAATGCGCGAGAGTAGATGAAGTCGCCTACCAGCACGCTGGAGGGGTTGCTCCATTGTTCATTAGCTGTAGGGCGTCCGCGGCGCATTGAGGACATGTCGACGACATCGTCATGCAGCAAGGTAGCGGTATGGATGAACTCGATTACAGCGGCTAGGCTGATGTGTTGATCGCCTTGATAGTCGCAGCTTTTTGCGCTCAATAGCACGAGAACTGGGCGCATGCGTTTGCCGCCCGCATCGATAATATAGTGGCCGATACTCTCTACAAGTGCGACATCGGAGTATAACTGGTCGATGATGAACTGGTTTACGGCATCGAAGTCTGCCGAAACTACTGCGCGGATATTCTTATACATGAAGCTACCGTGAGCGATGTTGCTGTTTGTGACGCTAATTTATTGTAATCATTGTCTTGAAAAGAAGGATTTGAAGCCTTACTCGTCAATTTTTATCACCCCCTCCCTAAAAGTGCCGGGAAATAGCGATTTTTGTTCAAGACGTGCGTTGTAAATCGAGCCTGCATGCTAGGGGCGAAGCCTTTGGCTGTCAAGATAACAGCGTGCACAGCGCATCCTTGCTGCAAGGGCATGGAGAACATGATAATTTCTCGAAATGAGGCTTGCCACTACAGGGGTGTTCCCGTAAAATGCCCGCCCCTATAGGCACTGCTGGACAGAAGGACTTTCAACAAGGACTTTTAAGCGTGAATTACGCCGTCCTTGTCTCTTGTTCTAGTCATTAGGGTTTAGACCCAGTAATGGACGAGAAGATCGCAGCGCTAGCAGAATATGAACCTATACCCAATGTGGAGTGAGATATGTACGCGGTAATTGAGAGTGGTGGCAAGCAACACCGAGTGGTTGAGGGCGAGATCCTCAAGCTCGAAAAATTGGAAGCTGCCATGGGCGAAGAAGTTAGCTTCGACAAAGTACTCATGGTGGGTGAGGGCGAATCAGTAAAGATCGGCGCGCCTTATGTTGAAGGCAGCAAGGTTACTGCTGAAGTACTGACGACTGGTCGCGCTAAGAAAGTGACGATCCTTAAGTTCCGTCGTCGTAAGCACCACTTGAAGCACCAGGGCCACAGACAGTGGTTTACTGAAGTTAAAATCACAGGTATTTCAGCATAAAGTCGGGCGTAAGCTGGCAGGAGACAACAAATGGCTCATAAAAAAGCAGGTGGTAGTACCAGTAACGGTCGTGATTCCCAGTCGAAGCGACTTGGAGTTAAGCGTTTCGGCGGCGAAAGCGTATTGGCGGGCAACATCATCGTGCGTCAGCGCGGCACGCATTTTCACCCCGGTGTAAATGTTGGGCTAGGTAAAGATCACACAATCTTCGCAACGGCTCCAGGCACTGTTAAGTTTGAAGTGAAGGGCGCACAGCGCAGGAAGTACATCAGCATCGTTACTGCTTAATTGCAGCTGCGCGTGTAGTTCGGTGTTTTGGCAAGGCCAGCCCTGAACGAAAAAGAGCCTCGTCTTGTGACGGGGCTTTTTTATATGGGGCATACTGCCCTCGCTTAGATTGCCACAATATTTGATTCCCCAACGGGTAGGAACAACATGAAGTTCGTAGATGAAGCAGAAATCACTGTGGAAGCAGGTAAGGGCGGCAATGGCTGTCAGGCCTTTCGCAGGGAGAAGTTCATCGCTAAGGGCGGCCCAAATGGCGGCGATGGCGGTGATGGCGGTAGCATCTATCTGCTTGGCGACAGCGGGCTCAACACCCTAGTGGATTTCCGATTTCAACCACAGTACCGCGCACAGTCCGGTCAAGGCGGTATGAGTAAGAATTGTACGGGCCGAAGCGGTGAAGACCTCATCGTGCGGGTGCCTGTGGGCACAAGCGTTGT
>CAXBOY010000029.1:0-31567 GCA_963977405.1 uncultured Gammaproteobacteria bacterium
CTATGCGCGATCGGCGCGAAGGCAACATCCTTCTTCAACAATTACGGCGGTAACGTTGTAGCCTCAATGCGCGGCATCGGCGAAGCCCCACAAGTTGAAGATGTTATTGGCGCTGTAAAGGTGATGCTCGACAAGTTCGCAAGCGGTGAGATCGATCGACTCTTCATTGTTGGTAATAGCTTCGTGAATACAATGACGCAGACGCCGGTTGTAGCACAGTTGCTACCGCTGGAAGCGTCTACCGATAAGTCGATGAAGCATCACTGGGACTATATTTATGAGCCCGAACCACAGGAGCTACTCGACGCCTTATTGGCACGCTATATCGAGTCTCAGGTGTATCAGGCTGTAGTCGAAAATAATGCCTGTGAACAGGCAGCAAGAATGATGGCCATGAAGAACGCTACCGATAATGCTGGCGATATCATCGAGGACCTTGGCTTGATTTACAACAAGGCACGACAGGCATCAATTACGCAGGAGCTTTCCGAGATTGTGAGCGGTGCAGCAGCCGTATAAGGCGCAACCACTCAAAGCGGAAAGCAATCATTTAGCAAAAGAATTCAGCAAGATTTTGGATTTAGACCTTAAGAGGAACCGAACATGAGTAGCGGTCGTATCGTTCAAATTATTGGTGCGGTTATTGACGTACAGTTTCCGAGGGAATCAGTCCCCAAGGTATATGACGCTCTGCAAGTAGAGGGCAAAGCAACGACACTTGAAGTTCAGCAACAGCTGGGCGACGGCGTCGTTCGCACCATCGCGATGGGCAGCACCGAAGGTCTGTCCCGCGGTTTGAATGTCGTCGACTCCGGCGCGCCTATCTCTGTACCTGTCGGTCTAGAGACTTTGGGTCGCATCATGGACGTACTCGGCAGCCCAATCGACGAGCGCGGTGCTATTGGTGAGAAAGAGCGCATGCCTATTCACCGTAAAGCACCAGCTTACGATGAGCTTGCAGCGTCTAATGAATTGCTCGAAACCGGTATCAAAGTAATCGACTTAATCTGTCCTTTCGCCAAAGGCGGTAAGGTTGGTCTGTTCGGCGGCGCCGGTGTTGGTAAGACAGTTAACATGATGGAGCTGATCAACAACATCGCCAAGGCACACAGTGGTTTGTCAGTGTTCGCAGGTGTTGGTGAGCGTACTCGTGAGGGTAACGACTTCTACCACGAGATGGCCGAATCGAAGGTTATCGATCTCGACAATCTCGAGAACTCTAAAGTAGCAATGGTATACGGCCAGATGAACGAGCCGCCCGGTAACCGTCTGCGTGTTGCACTGACTGGTTTGACAATGGCCGAGAAATTCCGTGACGAAGGTCGTGACGTACTTTTCTTCGTAGATAACATCTATCGTTATACACTCGCCGGTACTGAAGTATCCGCACTGCTAGGCCGTATGCCTTCTGCGGTGGGTTACCAGCCTACGCTGGCAGAGGAAATGGGTGTTCTACAAGAGCGTATTACTTCTACTAAAACCGGCTCCATTACTTCAATCCAAGCGGTATACGTACCTGCGGACGACTTGACTGACCCGTCGCCAGCCACCACCTTCGCTCACCTTGACGCAACAGTGGTACTTTCTCGTGCGATTGCCGAGCTTGGTATTTACCCAGCTATTGACCCACTTGACTCGTCATCACGTCAGTTGGATCCGCTGGTTATTGGCCAGGAGCACTACGACGTAGCACGTGGCGTACAGTCTGTTCTACAGCGTTACAAAGAGCTCAAAGACATCATTGCGATTCTGGGTATGGATGAATTGTCCGAAGAGGACAAGCAAATCGTATCCCGTGCTCGTAAGATTCAGCGCTTCCTTTCCCAGCCATTCTTCGTGGCAGAAGTGTTCACCAACACTCCGGGTAAGTATGTGCCATTGAAAGACACGATTGCAGGCTTCAAAGGTATTCTGGCCGGTGACTATGACCAGATTCCTGAGCAGGCCTTCAACATGGTTGGCAGCATCGAAGAAGCTGTCGCCAAAGCGAAGAAGCTGTAATCGTACTAAGCACTTAAAGAGAAAGACGAAATGGCTATGACTATGCACTGCGACATCGTAAGCGCCGAGGAGAAAATCTTCGGCGGACTAGTCGAGATACTGGTCGCTACAGGTACCCTAGGTGATTTGGGCATTGCTCCAGGTCACGCACCACTACTCACTGCCCTCATTCCTGGGCCGGTACGAGTCGTGCTGCAAGACGGGTCCGAGCAGATCTACTACGTCTCTGGCGGCTTTTTGGAAGTGCAGAGCGGTGTTGTGACGGTTCTTGCC
Organism: uncultured Gammaproteobacteria bacterium; assembly: GCA_963977405.1. GTDB lineage: Bacteria > Pseudomonadota > Gammaproteobacteria > Pseudomonadales > Pseudohongiellaceae > UBA5078. Next base: position 2,275 of record CAXBOY010000029.1, read on the forward strand.
GATACTGCATTGCGTGCCGACGACGTTAATGAGGCCGCGGCCTTAAAAGCGATCGAAGATGCGAACGAAGCCATCAGTAATAAGAGTAGTGAGTTTGAATACTCTCGCGCTGCTACACAGTTGGCCGAGGCGGCAGCACAATTGCGTGCGCTACGACAACTGCGCAAGTAGCACTACAGCAGTAAGCTAGAAGTAAAAAAGGGTAGCGAGAGCTGCCCTTTTTTGTTTGTTTAGATTCTTGATGCCACAAACCCCCCGAATTCTCGGTTAAACTACGCCACTGACATCAATAAGAAGCGTTTTAAAGATGAGCTCACAATCAGCAAAACTACTCGAAGTTATTATTCTTGCCGCTGGGAAAGGGACTCGCATGTACTCGAGTACGCCCAAGGTCTTGCATCGCATAGGGGGATATCCGCTATTGGGTCATGTGATTAACAGCGCTACACAACTTGCTGCACATAAGATTCATGTGGTAATTGGCTTTGAGGGAGAGGCTGTACAGGCTCATTTCGCTGATGCAGACATTAGTTGGGCCACACAAACTGAACAACTAGGCACTGGTCACGCCGTAGCGCAGGCCTTGCCAAATATTCCCGACGACAGAACAGTACTGGTGCTCTATGGTGATGTACCACTAATCCAGCCAGAAACACTGAGGGCTTTGACCGAGGCCTGTCATGCAGATTCTATCTCCGTTCTCACTGTGCAAAGCACAGATCCAACCGGTCTGGGAAGAATATTAAGAGATGAGCAGAATCGTGTACTAGCAATAGTAGAAGAGAAAGACGCTAACCCACAGCAAAAACTTATTCAAGAAACAAATAGTGGCATCCTCGCGGCACCAGCCGGTCGCTTGCGAGGGTGGCTCGCCGCACTGTCCCCAAAGAACGCGCAGGGGGAGTATTACCTCACCGATATAATCGCTTCGGCTGTCGCAGATAACTGCGAAGTCGCAAGCTTGATTCTCGAAGACGAGCTCGAAGTACTTGGGGTTAATAATAAGTTTCAGCTCGCGCAACTAGAGCGACACTATCAAGGCCGAATCGCAGAACAGCTTTTGTTTGCTGGGGTTGGTTTAGCGGACCCAGCACGCATCGATGTGCGCGGTACTCTACAATGTGGACGCGATGTAGAGATTGACATCAATGCGATATTCGAGGGGCAGGTGACACTTGGCAATGGTGTCCATATCGGCCCCAATGTCGTGATCAAGAATAGTGATATTGGCGATGGTACGCATATACTCGCCAATTGCCATATTGAAGAATCGAGTATCGCCGCTAATTGTGCGATAGGGCCCTTTGCTAGGCTTCGAACTGGTACAAACTTGGCGGATGGCGCCAAGATTGGAAACTTCGTTGAGACCAAGAAAGCGATCGTTGGAAAAGGCTCCAAGATTAACCATTTAAGTTATGTTGGCGATGCCATTGTCGGCGAGAAGGCAAATATAGGTGCGGGCACTATTACCTGTAACTATGACGGGGTGAATAAACACCAAACCATTATCAAAGACGCTGTGTTTGTAGGTTCCAACTCTGTTTTAGTAGCGCCATTAGTGATTGGTAAGAACGCGTTCATTGCGGCAGGCTCTACTATCACCCGCGATATAGATGACGACGAGCTAGGTGTTGCCCGTGGTCGGCAACGCAATATAGATGGCTGGAAGCGCCCAAATAAAAAATGAATTGAATAGCGTGCGGGCTAAGAGCCATGTCGCCGGAAGGAGTTTTCTATGTGTGGAATAGTAGGTGCGGTAGCGCAAAGGGATGTGTCAGGAATTCTCCTAGAGGGTTTGAAACGTCTAGAGTATAGAGGCTATGACTCAGCAGGCATGGCGATGATTGACGCACAGAATGCTCAAATCGATTGCATCAGGGCATTGGGTAAGGTCGAGAAGCTCGAAGAGGCCATGGGCAAACGTGAGTTTGTAGGACAGATAGGGATTGCGCATACGCGTTGGGCAACCCATGGCGAGCCAAGCGAGAAGAACGCTCACCCCCATATTTCAAGGGAAGACATTGCGCTCGTTCACAACGGTATTATCGAGAACTACGCTAGTTTCCGAGATGAGCTAACGGCTGCAGGTTATCAGTTCGAATCAGAGACAGACACCGAGGTAATCGTTCACCTTTTGCACAAGACCATTAAAGAGAAGGGCATTAGTCTACTCGATGCTGTGAAAGAAACTGTGCGTAGACTGCACGGTGCCTATGGTCTCTGTGTAATAAACCGCAACGAACCCGATAAGATTATTGTGGCACGTAGCGGTAGCCCATTGGTTATTGGTGTCGGTATCGGCGAAAACTTCGTGGCCTCTGATGCTTTGGCTCTTGGCCAAGTGACAGATCGCTTCATGTATCTCGAAGAAGGGGATATAGCAGAACTTACTCTAAAAACGGTAAGGATCTGGAATGGAGATAAGAAAGTAAGTCGCCCAATAACGCATATCACGAGCGAAGCAGGTGATGTAGAGAAGGGTGAATATGGCCACTTCATGCTCAAGGAAATCTACGAGCAAGCAAAGGTAATCAAAGATACCCTTAGTGGAAGAATAAGCGACACCCATGTATTGGAAGAAGCGTTCGGTGTAAAAGCCAAGGCTATTTTCGACAAAGTAACAAGTGTGCAGATCGTTGCATGCGGTACCAGTTTTCACGCTGCGATGATCACTAAATATTGGTTAGAGAATATCGCGAAGATGACCTGCTCCGTCGATATCGCCAGCGACTATCGCTACCGCAATATTATTGTGCAACCAGGCACCTTATTCGTAAGCATCTCGCAATCCGGTGAAACCGCAGACACAATGGCAGCATTGCGCTATGCGAAAGAGCTTAATTATGTTGGCACTCTCGCGATCTGTAATGTCGCGACCAGCTCTCTCGTGCGCGAATCAGACTTCTGCCTGCTCACTACCGCGGGTCGGGAGATTGGCGTTGCATCGACGAAGGCCTTTACCACGCAACTATGTGTTCTATTACTTCTAACATTAGTGTTAGCGCGACGCAACGGCATGACTGACGAGGTAGAGAGGCAGTATGTCAGTGACCTCAATAAACTTCCTGCCCTAGTCAACATGACATTAGAGTTGGACAACGAGATTCGCAACATCTCTAAGAATCTTATGGACAAGAATCACGCTTTGTTCCTAGGTCGCGGCATTCAATACCCAGTTGCGAAGGAAGGGGCCTTGAAGCTTAAGGAGATTTCGTATATTCACGCTGAAGCCTATCCGGCCGGCGAATTGAAACATGGTCCCTTAGCGTTAGTGGATGACAAGATGCCCGTTATCGCGGTAGCACCAAACGATGAGCTGTTAGGTAAACTGAAGGGCAATCTTGCAGAGGTGAGTGCCCGTGGTGGTAAGCTATTCGTGTTCGCCGACAAGAGCGCCGGTTTTGAAAATGATAGTGGCTGTAAGGTCGTCAATATACCCACGGTGCCGGATATTCTCGCCCCGATTATCTATACGATTCCACTACAGCTGTTGGCTTACCACGTTGCGATTTTCAAGGGCACGGATGTCGATCATCCTCGCAATCTTGCTAAATCGGTGACGGTTGAATAATGCAATTGCTGTGGATATAAAACTTGCCGTAATTTTTAACTAGAAGGTATGCTGGAAAAAAATTACTAGAACAAAAGAGCATGAATTTCGATGTGAATGATCCATTAAATTAGGCTGAATTGTAAAACTAGCTTCACTAAGTTGTTTAACTGTCTATTTCGGGGCCAGTCCGTATATAACAAAATTAATGATCTCTTCGATTACTTTAAAGGTGTCGCATTCCGAGAATTCATCGATCCATTTTGGAATTGTTAAATATGCGCCAGCACCCATAAGAGAAGCATTTACAGGATCTACAAGACGGCGACTTTTGTCCTTTAAACCAATATCAGCGATTCTTTCACTTCTTTGCATTAAGGATTGCATACCGGATATCACTTTTTCTCGTTGCTCTTCTTGAGTAAAATCTAAGCTGTTCCAAGGAAGAAAGGGTTGGAGACTTCCCAATTGGGCTTGGGTGTTTAAGTGCAAGCCAACAACAGATTTTTCTAGTCCACTGCCGTTATAATTCTCAACAAAGCTCATAGTGTCATTATATAGTCCCAACCCTCTTTCTATACATTCAGAAATGAATTTTGGTTTGTCCTTGAAGTAATGATAAACACCACCGCGAGTTACTCCTAGAGCATCCGCAACGTCCTCTAAAGAGATATTCTCAACTCCTCTACGATTGATAAGCATGGAGCCCGTCATTAATAATTGCTCTTTTCGCATAGCACTTAAACTATCTTTATCAAAGCCAGCTATTTTCAATCGGGAGAAAATATTGACGTCGACAGCAACACTAAATTTCTCGTTGCGGTTCGTTGCAATACCAAACTTTGCGATGTCAATTACGCCATTTAGTCTTCTGTTGCTTTGAGAGTCTTCAGTCCATCGTGGGGATTGCCTTATAAAAGAAAGCATATTGGGGATGATGCGTGATAAAAGTTTAGTATCACAACGACTGATAGACTTAGTCTCTATCCCCTCTGCAAGAATCGTTTCTAGTTCTTGGTAATGGTTGTGCAGGGCAATTTCTAGACGTTCTCTATTTTCTTGGCTCAGTAATCCAGTATCAGCAATAATGGCTTCATCATCAGCTTCATCAGAGAGCGAACTCTCTATGTAGTGCAGAATCTTCTCTAGTGGATTTAATTTAAAAGTAGAGTTCAAGCGTTTAGACGCCAATGCGACACTGCGCATGTAGCACTGAAATACTAACTCTTCGCGATTACGAACATAGTGATACAAGGTTGCTCGACTCATTCCTGTTTCTTTGGCTACAACAGCTAACGAAACTCGACCTATTCCCTGTGAGTTAAAAAGTCCTGTAGCTACTTTCTGAATCAGATCCTGCTTCTTGACACTCTTAACTTCAAGTTGAGTCATATACTTTAAAGACCTATGTAAAACTATTCCGAGCGAGCTGGGGAAGGTACAAGATCAAACCCCTTTTTCCTTTGCAAAGTGTCTATTTTAAGACTCATTAAAACTTTGCTAAATCCCGCTAATTTTCGCACATTTGCTATGGCACAACACAATAGTGCAAAAATGGCAGACATATCAAGTATTTAAGTGGTTTTTTCTGTTGGTTTTCAGTGAGCTGTCCCGGCAGAATGCTTGGAGTATATTTCAGAATTCTATAAAACTATACATTCAAGCATTGACACATACGCATATGTCGAATAAATTCTCCTCTGCTTCACTTAGTGATTACGTGACGCTCACTACAATAAAAACTGAGGAGTTCCTTTCATGTCCACACGATTTACAGCGTTCGCTGGTGCGTCAGCACTACTGCTTACTGAATTACTACCTGGGCAAGCATTTGCTCAGAACCCAAACAACCAAACCCAGTTAATAGAAGAGGTTGTGGTTACCGCTCGCAAACGTGAAGAAAGAATCATTGATGTTCCTGCAGCTGTTACAGCATTCGGCGAAGCACAGATTGAACAGTTGAATATTCAATCCGTTGATGAGCTTGCGAGCTTCACCCCAGGCCTAATTGTTGCTGAGTCGTCAGTTTCCTCGGGAGGTCAGATTTCCTTGAGAGGTATTGGTACCGGTTCAACTAACTATCTTGCGGATCAAGCCGTTGCCATCAATGTAGATGGAATGCAGGTAGGAAGCTTCAATGTTCGTAAATCAGCCCAAATCGACCTTGCGCAAATTGAGGTTTTAAGAGGACCTCAGTCATTATTTTTCGGTAAAAATAGTCCAGGCGGGGTTTTGTCATTTATTACTGCAGACCCTACAGACCAGAAAGAGTTCAGCGTGTCTACTGAGTACGAAACCGAATCTGGTGATGTGTTTTACCAAGCTCTTGCCTCAGGTCCCATCTCTGAAAACGTTAGAGGGCGATTAGTAGGACGATTCACGGACATGAATGGATATTTCAATATTAGAACTGTTCCGAGCAACGGAGACCCTCTAGTAATTCCCGCTCATGTTAAGAGTTATCCGTCAGGCGAGGAGATGTTCCTTCGTGGAACCATAATCGCAGATCCTACTGACAAATTAGATATTAGAGCTAAACTGACCTACAGCAAATCCAAGATCGAAGGTGGTTCCGCCACTGGCTCTCAACGTTTTGACTGTCCACTGGGCGATCCTCAATTACAACCAAACTTCCCCTGTAAAGCGGATAGAGATATCTACAAAGGTGGTGCCCCTGAAAGTATCATGACGATGATACCGGGGTCGCGAAACCTGAACGGATTGGGGTTTCGAGACAATGAGCAACTTCTAGCAACTTTAGAAGGTAATTATTCTCTTACTGATAACTTGTTACTAACATCTGTCACCGGACTGTTTGATTTCAGTGAGTTTAACTCACATAACGCTACCCCAGGTCCTCGTCTCGGAATAATGGTTCCGTACTTACCTTTCGAACAGAAACAATGGACTCAAGAATTTCGCATTAGTTCTGATTGGACATCATCAGTAAACTTTATGGCGGGTGTGTTCTTCGAAGGAAAAGATACCGTTGCTGCACAAGATGCTGTGATTGCACTTTTTGGACCCCCGTTTGCTATTGGTACAGAGGAGGCAGTTGAAGACCAAAGTGCTTTCTCAAGTTTCGGACAAATTCGATGGGAGGTTTCCGATAACTTTGAGCTTTCCGGTGGGCTACGTTACACAACTGAAGACAAAAGCCTCAAATTCTATAGAAATGGTGCCGATGTCACTGCGAATCTAACTGCTGATTCAGTGTCATTCAGTAATGTATCAGGTGAGATAACAGGGTCATATCATCCTACCGCCGACTCTTTATTATTCGCATCCTATAAGGAAGGTTTTAAGTCAGGAGGTTTTGATGGTGGTTTCTCTAGCGGAGCGATAGCAAACCCTGGCTACGACAACCATTATGACGAAGAGTTGGTAAAAGGTTTTGAAGCAGGATACAAAACAAATATAAATAGCAGACTTGCACTAAGTGTAACCGCTTATAGTTATGACTATACAGACCTGCAAGTAGGAACATATGATCCTGAAACCATCACTTTCAAGGTTAGAAATGCTGCTAAAGCGACAATAAAAGGCATTGAGTCTGATGTTAATTGGATCACGCCAATAGATGGTATTTCAATACAAGGATCCCTGGCATTTAACGAAGCGCAGTTTGATAAATTCCTGACTGGTTGCTATGTCGGGCAGTCGATAGCGAATGGCTGCAATTTAACTCCAAGCCCTGTTAACGGAGTATTTCAAGAGCAGGACCTTTCTGGAACAACAATGCAAGGAGCACCTGAAGTGGTGGCCACTGCTAGTGTTCAATACATTACGAACTTGAACAATGGCTACGGTATTGATGCGTTCCTTGGGGCGTCCTATTCAGATGACTATACAACAAACCTGCGCCGGTCACCTCAGGACGTTCAGGATAGCTTTGTTAAAGTAAACTCCACCATTAAGTTGACATCGCCAGATGAAAAATGGGATTTGGCGCTAGTCTTAAGAAACCTTACCGATAAAATTACCTTGAATGCTACAGGTGGATCAAATACTGGAGGAGGAACAGGAACTAATAACGCCTCTTTAGGTGATAGATCCGGTTGGGTTTCTTACGGCCGCGAAATTTTTCTTAAATTTAACTACAAATTTAACTAGCAAAATAGTTTTCTACTCTCCAATCAGCACCGTTTTACATAGTGATTGGAGAGTTAGTGTAAGTAATTCTCGATATTGAAAAAGGAAAAAACATGACTAATAAAATTCGATTTAAGTTATCACCATCAAAGATGCTTTTTGGAATACTTTCGGCATTCTCAATTTCAACATTCGCACAAGACAGTGCAATGTTGGATTCTGGCAATTCTCTTAGTGCCGCTAAGCAGCAAGACATCAGAAATGTTATACAAGGCTATTTAGACAAGGGTCAAATACCTGGAGCAGTAACTATTTTCGCACGCGATGGTGAGGTGATATTCAGTGATGTGCGTGGATATCAGGATATAGAAGGAAAAACACCGCTAAAGATGGACTCAATTTTCAGATTCTACTCGATGACGAAACCGCTAACTTGTGCTGCAGTCATGACACTTAAAGAAGATGGTCTTATCGATTTTAATGAACCAATTAAGAAATTCATTCCTGAGATGAGCACAATGTCTGTTCATACGGAATCAGGTGTACGTCCAGCAGAGAATGAAATCAAGATTGAAAATCTTATGACACATACCTCAGGGTTTTCTTATAAAGTAATCGAATCGACAGTATCGCCATACTATGCAGATGCAGATGTGTTTGCCATCGAGAATAGACTCGAAGAGACGTTGGCTGAACATATGATTAGACTTGCGAAAATGCCTCTTTACGCTGAGCCAGGTACCGAGTGGCATTATGGTGAATCCATGGGAGTGCTCGGAAGGTTGATCGAGGTTGCAAGTGGCATGTCTTTCCGCGATTACATTAAAGAAAGAATTCTTGAGCCAACAGGCATGCATGATACTGACTTTTTTGTTCCTGCAGAAAAAGCAGATAGACTAACTTCTTTGTATGTACTCAATGGTCAAGGAAAATTAGTAGATGTGAAAGACGGGAAGTTATACGGAAGCAGTTATCTAAAGCAACCTGTACTGGAATACGGTGGTGCAGGAATAGTTGGTACACCAGGGGACTATTTACGATTTGGTGAAATGCTTTTGAACAAAGGCACTATTGATGGTGTAAGAGTGTTGTCACCCGAAAGTGTCAGTGCAATGACAACTAACCATTTGCCAGAAATATTCGGAGAGAATAGCTCTGCAGATCCTGCGTTTGGGTTTGGTTACTGCGGTGAAGTTAAGACTGTTCCGACTAGCACAATCAATGTAGGCGAGTATGGATGGGGTGGTTGGGCCAGCACAAGCTTTTGGATAGATCCAACACAGAATCTTACGGGGTTAGTGTTCACTCAAGTAATTCCTGATGTGCTAGGAACGTTTATGCTAACAAACGATATTCGCGAGCAATTTTCCAAGTAAAGAACTAAACCCCCACTATCCTAATAAGAATTAGGATAGTGGGGGTTTAATTTTAAACCTTTTTTGCCCGCCAACAAAAAACCAGAGAAAGGCTTACCATTCTCTGGTTCGATGTTTTACGCAAGCTCTAAGGAGCCGTTATTCCCTTACGTTAACCGTCAGATACTGGTCCGTGAAAAGACCTCCATCGTCCGCTCGTCCCCAAAGCACGTAGGTGCCTGGTTCGTCGAAAGTAACGCTTACTTCAATTATTCCATCCTCAGGCAACTTTGGTGGCAACCATAACCAACTCCACGGAGAGTTAGCCGATGGTCGGGTATCTTCCCATGGCTTAACCTGTGGTGGATAAAAATGCACAGCATCCTGTACGTTGCTTAGTCCTTCAGGTGCACGGTAGACATTCCAAGACAGGTACAAGCCGTTATTTTTAGCTACTGTCGGCTTCGGTGGCGGCATTTTCATCATCATGTCGCGAACCACTTCAGGCGTTGCGAAAGCCGCTGCCGGGCCACCCAGAAGTCTGACGCGTCGCATTGGGTCGAAGGGCTCTGGTACACCATCGTCGCTCAACTGAGTCTGGAATGTGAGAGTCTCACCCACACTGACTGTTCGAAACCCGTCACCGATTAACTCAGAAACCGGGGGGATATTGGCCCTGGTAGCTTCGTCGGAAGTGCCTGCACCCAGAGAGCCGGTTTCAGACATGATGGTGACGTTGTTTATCTTGTAGTCTGCGCGAAGAGTGCCATAGGCGGCGCGAGTCACTCCATTCGGAGAAGTTAGCTCCCAAACCAATTCTTTATCTCCGAAGTCTTCGGGTACGATGACCTCAAAAGTGAAGCGATTACGTCGGGGTAGGAAATGGGTAGGCTGACCTCGGTCTGGCTCGCCTGTAGTGAAGCGGTTATTTTCGCCAATTGGAATATCGAGCTCTTCTTCCCAGTTGTGGTTGAAGTAGCCAAAGGTCATGGTTATCGTGCCGTCTTCGTTTTCTTCCCAGCCCTCATAAGCCACTTCAGCATGCTGACCGCTCATATATGTGTGCTTGGCGTACTCGTAATCCTGCTGTGCAAACGCAGTGGTCGACGTTAGGGCCAGTCCACTGATCAATATAACAAGTGCTGATTTCGATACATCTTTGAACTTAATTTTCATATCTAGTTTCTTGCCTTTCCAGCAAGATCTCCGATAAGTGAACATTTTAGGGCACAGAGAGGTTCGATATCGAGCCTCTCTTGTTCATTGCATAGACGAGGGGTAACTAATCCAACTTGTGTTAGTTACCAGCTACCTTGTCATCCAGTTGATCGTTAGCATTGGCTGAATCTGACTCGAGAGGCCATACCAGCGGTGCTAGACATAGAGGGCAACCAATCACGTGATCGTTTGGACCAAGGTTCAAATTGTTGCGGCGTTTCTCCATTTCTTCCTTGAACTGCTCGTCAGTCATGGTCACGCGGATGCCCAAGTCGATAAACATATTGGTTACCGAGCGATTACCCGAACCCTGCCAGTTGCGTGGATCCGGCACATTAGGATTAGCCTTGGTGTTGTCGAAGTAGCCAGTGATGTGAAGAATAGTGCCCTTAGGCAGCAGAGGCGTGTAGTTATCTTCGAAGCCGTATCCTCTCACCCAGTTGTGGTCATAGCCCACGCAGGAAATAGTCTCCACAGAATATCCCCAGATAGCCTCCAGACACATACGCTCGCCAGGGGCGTGCAGGTGGGGCTCAAAGGTGATGACTTTGGTATTTTGCGTTAGTACTTGATAGGCATGTAATTCCTGATCCTTAGCATCACCTTCAACGCTGATATCCACACCATTGCCTAGGATGCTAATGGCCGATTTGTACTTGGGCTCATAGCCTTTCGGGTGGAACCTGAAGCCTATCTCCAAGTGACCAACCGTATCTCGTCCATTGGAGTGCATATGCACTGAATCGGTGAAGAAAGCGGAGTTCGCTGCCAGTAATGGGCCTGCTTCCGGGTCGAAGACGTCGCCATTGCGACCCACTTCGTGAACGGGGAAAGAAACAGACTGACCAGGAACTATTTTGCCATTCTCGTCTACTACTTCCGTACGCCAGATCATGTGGTGGAATATATACAAACCACCTACAGTATCGGACGCCGCGACACCTTCATTCACGTCGTTTACTTCAATGATTTCAACGGACTTCACGTAGCGGTCTTCTGTCATGCCAGTACTCACACTGGGAAGCTCGCCCCACCAGTCGGGTCGCCCACCTTCCATGAGGAAGTCTTTGAGTCTCACAATCTTATCAGGCTCACCCAGCTTCCACTTGGCATTGTTATCAAAGACCAGTGGTGCCGGAGCGTCGGCCGCATCGCCTTTGGGTGCGCCTGAACGCGCCCAAGTTGAAATTGCGGCAAGTTCCGCATCAGACAAGGAAGGGTCATCCTTGATGTGTTGAATGCCTATATTTTTCTCTGCATAGAAAGGTGGCATAGCGCCGGCGCGGTCGCGAAGACTCGTTTTATACTCAATAAGTCCGGCAAATGGAGCCGTCTCGTCATAGGTTACCAATGGCATTGGTGCTACACCGCCACCCCGGTGACAAGTCTGACAACTACGTTGTAGTATCGGCTCGATATCTTTATGGAAAGTTACTTCCTGAGCACTCAATGCTGGCGAGATTGCCAGGCCCGAGAATGCTAGCAGCAAGCCTCTGTTTATCAATGACGAAAGTCGCATGTAATTCTCCTCAAAACTGCTTGTCGCAGGGGTTTTATTTCAGACTGACCGTGCAAAATACACAGAAAGCTGAATAATCGTATTCTGAACGCCAGAGTAACGCATTCCCAGCTAGAAATACTTCCTGATTATTTGCTAATACTGAGCGTTTTCTAGGATTTGGCACTTTTTCAAATATTAGCAATGGAATACACGTAACATCGCCTAGGCCACGGAAGAAATGCCCAATACAAGAAATCATAATGAGCGTTATTAACGTAGAGGGATCTAAATACCTTTATGGGTGATCTAAATATCCTCTTATCAGGACTCGCTATTTCGCAGCTGCTCCTTCTCGGCAGTTACACTTATTCCAGGTCTCAGGGCCAGCACATCGCCCGTATTTTGATATTTTTCACTATCTGCCTCGCTTCTTTCTTACTTGGCGCTCTTCCAGTGATAGACCGAATAGCTCCACTCAATTTCCTACTTTCGCGTCTAGCGATACTCACACCCGCCGCGTTATGGCTATTTTCGGTCACATTCTTCAATGATGAGAAGAGTATTCCCACCTATGGATTGGGGTTGATAACGCTCTATTTCACACTAGAGACTTCCTTTTCTGTACTGGATTATCTAAATGTCTATATCGGAATGACGGCTTACTATCTAGGTGAGCTGATCCCACTGTTGATCATGGTTGGGCTTAGCCTCGACGTGATTTACATGGGTGTCAAAGGACGCCGGGGAGACCTGCTGGAAGAAAGGCGAAGACTGCGACTTCCGTTCGTGTTTAGTATGAGTCTTGTTATCGTTTTTACGCTGTCCGTAGATGCATTCCTGCCTCTTTTGCAATCGATGCTGCCTCAAGACAGCAATATCTCTATTATTGGCATAGCCAGTCCGTTGATCTACGGAGCGGTTTTTTTGTGGACCCTGGCTCTAAATTTCGCCATCTTCACATTCGACAGGGATCCGGAGTTGCTGCTACAGAACTCACAGTTCCTCGATACTAGTGCCTTTATTGGCAAGAATGGGGAAAAGGCTTCTAGTAAGGAAGAGAAGCTGAAGTTAAGAATCGATGAGCTGATGAGCGTGCAAAAATCCTATAAAGAAACTGGCTTAACCCTTAGCAAGCTCAGCGAAACACTGTCTGTCTCAGAACAGAAGCTACGCATTACAATCAATCAGACTATGGGCTTTCGGAATTTCAATCAATTTCTTAATCACTACCGGATATGTGAGGCAACCCAACTGATTGCCTCTTCAAAAGATCCCATTGCAAACATTGCGATGGATGTCGGTTTCAACTCGCTCTCCGCCTTCAATAAGGCGTTTAAAGAGATCAATGGCAAGACCCCCCGGGAGTTTAGGGCTCGAGCTTCGTGAACAAATGGACATACGGCGACACTGTAACTCCCTCTGCGCCGATGACTCAGTCAGCTTACAGAAAGCGCGGGACTCTGGTTTAATTTGCGACTCTTTTGCTCGGCAGGTAAATGCAATGTCAGATTTCAAGACTTTCAGGCCCAGCGTTAGTATTTCGACTACATTCAAGAGAAAACTAATCTCCATGATGTCGAACCTGTTGCCCGAGACTTTCACGAATATTGCCTTCGATAAGCTCACGAATCCGCAGATTGTGAAACTACGCGACAGGGAGCAGGGCGTGCTGGATTCAGCACAGCAGTCTGACATTGCATTTCGTGAGTTTCGTATTCGTACCTATCATTGGTCAGGGCAGGGCGAATCCGTACTACTCATTCATGGTTGGGAAGGTCAGGCGGGTAACTTCTCAGATCTGATCGAGAAACTAATCGCGAAGGGTTTTAACATCCACGCATTCGATGCCCCAGCCCATGGCTTTAGCAGTAAAGGAACAACTAATCCAATTGAGTTTTCCGACTTGGTGGCAAAGTTGCTGCACGAATTGCAGGTAGATTCGATAATTAGCCATTCTTTCGGTGGAGTAGCAGTAAGCTATGCCCTGTTTCAGAACCCCCTCCTGTCGCTTAAGAAGGCTGTGTTAGTCACTACTCCAGACCGTTTCGTAGATCGAATTAGTGACGTAGCGCAGCGAGTTGGTGTGTCGGACAAAGTTCAACAGCGTTTAATCGCGCGACTACAGGCAGAGAATATTGACGTCGAAGCCTTCAATGTCAGTGACTTCGTAAAGACTATAAAGGTAGAGAGGGCGCTGATATTACACGACAAAGACGATCGGGTTATTCCTATCCACCAGTCAAAAAACGTGCACTCAAATTGGCCTCAGGCACAGTTTGTCGAAATTGAGGGCACTGGGCATTTCCGAATCTTAAGAACTCCCGAGGTGCTAGAGCGAATAGTCGCATTCATTCATCCCGACGCAGTCCCTTAGTATAAAAGGGCTTACAGCAGTCAAAGCGGTTGAGGGGGCTCTGGGCGATGGTGTAGTATTGGTTTCCTTGATTTTCGGAGTGCATCACCCCCCTGTATGAGTTTGCTCATCGCGTTTGTCCTGATTTCCGTCTCGATCTCTTTTCTATGTTCCTTGCTAGAGGCCGCACTGCTAAGCATAACGCCCAGCTTTATTGCCCATCTTAAGGAAGAAGGCTCGCCTCGATATGAGGGTCTTAGGCTATTAAAAGATCGAATTGACCAGCCCTTAGCGGCGATCCTTACCCTTAATACCATCGCCCATACGGGCGGGGCTGCAGGCGTAGGGGCGCAAGTAACGGTACTTATGGGCGATGGCTACCTCGGAATTGCCTCCGCGGTAATGACCCTGATTATTCTTATTTTTTCCGAAATAATCCCGAAGACACTCGGCGCACGTTATTGGCGTGGGTTTGCGGCTTATCTGCCCACTGTCTTGAATCCGATGATATTGATCCTAAAGCCTTTCATTTGGTTATCGGATCACATCAATTCTTGGATGGGGGAGCGCAAGCCTGTTTCGAACCTGCGTGCAGAGATAAAGGCCATGACTAGTCTTGGCCGTGAGCTCGATGAACTAGATCAAGATGAACAGCGCGTTATAGCTAACATCCTCGATTTGCACGATATCAAGGCACGGGACATCATGACGCCCCGCACAGTCTGTGAGTATGTCTCAACCACCACAACAGTAGCGGAGCTGATAGAGCAATCGCGTAAGGATCAGTTTTCTCGCTACCCAGTCCTTGATGAAGAGGGGCACCCTCACGGCGTGGTATTCCGTTCCGATCTTGTAGAGGCGGAACCGACTCAGCTCGTCAGTGAGCTGATGAAGCCACTTAAGGTTATAACCGATAATGAGAGCGCAGAGAATGTGCTGACTAGCCTGCTCAAAGAGCATCAACATATGAGCCTAGTATACGATGATTACGGCACTTGGCTTGGGCTGCTGACGATGGAAGACATCATCGAGACGATACTCGGTCAACCGATTATGGACGAGACCGACGACATCCCGAATATGCGCCGCTTCGCGCGTCGTCGCTGGGAACACCGCATGAAGAATATGTAGGTTGTATTTGTTTGAGCTTGCTTAGCTCTTATAAGTTCGCAGCGTACGTAAATTCTTATTCATCCGCTTGAGATGATCTTTCAGCAGAGCCTTGCGATAGCGCGCCACCCCCATCGCAAGCACATCAATCACTAGCAGATGAGCAATTCGAGAGGACACCGGGGTAAACTCGTGTTGGTCCTCCTCGACGTTCACATGGATGGCGATGCTACACAGCTCGCTTAGGGGTGTGTTGGCCGGAGCGAGACCAATTACCGTTGCGCCTGCCTCCATCGCGAGATTGACACTTTGAATCAAGGCCTTTGTGCGTCCCGACTGTGAGATAGCGACTACCACGTCTTTCTCTCCCAAGGAGATTGCTGACATTAGCTGAATATGCGGGTCGGTATAGGCTGCTGTGGAGACTTGAAGACGGAAGAACTTGTGTTGGGCATCGGCGGCCACCGAACCGGAGGCCCCGAAGCCATAGAATTCTACTCGGCTGGCGTGGCTAAGTTTGTTAATAGCGGTTTCAAGCACCGTGGCGTCGAGCTGGTCTCGCACTGTAAGTAGCGAGCCGATAGTCGAATCGAACACTTTATTGCAGAGGTCTGCGGCGGTATCTGCGTCGTCGACGGAGAACTGCGAATAACTACTATTGGTACCAAGGTGTTGGGCCAGTTGCAGTTTAAAGGATTGGAAACCGTCGTAGCCAAGTGCGCGGCAGAAGCGCAGCACTGTAGGTTCACTGACTTGAGCGCTTGAGGCAACATCTACAATCCGCATATTGATCAACGCGGCACTGTTGTCCAGAATGAAGTCGGCAACCTTGCGCTCAGATTTGCGTAGAGCGTCTCGGTGTTCCTTGATTTTATTGATCGGGTTTAGCGATTCCACGCGATATCCTTTAGCACGAATCAGCCCGCAATATAGCAGGAAATGCAGGCATCTAACTACCACGAACGCGTCTTGAGGGCGCTAGGGAATCGCTTTGGCAGCTAGCTTAGAATTTCGCTTTCATCCGCGTATTGCCGATATCCCGAGTGGAACATGGAACGCGCTAGTCGACAACGCAAGCCCTTTTCTAAAACACGAATTTCTTCTCGCCTTAGAGAGTAGCGGTAGCGTTAGCGCGCGTACCGGTTGGCAGCCTCACCACTTACTCGTTCTGCGCGGCCACAAGGCCGTTGCTGCACTACCACTCTATATCAAGGACCACTCCTACGGTGAGTATGTTTTCGACTGGTCTTGGGCGGATGCCTACAGGCAGAATGGTCGACGCTATTACCCCAAATTGCTCAGCGCCATACCTTTTACGCCAAGCTATGCCACTAGGCTCCTTATCGCCCCCGACGAGGACTTTGCTGTTGTTGCAAAAGCCATGAGCATGGCCGTGATCGAAGAGGCAAAACGTCTCAGTATGAGCAGCTGGCACGTCCTATTCCCAACAAAGGCCGAGAGCGAATTGCTCGCCACGCAGGGCGCGCACCAGCGCATCGCCACCCAGTTCCATTGGTTTAATCGGGCTTACACATCCTTCGAGCACTATTTAGAGTCCTTCAATTCGCGTAAGCGCAAGAATCTGCGTAAGGAGCGACGCGCGGTGCAGGAAGCGGATATTCAGTTTGAACGCTATTCGGGCGAGCAGATCAGTGAATCTATGTGGAAGGTTTTCTATCAGTTCTATCAGAACACCTATCACGTGCGCGGACAGCAGGCCTATCTCAGCTTATCCTTCTTCACAACTCTAGGTGAAACGCTGCCAGAGCACTTATTACTTGTACTTGCGTTGCACGAAGGCCAGCCCATTGCCGCTGCCTTGAGTCTTCGTGATGAAAACAAACTGTATGGCCGTTATTGGGGTTGCCAGCAGGAGTATCAGTTTCTACACTTCGAGACTTGCTATTATCAAGGCATCGAATTTTGCATCGAAAATGCTCTACAGTCGTTCGACTCAGGAGCCCAGGGAGAGCACAAGATTCAAAGGGGCTTCGAGCCGATCACGACCTACTCTAATCACTGGATAGCCGATCCGCAGTTCGATGTCGCTATTGCCAATTACTTAGAAGAAGAACGCGACTATATCCATCAGTACCGTGACCAAGCCAGTACGATGCTGCCCTTCAAAGCACCCTAGGGGAAATTGCGCAATTTAGGCTTCGACACACACTTTAATCATGTCGTCACGCCAGAGGATTGCGGTGCTCGAAAGCCGGAAAGAAAATTTTTCCAATACGCGCTCGACTTATTGGGCCTAGCAGCACGAGACTGTGTCATGATTGGTGACAACTTAGAGGCAGACATCGAACCGGCTCTGGCGCTCGGTTTGAGGGTATTCCATGTAGACGCCCGAGAGCTGGGCAAGTCGATCCGCGACGCGTTGAGTGTCACCCAAAGCGGTACATCCACACACGAAACATTTAATCGAAAGAGGAAAGCATGAACGTTATTGTGATCGAGCCTTACACGTCCCACTACCCGAACCCTATCAAATTCAAGAAAGGGGAGGTCATAGAGCTAGGGGAGATGGATACCGAATACCCTGGCTGGATTCTAGCTAAAGCCAAAGATGGTAAAGAGGGTTGGGCGCCAGTGCAGTACTTCGACCGTGAGGAAGGTGGCAGCACCGGAGTGGCCAATATGGATTACAACGCCTTCGAATTAAGCACGACTATGGGGCAGAAGCTCAAAGTCATACGCGAGCTAAACGAGTGGTATCTATTGGAGACCAGCGAGGGTCAACTTGGCTGGGTGCCTGCTAAGACTGTTAATTTCGGCGCGAAAATATAAGCGCAGTAGCAGGGAGGGGGAGAGTAATGGCAAAGACCGTCATGATTACCGGTGCTTCGTCTGGTTTCGGGCAGGCCGCTGCACGCAGGTTTGCCAAAGAGCAATGCGCGTTGGTTCTTGCCGCGCGTAGTCTCGATAAGTTACAAGATTTAGCGCAGGAGCTGGGCCCACTCTGCCCGGTGTATTACGCGGCAATGGATGTGAGCAGCGCAGACTCTGTCGCTTCGTTCTTCGCAGATCTCCCGGAACAGTTTCAACAGATCGACGTACTAGTGAATAGTGCCGGTCTCGCCCTAGGCGTAGAGCCTGCCTATGAAGCAGATTTCGCGAACTGGGAAACCATGATCGATACCAATATCACTGGCCTGCTACGAGTCACGCGTGCCGTACTGCCATCGATGGTCGAGCGCGACACAGGGCATATCATCAACATCGGCTCTACCGCGGGAAACTGGCCCTATCCTGGCGGCAATACCTATGGTGCAAGCAAGGCATTTGTGCAGAATTTTTCTCGCGCATTGCGGGCTGATTTACTTGGTAAACATGTGCGAGTGAGCAATATCGAACCTGGCATGGCGCAAACAAATTTCTCCAATGTGCGTTTCAAAGGCGATGCTGAGCGAGCGGACAAAGTTTATGCTGGCACCAAACCTATGACGGCCGAGGATATTGCCGACATTATTTATTGGGTCACTTCAGTGCCTTCCCACGTCAATGTGAACACGCTAGAGGTTATGCCAGTATGCCAAGCGTGGAGTGCTTTGACCGTGAATCGAGATATGGAGAATGACTAGCCCACTATTTTTAAACCGCAAAATCTAACAGCAATCACAAGATCAACTCTATGATACCCATCGACTCCTTGATTACCTTTCTAATCGCAGCGGTACTGCTTAGCCTAGCGCCCGGACCTGACAATGTGTTTGTACTTACCCAGTCAGCATTGTACGGGCGCATATCTGGTCTGCTTGTGACATTAGGACTTTGTACAGGCTTGCTCGTCCATACCGCAGCAGTCGCATTAGGAATTGCGGTGATTTTTCAGACCTCTGCAGTGGCTTTCACAGTCTTAAAGCTAGTTGGTGCGGGCTATCTGCTTTATCTTGCCTGGCTAGCATGGCGTGCAGCACCAGCTTCGTTTAGCGACGTAACAAGCACTACTCGCTCCTATGGGGCTCTGTACCGCCGCGGCATCTATATGAATATCACTAACCCAAAGGTTTCGATTTTCTTTCTAGCGTTTCTCCCGCAGTTTGCGTCTCCGGACCGAGGCTCTGTCGTTATACAAATGATGATCCTCGGCGCACTATTTATTTGCGCAACACTAGTAGTGTTTGCTGCAATCGCTGTACTCGCTGGGACCTTAGGGGAGCGGCTGAGTCGCTCAGAAACTGCGCAGCGCAATTTAAACCGTGTCGCGAGTGTGGTGTTCGGCGCACTTGCTATAAAGTTGTTAAGCACCCAACAATAGCTGCCTATCTCAGAAGGAAGGCATGCCGGAGCCCATTAGTCTCATTCTATTCATCATTGCCGCCGTGGTCTTAGCCTTCTCGCCTAGGCCGAGTATTCTGTACGTCATGGCGCGTACTGTGGCAGGGGGCAGAGTCGATGGCATCGCCTTGACACTCGTGCCGGCATTGATAGAGTCAGCGTAAGAGTTTAATTATGCACAGTAGAAATTGCGGAGAAATCAAATGATCAAGGTATACGGAGATATCCTGTCCGGGAATTGCTACAAAATTAAACTTCTACTGGAATTCTTGGGCACTCAGCACGAATGGGTCCACGTCAATATTCTTGCGAAAGAAACCCATACCGAGGCATTTAAACGCTTGAATCCAAACGCGCGCATTCCTGTGCTGGATTTTGGAGATGGCAAGACACTATGGGAGTCCAATGCGATTCTCAACTATCTCGCCGATGGCACGCCGTTTCTACCACAGTCGGGTTGGGAGAGAGCTAAGGTGTTGCAGTGGATGTTCTTTGAACAGTACAGCCACGAACCCTATATTGCCACGGCCCGCTATATCAAAAAATACCTAGGCTTGCCAAAGGAGCGTGAGGCGGAGTACCACGGCAAGCAAGAGGGCGGACATAAGGCTCTTGCGATCATGAATGAACAGCTATCTCGGCAGAACTATCTTGTCGGTGAGAACATTACAATCGCAGATATCGCACTCTATGCTTATACACAGGTAGCTCACGAGGGTGGCTTCGATCTCGCAGGCTACCCCCACATATTGCGTTGGTTTAAGGACATAGAGAAGCTCCCATCCTATGTAGCAATGCCAACGCAGAGCGAATAACACGATGGACAAATACATCGCGTTGCTGCGTGGTATCAATGTCGGTGGCAAGAACATACTGCCCATGAAAGAGCTCGTGTCTATATTCCAGTCACTGGGGGCGAGCGATGTAAGCACATATATTCAAAGTGGCAATGTGGTTTTCACAAGTGCAATTGCGCAAAGAAAGGGCTGGTGTGAAAAGCTCACGCAGAAGGTTCAAGAGTTAAAGGGATTTTCGCCGCAGCTACTATTGCTAACTAAGATAGACTTAGAGAGGGCAATAGATAGCAACCCCTTTCCTGTTGAGGATGCTAAGAGCTTACATTTTTTCTTTCTCGCGCAAGAACCAGCTAAAGATAAACTAATAGAACTTGCTAAAATTGAAGCAGATACCGAACAGTATCATTTAAAAGAACGCATATTCTATTTGTACACACCAGCTGGATTTGGGAGATCGAAACTGGCTTCTCGCGTAGAGAAAATACTAGCAGTGCCCACGACCGCGCGAAACTGGAACACTATTCTAAAATTAGCACAACTAAGTGGCACTTGATTTGGCAATAAAGAGAAATGCTTCTATGGACAAGCTTACAGAGACTGTCAACACATTCGATAAATACGCCAAGCCTTATCAAGAAAAATTCGCTGCGTTCGAGCCCTATGTAAAGACCTATGAAAAACTTAGCACGCTAATCGAAGACAGGGCGAGCATTCTAGATGTGGCCTGCGGGCCAGCAAATATTAGTCACTATTTGCTCAGCTATCATCCCATGCTACAAGTTCATGGCACAGATCTGGCCCCGTCTATGCTAACTCTTGCGCGAGCAGCTATTCCTTCGGGTGTTTTCGAACTTCGCGATAGCCGAGACATAATATCGATTGGCAAGTGCTTCGATGTACTCATCGCGGGTTTCTGTGTGCCATATCTAGATAAAGGCGAAGTGATAAAATTTGTGGGTGATGCTCGGTCCTTGTTGCGACCGGGCGGTATCCTGTACCTCAGCACTATGGCTGGCGAATATGCAGATTCTGGCTGCCAAGAACCAGATCGTGAGGACCGCGTCTATACCTACTTCTACAACGTGGAGTTTCTGCAAGATCTACTTGTGACAAATGGGTTTGAAATACTGGAGCTGGAACGCAAAGCCTATCCTCAAGAGGGCAAGGCAGACACGATCGACCTGTTCTTCTACGCAAAGGTGGTTTAGTAATGACATATCTGCAACTAGCCTATGTTCATCTAGCCACTGTAGTGCCAGCATTCATCATCGGCACGTTTCTGTTGCTTAAGCGCAAGGGTTCGCCACTACACAGGGCGCTGGGCAAGGTCTACATGTTATTGATGCTGTTTACGGCCTTTGTAACTCTTTTTATGACCGCAGAGGTCGGTCCCCAGCTCTTCGGGCACTTCGGCTACATTCACCTGTTCAGTGTTCTAGTGTTGATAAGTGTCCCTAGAGCCTATTTCGCCGCACGCAGTGGCAATATAAAGCGACATCGCGGCAATATGATCGGCCTCTATGTAGGGGGAATACTGATCGCAGGCTCATTCACTTTCGCTCCAGGGCGCCTATTACACAGCTGGCTGTTCCTATAGGCAGTAATTCGATCCTAATAATATAAGTGATCATGATGGACCAACCTATACTGCATAGCCCGCGACTACTTCTTCGGCCCTTCACTCTGGACGATGCTAAGCGTGTACAGATGCTCGCTGGCGACAAACGAATCGCGGATATGACGGCAGCTTTGCCCCATCCCTACCTCGATGGCATGGCTGAGGAATGGATCGGCGGGCATTTCGCGGCATGGAGCGCGCGTACATCGGTCTCCTATGCAATTGTCCTTAGAGAGGTACAGCTACTCATTGGCGCCGTAAGTTTTGTTGCCATTCGCGATGATGAGGCCGAGTTCGGCTACTGGCTAGGGGTGCCCTACTGGGGTTGCGGTTATTGTACGGAGGCCGTAGCGACCCTTATCGAATTTGGCTTCAATACGCTTGGCCTCAAGAAACAGCACGCTAGGCACTTGCCAGAGAACCATGCCTCATCTCGAGTCATCATCAAAAACGGATTGCATTATATAGGGGATGTGACGGGGGTCTTAAGAGGTCATAATAACGTGCTGAAGCACTATGAGCTTAGCGCGCAGGAGTATTTCGCTAAACAGACCTGAATATAGATATTGAGGAGCCAGATATGCAACTAGGAAACTTTTCAATTAGTTTGACGGTAAAGGATATCCACAAGTCTAAGCAGTTTTATGAAAAATTAGGCTTCGCGGTAGTTGCTGGCAACATCGATGAGCAGTGGTTAGTACTGCAGAATGCCTCCTGCAAGATAGGTTTGTTCCAGGGCATGTTCGATCAGAACATTCTTACCTTCAATCCCGGCTGGGATGCAGATGGGAAAAACGTGGAAGCCTTCACAGATGTTCGACAATTACAGAGACAACTTAAGAGCGAAGGCCTAGTACCGACCAAAGAAGCCGACGAGAATAGCAGTGGGCCGGAATTTTTCACACTAATAGACCCAGATGGAAATCAGATATTGGTCGATCAACATCGCTAACAAGATACAAGGTGGAGTAAATAAGTTCTATGAAGGACACACTAAGAAAATTATTCGCGCCAATTCTCAATCTTTTCGAAGGCGGAGACGAGCCATTTAACTATCGACCGTCCCATCGCAATATTCTGCTGGCGGTGGGCTCTCTATTCCTATTCCTCTGTATCATCTCCCTATATTTCGGCAGTGTCGCTGGCGGCGCGGGCGCCTATATTCCGACAGTAGTCTTTGCCTTGGTTAGCATCTTCTGTCTGGTAGTTGGAGTCTTAGGCAGCGACCGAGCAGTTGCTAAAATTTGGGGTAGTAAGTAACCCTTGTAAACACCAATTTTGAGAAAACCTATGGGTCAAAAATACGCTAAGCTTCTTGACAAGCTCCACACCATAACGGACGTAGAAAAATCTATTGCGGTACTGGGTTGGGATCGTGAAACCTACATGCCTGTTGAGGGCAACCAGGGGCGTACGGCGCAAGTGTCGACTCTAAGCGCTATCGCTCACGAGCTCTCCACTAGCGATGAGTTAGGTGACTTGCTAGAGGCGGCAGAGCAAGAGCAGGCAGGTGCGGATTATGACAGCACTCCCGCGAGTATGCTGCGGTCAGTGCGCCGTACATATGACGAGCAGCGCCGCTTTAGCTCAGAGTTCGTAAAGCGTAGTAGTGCGATTACAGGGGCTGCCGGGGCGGCATGGGCGAAGTCTCGGCAAGACAACGACTTTGCGAGCTTTCAGCCACATCTTGAGGCTGCCGTATCTTTGGCGCAAGAGTTCGCCGAGATTTTGGGTTACGAAGACGAGAAATACGACGCGCTATTAAGTCAGCATGAGCGTGGCATGAAGACGGCCGATGTGCGCCGTGTGTTCAAGGCGCTAAAGAGTGAGACAGTGCCCTTAGTAATGGCTATCAGCGAGAAAATCGATACGGTCGATGATCGCATGCTTAAGCAAGATTTCCCAATCGACGCGCAACGCACTATGTGCCACTACGCTGCGGAGTCAGTGGGCTATGACTTTAAGCGTGGCCATTTAGGTGAGGTACATCATCCGTTCAGCACGAGTTTCGGTCGTAATGACGTGCGTATCACCACACGTTTCGCACCGGAGTTTGCGGTCTCGTCTATTTTTGCTGTGTTACATGAAACTGGTCATGCGATGTATGAACAAGGCGTCGCCGAAGACCTCGATCGCACGCCACTGGGGCGGGGTACTTCCTCGGGCATACATGAGAGTCAGTCGCGCCTTATCGAGAATCAAGTAGGTCGTAGCCTAGGTTATTGGCAGCTGCATTTTCCTGAGCTGACACGCCACTTTCCCAAGCAACTAGCAGATGTAAGCGTTGAGCAGTTCTACCGCGCCATTAACAAAGTTCAACCTTCTTTGATTCGTGTTGAGGCAGACGAGCTCACTTACAATATGCATATCATGCTGCGCTTCGAGTTAGAACAGCTCTTAATTAATGGCGACCTAGGAGTTGCGGATTTACCAGAGGCATGGCGCGCCAAGATGCAAGAGCTACTAGGTGTGGTACCGAAAACCGACTCAGAGGGTGTTTTGCAAGACGTGCATTGGTCGCAGGCGGCATTTGGCTATTTCCCCACCTACACACTGGGCAATCTTTACTCGGCTCAGTTTGTTGCGGCCGCGAAGCAACAGGACTCCTTGATCGAGACTGATCTCGCAAAGGGGGACAGCACGCGCCTATTAGCTTGGTTGCATGAGAACGTGCATCAGCATGGCAGTAAGTTTGACCCCGCCGCGCTCAGTGAGCGCGCCACTGGCAGCACGCTGACGGCGCAACCGTTTGTAGACTATGTGCGGGAGAAATACGGCGCTATCTACTCTCTATAGCGCTCGCGATTATGCCGACCACTCCCTTTCAAGCCTTGCGCTGCCCCATAGATGGCAGTGCCCTGACGCGTCACGATAAGAGTTGGCGTTGCGAAGCTGGGCATAGCTATGATGTAGCGCGCGAGGGCTACGTGCATCTACTACCAGTGCAGAACAAGCGCTCCAAGGACCCGGGCGATAGTAAAGAGATGGTCGCGGCACGGCGCCGCTTTCTGCACGCGGGATACTATAAGCCCATCGCCCATGCCTTGGGTCAGTCGTTACTACGCCATGGCAAATCCACTATGAGCTGCCTGGATGCGGGCTGCGGTGAGGGCTATTATCTACGCGAACTGCAAACCATGGGGCTGCCACTGTCCGTCCTTGGGCTAGATATCTCGAAATGGGCAGTGCAGGCCGCCGCGAAATTGGACAAATCATCTACTTGGGTGGTGGGCAGCAATGCGAACCTCCCGGTAGTCTCTGCATCCGTCGATAGTGTACTTTGCCTATTTGGCTTTCCGGTCTATACCGAGTTCGCACGTGTCTTAAAGCCAGGTGGACTGCTACTACAAGTGGATACAGGCGAGCAGCATCTGCGTGAACTGCGCGAAGTCATCTATCCTAGTCTAAAACCTCCTCGTGACTCAGAGCCGCTACTGCCTGAAGGTTTTAGCCTGCTCGAACAGAGCACTGTGTGCTTCGCAATAGAGCTAGAGTCTCGCGAGACGATAGCCGATTTGCTGGCGATGACGCCTCATCTGTACCGCGCAAGCCAGGCCGGCCGCGAAAGTGCGGCAGCGTTAGAACGACTAAGTCTTAGCATCGATGTGCGCATTAAGTGTTTGCGGCGCGCCTTAGACTAGGCTTTAAGCTTTCATAAGCGTTATATCTGTGGCAGATTAAGCGCAATGTATCGACAATAATAATTAGGAAAGCGTCATGTCTCTATCTACTCGTCATCCTCTAAGCGCTCTTTTCGTAACTGTCCTTTTTGCCTTGTTGGGTGCGCAATCCCTCGCGCAAGATCTACCAGACCCAACTCGCTTCGAGCAAGCTATTTTGGCCTTCGAGGCGCAAGATAAGGCTTCGCCTGCGCCAAGTAATGCCATCGTTTTAACAGGCAGCTCCAGCATCATGTTATGGAATGAAGATGCCCCAAAGGATCTTGCGCCTCTTACAGTCATTCCGCGCGGCTTCGGCGGCAGTGTAATGAATGATGCATTGCATTACCTCGATCGTGTCGCACTGACCTATAAGCCCCGCGCGATACTACTGTATGAGGGTGATAACGATACTGGGCGCAATAATATTCCTACGGCAACCATCATCAATCAGCTTGAAGAGATCATCGCGCGCGTTCATGGGCAATTACCAGACGCCCGTATCTATTTGCTAGCGGTGAAGCCTAGCGTCGCAAGAGAGGCAACCTGGCCAGCTGCGCTTGCCGTTAACAAGCGTTATCAAGAGATAGCGGCAGCGGATACTCTGATTCATTACATCGATGTTGCCACGCCATTCATGAAAGCCGATGGTACTGTGATGACCGACATATTTCGTGATGACGATCTGCATCTTAATGCGAAAGGTTACGAGATTTGGGCGGCTGCTATTAAAGAGGTATTGATGGAGCACGAGGCCCAATACGAGCACGGTGCTCACTAGTATTCAGAAACCTAGGGATTCAGCGCACGCTTCATCTGTTGGTAAGTGGAATCGTTGCGAAACATCTGATCTTGCACCGCATTCGCACGAGCATCTCCTGAGGTATTCCTCTGCTGAGAATTAACGTCAAATCCCTCGATGTAGCGATCGATATCGCTCTGTGACATTCCAGACTCGCGCAGACTATTGGCGACGCGCCGATTCCTTGCTTGGCTTGCGGCAAAATCAGTATTCGCAGGGTTGGCGGCGAAGAATCCACCGCTCGTATCGATTAGAGCATTATCGAATCCACTGGATGACTCATCAGCGCAAAGCAACATAGGATTGAGCTTTTGTAGCGGTGTGCAAACTCGAATAACAGCTTGCTGCTCTTCCTCACTACGCAATCGCTCCACCATCTGCCGAACCGAAAGACGCGTAGGGGTAGGTGAATCCGGGGTGGGCAATGGCACAGGAGTAAGGTCGACAGCGACGAGCGGTTCTGGTGCCTGGGGCAGATCGACAAGAGGCGGCGGGAGTGATGGAGACTCTGGAGGTAGGGGTGTAGAGTTTATGACCTCGCGCGCCCCTTCAATTACAGCAGGGACCGACGGGCTTGGCTCGGGACTGCGTACAGGTAACGGAGGTGAAAGTTGCATAGTGATCACGACACGCTCAGCGCTCGCTTGTTTTGGCGCCTCTATTCGGAACTCGACTAAGGCGTAGAGACCAATAGCATGTAGTAATGCGCTCACTAGAATAGGGCCAGCAGCGAACCGACGCGATGAGGCCCGGGTCGGTTCGCTCGACTCCTCTGGAAATATCATGTCACCTACGAGGGGCAGTGAGTTTTCTACTAAGTTTTCGGTGAAATCATCCATCTCTCACATCGATTGTAGTCTGCATTATTAGTTGTTGTGCTTTGACTGCGTATCGAGGTGTGGGTTCCCTAAAATCTTCTCATTAGGACTTGGTCCAAACCAAGAGTTGATTGTTCGCGGGCATGGCGTTGTCTTCGAGCAAACTCAAGCCTGCCTCTTCGGCTAGGGATTGCACTATTTCAAAATCTCGTATTCCGCTTGCAGCGTTTCTTTCCTTTAACCAGTTGTCGAACTCGGCATTACTCGAAGTAGTGAATTCCCCTTCGTATTTGAATGGTCCATACACACAGAGAACACCAGAATTAGCGAGTAAGTAGCGCGTATGTCGAAAGAAATGGCTCACTGCCACGGCTGGCATAATATGCAGGCTGTTAGCACTAAAAATATAATCTAGGGGGCTGTGGGCGAGCTTGTCTTGGGTAACATCGAAGGGGCGAGCGCTTGGAAGATTAGATAGATTCGCAGCCGCTATGCGCAGGTTAAGTGTGTCGACGCTCTCAGGCACGTCTGTACTCTGCCAATGCAAATGGGGCATGTGTTGGGCGAAATATTCAGCATGTTGTCCGGTTCCGCCAGCTATCTCTAAGACTCTTCCGAAGGGTTTGGTAAAATGTCTGCGTAGCTGCGCCAGAATATAGTCTTTGTTATTTTCACACGACTGGCTAAAGGGCAGGGTCATTAATCAGGCCTCCTTGCGTAAGAACACTGGAGCATGGGGTTTGGAGTCTTTCTCGCTATATCGATAGCCGTCCACATCGAAACTTAAGAGATCCTCTATCTTCTTCAAGCGATTCTTAATGATATAGGCGCTCATCAAGCCGCGCGCTTTCTTGGCAAAGAAGCTGACTATTTTGTACTGTCCGTTACTGAAGTCTTTGAATACGGGCGAGACTATTTGTGCCCGCAGCTGCGCTGGCCTCACTGCCTTAAAGTATTCGTTAGAGGCTAAGTTCACGAGTATGGGGCTCTTCTGTTTAGACATCTCTTGGTTCAGCGCGTCCGTAATCTTATTGCCCCAGAATTGGTACAGAGATGCTCCTTTATCATTCTTAAGGGAAGTACCCATCTCTAGGCGGTAGGGCTGCACTAGGTCGAGTGGGCGTAGTAAGCCATACAAGCCTGATAAAATACGGAGGTGATTCTGCGCAAAACTTATATCGGCACTCGACAGAGCGTAGGCATCCAAGCCTATATAGACATCGCCTTTAAAAGCAAACAATGCCTGTCGAGCATTTTCCTTGGTAAAAGGGGTTTGCCATTGATTAAAACGCTCTTGATTTAGCTCGCCAAGTTTCGGACTAATGGACATTAGAGAGGAGACTTGCGCGGGCGATAGGCCTTTGAGTTGGGTGATTAATTGCGCAGAGTCTTCAAGAAAGTCTGCTTGTGTGAATTTGCGAATTTTTACGGGTGTTTCATAGTCGAGAGACTTGGCTGGAGATATCACCACTAACATGTACTTGCCTCAAAAAGGATTTAATATTGTGTATTCACACAGGAGCAAGAAACTCTTGCCACCAATCTAATGGAGTTACGCCATCTGCGGGGTCGTATACGTTGCCATAGTACCAGAGCGTTCCGGCGAATTGTCCGCTGATACGGTCTAGCAATATCTCTATCGCTTGAAAACCGATTGAGACGTGGATGCTGTAAACAAGCAATCGTGGTGTCTCTATGTCTAAAATACCATCCAGTAACTCTATCTCCGGCGTCAGCGCGAGTAGGACATCGTCTATGTTACTCTTGCTTAACACACGCAAGCACAGGTTTCCGCTGCGCTGAATTAGCTCATAACCCTCTTTCGTATCGGCGGGGAAGCGGATTCTGTCGCCAGCCGCTAAACCTCGCACAAACGCGGGTGAGCGCAGCAGGCGATACTGGCCTGCGAGAGTGTTGCTGGACTTGGATTTTTCGTCAGCGCGAAGTGCTGTTACCTCAACTTGCTCGACGATACCCTCGCCATCTGGCCGATAGCCAGCGATCAGAGGGATGTGGAGCTTAGGTGCATCGTTATCTGCAGCACTAGCGTGGGAGTCTTCGAAAGGGGTCATGCTCATGCGCGTTTCCAGTCAATTTTTAGTTCAAGCATTTTAACCCGCAGCGCAGCGCAATGCGAAA
>CAXBOY010000030.1:0-31126 GCA_963977405.1 uncultured Gammaproteobacteria bacterium
ATATTCAACTGCACACCTGGAACGAACCCATTATCGTTGGTGCAGTTGCCTCCGATCACAGTCACGGGACTCTCAGCTCCAGCGCTTGTCGTATTTGCCGGACATGGCAAACGACCATTGATCTGCGCAAAGCCATATAGAGCCTCACGAATCTGCTCTAATTGGGTTTCCGCGTCACTGCGCAACCGATTGGTATTACTTTCTCCCAACGCGACTAGTAGGCCATTGAGTAGCAGGCCGATGATCAGAAGCACCATCGCCATCTCTATCAAACTAAAGCCAGAACAGAACGGCACCCCGTTCTTGGTGAAGGCAGATTTGCTTCGCTTATTTAACATGCTAATGGTGTCCTCGAAATTGTCGTTACACCGAAATCGAATTGGTAAACGATACTACACGAATCGAATTTTAACGTAGCTTGATTGGGGGAGACTAAAGTGTACGCAAGCGTGCCACCTAGCCAGTCGTCCGATGCAATCCAAGCGGGAACGCTATTCGCCGGAAGAAGCATCGCGGCTTGAAAACTCGCTAAGTCGACTGGGTAAGAATTTCCATTCGTTGGATGATGGATGTCTAAGGAGCTCTTTATGGCTTGTGCTACTCGAATCGTTGCCATCGACATCACCTCTTTTACCGTGATGCCGATAACCCTGTCGTTGAGTGTGTCTGTATCTACGCCCGCATCTACGAATGCAGTGCCAACAGCATTGCTACCCTCGAGATACCGGCTCACTAGTGAGGCGTGAGGACGCGTCTGTCCCGACAATGCCGGGCCCGGCGCAATTACCACTGCTGCATAGCCCGCCACTCCGTTCACAGTGAAGGCACCTGCGCTGCGCGTATTCAAAACTGTCGAACTTGCCTTATATGCGGGGGTGATGGCATACCAGAACTGCTCGTCGACTCCAATATAGGCATTGTTGATGGCTACGGAATTTCCGCCACTTAGTGTGACAGTCTGGGGCAGCCTACTAAAATTGGCACCACCGCAATTAGCAACACCTGAATTGTTTATATCTGGGCACGGCAACCTACCCGGCCCATTTCCCAAGTCTGCGCCATAACTTAAGGAATAGGCTAAAAGGGTTTGCTTAACGCTCGCCATTTCCTGCTGCAAATCGACTGAGGCTTTAATACGCGGGTCGCGCTTACTCAAGGCGCTTAGTATTACTGACAATGCCACCATGGCGATGGTGACGAACATCAATATCAACACGGCACCCTTTTGTTTCCTATGTAGCCCCATTCTCATCACAAGGCATCCTGAATATCGCGAGCTTGCTGCAACATACGCAGCGACTCAACCACTTGTTGCACCAATGCAGTAGTAGAATCATCTTCTGCTACTTCGACATCAATACTGGTAGCGGACGCAGACGCATTCGCTTGTGAAGCCACAGGGCGCGCCAAGGCCTCTCTTCTTGCGAGCTCTCGTTGAATGGACTGAAGCTGCGCGCTGGTCAACTCATAATCCTCTCTTATCACGCCATCCGAGGCATTAAGGGTCTGTCCTGGGCGCAGTGTGACACGCCCCTCTGCGGTATCTACCCTTAGAACACCCATACCCTCTATAAACTCTAAGTGAACATTACTCGGTAGATCCCCTTCGTTTACAGGCACTCTATTCAGCCACACTGTATTTGAACCGTCTGCACGCTTAACGCTACCCCCCATATGGATCAGAGTCGGCGCGGCCTCAAAATTAGGAATAACGGATTCTGGCTCTCGTAAGGCCTCGATTCGCTCGGCTTCCGTCAACTCCATGAATGTTTCCTTACGCACACGGTCGAGATAAGCACGCTCCTGCGGGGTACTGAATATCTTGCCGAACGCCTGGGCATAGCTTTGCGTCGGCATAGTCAGCATTACTAGAGTAAATAAAAGGTAGCGCGTTTTAGTATTCATTTACGGGCACCGGTGGGTTTAGATCGTAGGTATACATCTGCAGTACACAATCGGACTGCAAATGCTCTCCAAGCTGAGTAAAACTCACTTGGCTTAAGTTATTGACCCTCATTGAACAACGAATCGGTAAAATTAAACCATTGCCTACAAGCAACTCATCTAGTAAGCGCGTTAGATCTTCCTCATGCAACAAAGGCATACCAATTTCCACTGGAGTAAAGCGTAGTGCAACAGGCTCACCTGGGTTTAAGTCATTGGGGTCATAGGCCAACGGATTGGCAACTTGCTCCCCCATTTGTATATTCACCGCGAACAAGTCATTGGCATTTCGAATTTCACCAAAAGTCTCCAAGAATGCTAGCCGGTCTTCGTCACTCACTACCCCTTCTTGCTCCATTTCGCGGTAGCGACCTATATAACGCACTACAGTGGCTTCTTCTTGGGCAATTTGTTGAACCGACTGGCTTACTTGATCAAAAGTTCCCTGCGCCCTAGCTGCTCCAGCACGCGCAGTTTGCATAGCATAGGAAACCCCGAAATAGCCTCCACCAGCCATCAATAGGCAAGCTACAAACACCAAGATGGAGTTGCGCAGCATAAAATAGTCTTGCCTCTCAAATGGCAAATCAATTTTCATTGTGCTGTATCCTCACGGAACTCTAGGGTGAATTCCCCGCTCGAATCACGTCCATCGATCACTGTCGTCACCAGCGCATTTGCACTAACGTCCATGGGCATATTAACTGCTTCAACCGGAACACCGACCAATTCCTCCAGTGCACTAGAGAATGACAATATTTGTTCCCGTGCATTACGATAGCTACTCGCCCCTTCCACGACCCCTTGCACTCGTGTTACAAGCACCGTGTTCCTGTTTACCAAGGCATTTTGAAAACGTTGTGCATCGCTCTCCACGACACCATATATATTCTGTTCCGATGAGTCGGATTCTTTCGCTTCCAATTGCCAATCGATAGCTCCCAATTGCAGATCTGGCGATTCCAGCAATGCGTCTGAGATCGCGGCAAGAACACGACGCGGATTTCTGATCTGCTCGACAATTGACTCGTAGCTAGATACCACCAACTCCATCTGTCCCGAGGGGATGGGTGTTTCTGGAAAACTCTCACGTAGGCGTTCGTATTCCTCGAGAAGCGGTTGAGACAACTCTCTCATTTGTGCTTCCCGCGCTAGTTCGTCATTGACACGAAT
Source organism: uncultured Gammaproteobacteria bacterium (assembly GCA_963977405.1). Taxonomy (GTDB): domain Bacteria; phylum Pseudomonadota; class Gammaproteobacteria; order Pseudomonadales; family Pseudohongiellaceae; genus UBA5078. Next base: position 3,118 of record CAXBOY010000030.1, read on the forward strand.
AAGATTAGGGGACACAAATATCGTTGTGCACACAAGAGTCAGTACACTAGCCATATAGAGATACCTTGCAGTACTGCGAAGAAATGCGTAGCGACGCACTCTAAACGGCGCGTATACATTCGGGATACTAGCTGTCTTGAGTGAGCGTGCGAGGGAATAATGAAGCGCGCCTGGCATGGCAGTGTCAGAGTTCAGTTCGATGCGCACACGCGGTTTCAACTCGTCTATCCAATGATAGTAATAATGCAGCTGTTCCCTTACGGATTCTCTCTCTTCAGAAAATCGTTCCGCAGTAAAAACATGAATCTCTAAAGTCGCGTCGTAGGGTAATTGTTTAATGCGCTCAAGGTATTTGCGAGTTTGGTCGCACTGCTCAACAAGTAGAGCCTCAAAGGAATCAGAACGGCTTACGCCAGCAGGCGTCAAACGACTGAAGATCACACGCCCTTTCTGCAGGTAAGTTTGCCGCAGCCCGCTAGAACTTTCCTGATTCACAATCAACAAATGAGGCTGCGCCTTGAGCGACATGGACTGCGCAAAGTGTTCCATTACATAAGCCGCAGAGGTGACTGAGATAATCGAGACTCGATTAGCCAGTATTTGATTAACCCAAGGATCGATAATCTCAGGTTTAGTCAGTGCGGTTAAAAGGATACGATCATCCCTGCGTCCTGTCGACTCTCGCCCAATTACCTTCGCGTTTCTGTAGGTGGTGTTGCGGAACAGATGCGCAAGTCTGCGCTGCAATAAGGCATTGCGGTCACTGCCACTCACATGAACAGACAACTCTGTGCGAAAATCTTCTTCGATAAAGTCCGTTATTATAACAAACGGAATTTTCGGATTATTCTCTAAATAGAAATGGAATCTATCGGAACTTGTTTTCCCGGCAACAAAGTGATCCAGTTGTTGCAGTTTCTTCCCCGTCCACTGGAGCAAACTCACGCCGTCGGCATCGACAAGCAAGATATTCACTTTACTAGAACCCAGCAGTCCCAACATCGATCTAATTCCTAAACTTGAATATTACTAATGGTGTCATAAACAGGGCCAAGCACGGACATCATTACCCACCCAAGAAGCAAACCTAATACACCTGTCATGACAGGTTGAATCATAGACTGAACTTTATCGATCGAATCACGAATATCGCGATCATAAAAATAGCTGACATTAAGTAGTGCCTTGTCGAGGCCCCCAGTCGTCTCCCCCACCTTGAGCATACGTACAACAAGTGGAGGAAATAAGCCTGTGTTCTGAAAACTAGCGGATAAGGGTTCTCCCTCCGCAATATCCTCTCGCGCTTGTCGCAATGCGGATCGAATAACCTCATTGTCGATAATGCCTTCGGCAATTTCGAGACAACGAAGAATAGGAATGCCTGCTGCATACATCATGGCAAAGAAATTTGCGAAACGAGATAGAAGAATTTTCTGCAAAACCGGCCCTACTCGCCAAACACGTAACTTATAGCCATCGAATAAATAGCGAGCCTTAGGACTAACCCTCACCATGGTGACGATACCAAAATAGGTGAAAATAGGTATACCGATACAGATGTACCAATAAGCCACCATAAAATTCGAGGTAGCAATCAATGCGCGAGTATGAATTGGGAGCTCTTGCCCCATATTCGTAATAAAGCCTACTAATTGAGGCACAAGATAAACCATCAAAAAGATAGTTACGCCAATAACTGCAGAGCCCACAAAAATGGGGGACGCTAAGAGTTTTCTAGTAGACTTGTTTAGCTCGTCTTGCCATTTAATAGTGTCTGCAAGTGATTCGAAAATGCTTGCCAGCTCTCCGCTTGCCTCACCTGCACGGATTAGATTGACGAACAGATTGTCGAAAATGGTGGGGTGGCCACTTAATGCTTCGGAAAGATTCTTTCCCCCTTCTATTTCATCGATAATATTAGCGATAATCTCGCGAAAACGGGGATGGTCGAGACTATCACGTAAGTCTGCCAATCCATCGAGCATAGGCACACCTGCCCGTGTCAATTGCTCCATATGAAAACAAAAATTAATAAGATCTGATTTCTCTACCTTTCGTTGCCCAATGCTCGCACGTTTCTCTTCCGTGATATCCGAGCGAATGAGATCCAAGCTCATTTTAGAGAGCCTTTGTTCAAGATCAGTTTCATTCACGGCATCCAAAGTGCCGTTGCGGATTTTTCCGCTTTGTGACATCGCCTTGTATTTGTATAGAGGCATGCTATTTATCCAAGTATGCGATCGGTTAGATCAACGACTCGTGATACTTCCTCTAGGCTCGTCGTGCCATCGAGCACCCTGCGGCAAGCATCGTGAGCAATTGGTTGAAATCCCTGTGTTTTTGCGGCATTCAAAATTTCACGCATACTTGCACGGCGAGCGATAAGATCATCCATCACCGCATTAATTTTCAATATTTCGATCACCGAGGTACGTCCTTTATAACCTTGGTGTTCACAAGTAGGGCAACCCACAGAGTTGAAAATTTTCACCTCACTATTTAGATCAATGCCTAATAGACGTTTCTCCATCTCAGATGCAACTTCTTCCTTCTTGCACTCTTTGCACAATTTTCGTACCAAACGTTGCGCCACTACACCAATTAAGTTGCCTGCGATTACATCAGGCAGAATTCCGATGTCTAATAGGCGTGGAATGGCACCAGCGGCAGAGTTAGTATGAAGGGTTGAGAAGGCCATTTCCGCAGTAACATGGTCGCGTATCTCGCCGACGAGAATGACATCGGGGTCTTGTCTCATCATTGAACGAATACCTTCACCGAAACCCATCTTCGCGGACTCGTTCACCGAGGACTGCCGGATCATCGCCATCGGATACTCGACAGGATCTTCCATCGTCATGATGTTTACGCTCTCGGTATTGATATGGTTCAACACTGAGTAAAGTGTGGTCGTCTTACCACTACCGGTCGGGCCAGTAACCAGAATGATTCCCTCGGGGCGCGCCAACATCAAACGCAGCAGGCTCAAGTTTTCCTCACTCAAGCCAAGTTTTTCCATCGCCACGATGCCTTTCTTTCTATCGAGCACACGCAATACGATGTTCTCTCCATGCGTGGTTGGCTGCGCCGCAACACGGAAGTCAATCTGCCGGCCAACAAGTGACATCGAAATTCGCCCGTCTTGCGGCGCCCGAGACTCCGCAATATTCATATTACTGATAACCTTGAGGCGCACGACCATCGAGGGCCAGTAACTCTTGTGCAGGCTTCGTACTTGGCGCAGAACGCCATCGATTCGATAGCGTATTCGTAGAAACGCGTCTTCTGGCTCGAAGTGGATGTCCGAGGCACCCCGCTGCACTGCGTCTGCCATCAAGGCATTCACAAGGCGCACCATAGGATGACTGTATTCGTCGTCACCCATCTGGAGACTTTCGAAGTCTAGTTCGCCCGTTTCAATCTCTTGCAAAATGCCATCGATCGAAAGATCGAAGCCATAGGACTGCTCGATTACCCTTACGATCTCTGACTCAGTTCCAAGCACCGCAGTAATCTGCAGGTCACCACCATTGAGTGCACGAACCTGGTCCAATGCCACAATATTGAATGTGTCCGCCATAGCGAGCGTTAAGTGCTTAACTACAGGGTCATAAGACAAGGGAACAATCGTATAGCGCCGCGCCAAATCTTGTGGAACGATTCGCGTTGATTCCGCATCCAGAACGGCATTGGTCAAATCGACGCTACGTTGACCGGTATTCTCGCTTAGGGCATCGCGTATAATCGAATCGGTCACAAAACCCAGTTCGATTAGGATAGTCCCTAGTGGCTTAGTGCTGCTCTTTAGCTCCAATAAGCCGATGCGGAGTTGGTCTTCCGTGATAGAGCCTTGCTCGATCAGCAAGGCTCCAAGGCGTCGCTTGGGAGCCGGTTTCTCTGCCTCGCTCATGGTAAGACTCGCTCTAATGCATCGAGGCGCTCACGTAGAATGCGGACATCGAAATTGGGGGAAATGATTTCCGACTGCGCAAGTGCCTCGCGATAGAAACCATAGGCCGAACGCAATTGATTCAATCGCTCTAAACTCACCGCAAGATTGAAAGCATAATCCGGGGTAATCGGGCCGCTACCGCCCGCCTTTGCCGCAAGCAAGGCATCGTAATAGGATTGTTGAGCCTCGGTCCATCGACCTTGTGAGGCTTGTAGATTACCTAGAGCGAAGGCAAGTTGAGCCACCTCAGGATGATCGTTGAACAATTCCCTTAGCTCACTCTCGAGTGAAGTAGGGTCACTCGCTGGCATCGTACCGAGTAGTCCGACTCTCGCCAAGGCATCGCGCGGATCCAATTCGAGTAGCTTTGTGTAATGAGAACGTGCCGAAGTGGCATCGCCCATTTTCAAGGACACTGCAGCTAAGCCTAATAGGGCATCGCGGTTATTCGGTAAATTGCGCAGCGCTTGCTGATAATGAGCGCGAGCGCCAACCAAATCATTACTTCTGTAGGCGCTGAACGCTAGGCTCAGCTGCGGATCCAACTGAGGCCCATCGCTACGAGTAATATTAATAGGGGCATTCGCCGGCGCTGTAGTTTCAGAAGCCAATGAAGTTCCTGCAGACTCGAGCACCGCATTGTCTACCACCCTCGGCAAGGGTTCGCTTGCTACGTCCGCAATATTATTCCCATTCTCGATCGGTGCCGCTGGCGGTACGTTGGTAGCAGCTGATGTTGCCGGCTCGGAAGCAAGCACTGGTGCCTGAACCTCTTCAATCGCGTCGCTCTGCAATGGGGCTAGCGACTGCTCTTGAACTGGAATACTTGTATTCTCTGCTGCAGTTGTCAGCTCTATATCTGAAACTGACGACTCATCGGGTGCTGCGATTGGGACGATCTCCTGCGCCTGCAAACTCTCGCTTACATCCGGTAAGGACTCTTCACCGGTAGCCAACGCTCCCGGCTCGATCACTTCATCAAAGGTGCGATTCGGGTCATAGCTGGCTACCGGCACATTGTATTGCGAACCGCTGGAAAACATTCCCAGTGGATCCAAGACCCAGAAACTCACTCCAGCCAATGGAATCAATACACAAGCTGCGGCTATAGCGATTACTCGTCCTCGATTCTCACCATTCTTTGATTTGGCGTTGAAAACCGCTCTAGCAGCCTCGCGCTTGCGACTCTCTAATGCTGCGCCTGCTTTGCGCTCCTGCATTTCGCCACTACGCTTTACCTCAGCAGCAGAATTTGCTTCATCCCGCAGCGCCCGCATAGGTGAGCGGGCAATTGGCTCGGCTTCCGGCTGTAAAACTGGGGGAGGTGTTGACGTGTCCTGATGTGCAGCCTCTTCCTTTGAACGACTTAGTTCGCTCTCATTTTTGTTCGCTTTCGGAACAAATTTCTCTATATCCGCTTTCTGCAAATATTGAGCTTCCTCAGTATTGTCTGCATCCTCAAGTTCGATCTGTTTTTTCGGTTCTTCCTGGGTTACCCGCTCGACCCGGCTTTCCAGCTCCATCTCACTCTTTAGTTCGGCCTGAGTCGCAGGCGGTTCGCGATCCTCGACAAGACTCAACGAAGACTTGGCATCCGTGGCAGCATTAACCTCTTCTATCGCTAGCTTCTGTTCTTTCTCTTCCTGCAACTCCGGTTCCACGAGGGATAAACCGCTCGTATCAAATTCCACGCTTCGTTCAATGTCTTTACTGTTAACTTCTGGGTTTAAATCTGTTTGAGTAGTTTCTAAACTACTGACTTTTGGCGGTTCGGCTTTAGGCACATCGGGAGCATCGAATTCGATTCCAAAAGACTCATCGATCTCAAATTCGAAGGCTTCTTCTAAATCAGGCGACGGGTTAATTGCTTCTGGCTCCGAAGACAATTCATCAACGTCGAATAGTAATTCCTCGACAATAGGCTCTTCAACGACAGGCGCAGCCTTAGTGGCTGCGCTATTATCGGGCTTTGTATCAGCACTCGCTTGTTTGGCGGCAAGCTTCTTAGCTTCCTCCGCCTTACGAAGCGCATCCATCAAAAGACTCATGGAGAATTACTCTTAGCGTTTAACGAACACCATTGTCACGAAAACGGGAAGTCAGAAATCCATCTGATGCCACGCCTGTTTCTGGCAGGAACTCACGATAATCCTTCAAATCGCCGTCTATAGACGAATCTTTGATCACTACCGGGCGGATGAACACGATCAATTCAGTTTTGCGGGCCACTTCATTCTTGTAGCTAAACAGACCCCCTACTCCAGGAAGCTTCGATAAACCAGGCAAACCGGTAGTACCTGAATCGAGAGAATCTTGCATTAGGCCACCCAACACAGCGATCTGTCCGCTATACACTTTCAGGATCGATTCGATCTCGCGAATCTGAATCTCAGGAATACCATTGGTCACCCCGTTGTCCAACAGCGAGGGACTTGGGTCGTTCACATAGCGCAGTATGCGGGAGATGGTTGGACGGACATTGAGCGTCACTTGATCGTTCTCGCTAATCTGTGGGGTAACGCTCATTACGAAACCCACAGGCACTGTGTTGATAATACTGGTGTAAACCGCGGGAGTGCCCGGACCGTTGTCCGTGGCCGGTGTTCCCTGCTGTACCTCAATGGTGAAATACACTTTATTGTCTACAACCCTCAACATGGCGGCTTGGTTGTTCAAAGCCATAAGCTTCGGACTTGAAAGCACGCGAATATTACCGAACTGAGAGAGCATGCGCATCGTCATAGACACAGCATCAGGTCCCGCGCTCTTGTCGATGGTGAGCATGCTTGAGGGGGCAGAGGAAAGATTGAGGCCCGTCATCGATTGCAGGAAGTCGATCTGACCATTGTCACGGCTCAAGGCAGCCCAATCGACGCCAGCCTGATACTGATCATTTAGCGTTACCTCTACGACTGTGGCCTCGATCATGACTTGGTATAGAGCACGGGTACTAACATTGTCGATAAACTGCTGAATCTCTCTGTGTTGTCTTGAATTGGCGCGAATAGACACGACGCTGGCTTCGGGGTTACTAATGATGTTGCTGGTTTCCGATTCGCCGCTTTCGCCTACGAAATCGCGCAGATTTGCTTCGAGCGTGGCCCAGAAACTATTGTTTGAACTCTGATCAAGCGATGCAACGGAGTTGTTGCCACTCGAGCCGGCACCAGCGCCGCCCACTCCCGTAATCGAGGTAGACACGCTAAACCCAGTAGTAGATTCGCGGGACACATTTACATAGTCGATACGGTAAGTTTTAAAGAAAGGTGAATCTAACTCCACCATAAGCCCGTTGCTGTTATCCAAACGCCAGCGAATGTCGACTTGGCGCCCGATACGGTCCAAGATTTGTGGAAGTGTCTGATCGATTGCGTTCAGACTCACGGCACCTAGTACGTCTGGATGTACGTCGATATTAATGCCAGCATCCCGCGCGATCGCGAACAACAACTCCCGCACGGACACGTCCTGAACCACTACCGAGAATAGCTCTGGGGATTCGTTGACCGTCGGCTCTGGCAGAAAAGTAGAAGAGCTCACCACATCGGGTATGTCATCGCTGACCACTTCGGCAGGAGGTAGCAAGTGCCGAACCTGTTCGTTCTCCACTGGCAAACTGGTACCGCAGCTCGTCAACAACCACAAACTCGAAAGTGTAAGTAGCTTGTACAAGGCACTTGGCTTCATGCTGTTTTCCTCTAGTCTCACTAGTTCAGGTCCAACGCCACATTGCAGTCTAATCTGCGAATTGTTTGGACGTATGGGCTGTTATTTCGAACACTCGAAGGCAAATCGCTAATAACGCTGCGCGCTTGGCCGGCAGTTGCGAAATCGCCATACACAACCTTCCAATAATCCTGACCTTGCGTGTTAGAAATACAGGAATAAGTCCCGTCAATCAGACCAGCCTGCTCCAGTCGCGTTAACACTCGCGTTACATAGTCCGAATCGATACTGCTGACAGAGATCAACTGTAAGGTGTAAGTCTCCGGATCGGTTTCGACTAGCCAGTCCTGCATCGCAACACTGCGCTCGCGTAGCAAGGGGCTGAGTGTTCCGAGCGCTACCATTGGTTGACGCAAGCTAGTGCTTGTACGCACCTGAGGCGGCACAGGTTCAGTTTGTTCTTGCGCTGCGGCTGGGGTGGGCTGCGCGGCCACCTCGACGAGTTCTTCGACCACTGGCTCTATTACATCTTCAGCTATTAGTTCGGACTCTGGCGCAGTTGCGTTCGACGGCTCAGGCACTGCCTCAACTGCGACGGTCTCCACTGCTGTAGACGCAGCACTGCCGGACGCCAAACGTGGTCCGAATGGCGTAGTAGTGACTGTAACTGGCTCCTCAGAATTTGGCGCGCTCACCGCTGTTGTTGGCTCAACAACAGCCGTTGGTGTAGGTACGGCGGCAGTACTACTCGCGGTGATTTCGTTCGTCTGGCCAATGGCATCGCTCTGCAATTGCCACCAAGCAAAACCACCGACTAAGACGAGTAATGCGGCACCAGCGATTGCGAATTTTGGGACAGTCCAGAATGCTGGCTTATAACCGCTATCGTTCATGGCAGCGCGCACGTGGCTAGTCTGCACAGCTGGCTGTAGCAGGTTATCGATAGTACGCGGTCGCTGCCCAGTGGCCGACTCGGCATAGGCCGCCAGCATCGCCTTGTCCGCTAGTATGTTGATCCGCCGCGTTAAGCCGCCGGAGGCCTTCGCAATCATTTTCTCTGCGGCATTACTGAACACCTGCGGGGCCGGACAACCAGCCGCCTGCAAACGAAAGCGAATATAGTCACTGACTTCATCGGCACTGAGAGGACGCAAGTCGAAGCTGTGGGTAATACGCTCGCGTAGCTGCCGAATCGACTTGTCTTGTAGGTTCTTGTCGAGCTCGGGTTGGCCGAATAGGACGATCTGCATCAACTTGTGCTGATGAGTCTCTAGGTTACTGAACAGGCGCACCTCTTCGAGGGTCTCGATAGGCATGCTCTGCGCTTCTTCGATGATGACCAATACCGTTCTATTCTCGGCATGCTGCTTAAGCAGGTATTCTTGCAGGTGCTGCATCAACACGAGGCGCTGGGTCGAATGGTCGACGGGGAGCTTAAGCTCGAATGCGATTGCGTAGAGAATATCGTGCGGAGATAAATTGGGATTCGCTAGGTAAACCACTTCCACGGAGTCGGGCAGGCGCTGCTCCAGCATTCGGCACAGCATTGTCTTACCACTGCCCACTTCGCCAACGACTTTGAGGATGCCCTCACCCGAGGTGACGGCATAAAGTAAGGCCTCCAAAACAACCCCACGGCCGTTTTCGCCACCCGTATAAAAAAGACTAGGATCCGGCGTTATTCTAAAGGGCGGTCGGTCTAGGGAATAATATTCCAGGTACATTTGAAAATGTTTATCCTTCTTAAGGGCTTAGGAGCTTCTTTTCATTAAGCGAATTAACTCACAGTTTGAGGTTAAAATATAGTCTCTTATGTGGTCGAATTGTGGACAAATAGCTGTTTTATCAACATTTATTGTGTTTTTACCCGCCAATAAGGCGGGGTTCGACTCGAAATAGGAACAAAATGCCTTCGAAATGCTAGATAAAACCCTAATCAACGGGGTGAATTAATTGCCGGAACGGGAGCGTCGCGGCTAAAGCTTCGCGCGCGATAGCACGGGATTGGCGTACATTTGCAGGAGATAGGGACGAATATTGGGAGGGGCATGGTCTAGACGTTTCTGCATCTCAGCGATGCTTGCGTCGTTCACCGCCTCAGTGGATGGGGCGATATCTTTGGCAAATTCTGGGTCGTTTGCGCGCAGCTTTTCGAGCGCGAAATAATTGCTGGGCTGCAATAGATAATTGCTGACTACTTGTCTATCGATGAGTGCCGCCGCGGCATCCGCATCGTCGCTTTCCAGACAAATCTCTTCGCCAAAGGCGACATGCACATGCCCCTTAAAACCGATCATGCCCTGCACAATACTGTTGATGTCGCTCTTCTCATCTTTCTGGTAAGCGCCAAGTTCCTTCTTTTGATAAAGCTCGTCAGCCTTTAGAGTGTCGCAGGGATCGAATTCATAGGAAATCGACACGGGCACGATATGCAGTGCGCCCAAAGATTCTTTCAGCCCGAGCTCTCTTCGCGCCATAGACAACATCTTCAGCAGCGCGGTATCGGTTCGATCCACGCCGTCTTTCGCGCGACCTTCGCGCTGCGCTATCCAAACATTATCTTTATTTTCAACCAGATAGTGAATGTACTCGGAGAGTTGCTTGGAGGACTTGAGAAGGTCGCGCCCCTTCAAAGAGCGCTTAACGATGAAACTCTTATTCAAGCGCATGAGGTCCGACACGAAGGGCCGCTTGAGCAGGTTGTCGCCAATGGCGATAAACATCGTATTGAAACCGGCGTGGTAAAGCATGTAATTCACGAAGGCAGGATCCATCGCGATATCGCGATGATTACTGACGAACAGATAGGATTTTTCGCGCGAGAGATTCTCGATGCCGGAGTTAGTCAGTTTCGAGGTGGTCTTCTCGATCATCTGGTCCATATAGCTTGCGATCACGCCCTGCATACTCTTAACGGTGTTAACGCCATTGAGCTGTGCGGCAAGCTTACGATGAGTTAGAAAACGCGCCACGGCTGGCAGCCAACGATACAGTTTTGGCAATGCAAAACTGGCGATGCTGCTAATGAACTCGGGGTTGCTTAGAAGCGTATCAATTACGGGACGAACTTCGTCGTCGTGGTAGGGGCGAATATCCTGAAACTGATCCATATAAAGGCACGTGATTTGTTGTTGTTGCGCTGTGTTTACAGCGTGTCCAATGCACTCTCACATCCTTTGACCGTGCGGGGCGCGATTCTACTCACTTTGCCCCGGCACGGCAAATAACTACCGTTATTAACTTCCGATATTAACTACAGCTCTAAGGGCTCAGTCTTCTCCCCTGTTGAGAACTGCAGAGCTGCAAGATTGGCATATAGCGGGCTGCTCGACAGCAATTGCTGATGAGAGCCCTGGGCAACAACTTGGCCGGCATCCATCACTACGATACTGTCGACATTCTTCACTGTGGCCAAGCGATGCGCGATGATCAATGTGGTGCGGTTCTTCATCAACTCATCAAGCGCCAGCTGCACCTTGCGCTCACTCTCCGCATCTAAGGCACTCGTGGCTTCGTCAAGCAATAGAATCGGTGCATCCTTGAGGATGGCGCGGGCGATGGCGATACGCTGCTTCTGCCCTCCAGAGAGGCGTATACCAGACTCGCCAAGGAAACTATCGTAGCCCTCCGGCAGCTCCTCGATGAAATCGCTAGCGAAGGCGGACTTGGCAGCCTCCATCACTTCTTCATCGCTGGCGTCGGGGCGGCCGTAGCGGATATTGTCACGCACGTTGCCGGTAAACATCGCGGGCAACTGCGAGACGATGGCAATCTTGCTGCGCAAGGTCTGCAAGTCTAGCTGACGAATATCGATACCATCGATCTGCACCGCGCCCTCTTGGGGATCATAGAAGCGCAGAAGTAATTCGAATAAGGTCGATTTACCCGCTCCCGATGGACCGACTAGCGCAACACTGGTGCCGGGCTCAATAGTCAGATCGAGACTATCGATCGCGGCCGAATTAGGACGCGAGGGATAAAAGAAGCGTAAGCCTTTAATATCGATGGAGCCGCGGAAGGGCTCGTTGAATGGAACAGGCGCGGCAGGCGAGACTATCGCACTCTCAGCGTGTAGCAGCTCCATTAAGCGTTCCGTGGCACCTGCTGCACGCTGCAGATCGCCTATCACTTGACTGATGGCGCCAACGGCCGAAGCTACGATCACAGCGTAGACAACGAAGGCTGTTAATTCTCCCGCCGACAGACGCCCATTGATTACATCCTGCCCTCCAGACCAGATCATTGCCGCCACCGCCCCGAATACGAGGGTAATGACGACGGTAATCAAGACAGAGCGCGACCATATGCGCGCCAAGGCAACCTTGAATGCAGTCTCAACATGATCGGAGAAGGCACTCTCGTTCGCGCCTTGCTGGTTGTAGGCCTGGACGGTCTTGATGTGCTGAATGCTCTCGCCGACGTAGGCACCCACGTTCGCGATCTCGTCTTGCGAGCTACGGGAGAGGTGGCGGACACGTCGACCAAAGATAATAATCGGCCCGACCACTAAGGGAATGCAGATCATAACGATGCTAGTCAGCTTGGGGTTGGTGATAAACAGGAAGACCGTGCCCCCTAACATCATCAACAGGTTACGCAGCGCGATGGAGACAGAGGAGCCGATGACGGTCTGCAGCAAGGTGGTATCGGTGGTGATGCGCGACTGAATCTCGCCGCTCAGATTCTCCTCATAATAACCGGGGTGCAGCGTCATCAGGTGAGAGAACACAGCTGTGCGGATATCGGCGGTCACCCGCTCCCCAAGCCAAGAGACCCAGTAGAATCGAGCGAAGGTACCGAGTGCCTGTACGAATGCCACGATCAGGAAACCGACGATGGCAAGTCCCAGCGACTGACTCGAGCCCGCGACGAAACCAACATCGACAATCACCCTGACGAACTGAACCAGAGCCAATGTGACGCCCGCAGTGAAGATCAGGGCGATGGTCGCCAGAGTCATCTGCTTCTTATAAGGCTTTATGAACACGAAGGCTTTGCGCAGGCTGGAGATCGCGGAGACGTCCGGATTGGGGGAAGTACTACTCATGGGCAATTACTCTGATATGCGGAGGTGTTAAGACCTAGTTGGGTCGCGCGTAGTAAAACACAAGCACCTAACCGCAATTAAGTGCTAGTAGCCAACAATTCACGGCCATAGTTTTCGAGACTCTCCAAGACGCTCTGGCTATGTGCATCCTCACGACTGGCCCGTAAGGCCTCAATCTCCGCGAAAAATTCCTCACGGGGCGCACCAGCACCACGTTGCTCCAGAGGTCTTTCCATATTGCTACGACAATAGGTTTGCCAGCGCTCCAGCTCAGGTGGAGTGAGGCTAGTCGGGAAATTACGGGCTCGATAGCGAAACAGCATCTCGCTCAAGCGCTTATCGACGAAGGGCTGACGCCACACACTCAAATCCGCGGCGCTAGAGGCGCGAATCTGCGCCATAGCCTGTTTGTCTTGTGCCCCGAAAAACCCACCGCTATAGATCATGAAGTCGGGGTCGGGATTGGGGCCCTCATCCTCATGCTGGCGGTCAAATGCTGAGGCTACTTTTGCAATCGCCTGCGGATGATCGACTAGGCGTTTCCAGTATTCCCGCGCCTTGTCCATGTCGATCTGATAATCCTGCGCCTGCTCCGCACTGAGCATATTGCTGCCCGCGATCACCGGGCAGCGATTCGCATGCAATACTTTTAAGGGAATACGCTCCACGCCCTCTGGCATGTCCTCGGCCCTCGTGAATAGCCTACGCTGAATCTGCTCGACCGTGAGGTCGATCCACGCGCTCGGGTCGACCCGCAGGTCGTAGACGATTACACCGTTCTTATCTGTGGGGTGTTTTGTGAGTGGAGCCACTAGAGCAAGGCAGCCTAAACTAGCGGGATACATAGAGGACACATGCAACACCGGTTTCTTGCTGATGATGTCTAATTGCGCCTGCACACGCTGCTTAGCCCGCAGTTCGTAGACGTAGTTATACAGCTTGGGCTGCTTCGTCTTGATCAGCTTGGCCATGGCGATGGTGGCCGTGACATCGGATAAGGCATCGTGCGCGGCCTCATGCGCTATGCCATTCGCGGCCGTCAACTCCTCTAGGCGGAACGAGGGGCTACCATCTTCTTTCTTAGGCCAGATAATGCCTTCTGGGCGTAGCGCGTAACACAGGCGCACCATGTCGATGATGTCCCAACGCGAATTGCCATTTTTCCATTCCCGCTCGTAGGGGTCGTAGAAGTTACGGTATAACAGTTGCCGCGTCACCTCGTCGTCAAAACGCAGGCTGTTATAGCCAGCTACACAGGTCTGAGGCTGAGCGAACTCGCGGTGGATCCGATCGATGAACTCCCGCTCCGGGAGCCCTTTGGCTAGGGCATCGCGAGGATCTATACCCGTGATGAGGCAGGCCATAGGATGCGGCAACATGTCCGGCGCAGGCTGACAATACATGACCAATGGCTCGCCGATGATGTTCAAGTCCTCGTCGGTGCGCAGTCCAGCAAATTGCGAGGCGCGGTCCCGTCGCGGGTCTACACCAAAAGTCTCGTAGTCGTGCCAGTAAATCGTGTTCAAAACAACCTCTCTTTATATGGTAGGAGCGGGCTTGCCCGCGAATTGCCTAAATCTTCCACAGATCCTCCAATATTCGGCAATGGTACAGCATATTATCAGCCCAAGATTCCTAAGCAGCCCCCATTAGTTTAGTATTTGCCTCCAGACTCCACAGGCCAACGAACCACAGTAGAAACTCAAATATGCACTTCCCCGGCGCCCACATACTAAGCGTAAACCAATTTGAACTCTCCGACGTCGAACGCCTCTTCGATGTCGCCGACAGCATGGTCCCCTTCGCCCACCGCGAACGCATGACCAAGGTGCTCGACGGCGCCATTCTCGGCAATATGTTCTTCGAACCAAGTACGCGAACGCGCCTAAGTTTCGGTTGCGCCTTCAACCTACTCGGCGGCGAGGTGCGCGAGACCACGGATGTTAAAACTTCCTCCATCTCCAAGGGCGAGTCCTTATACGACACGGCCCGTGTGATCAGCGGCTATAACGATATCATCGTGATGCGCCACCCTCAGTCGGGCTCTGTCAGCGAGTTCGCCAAGGCCAGCCGTGTGCCCGTGATCAATGCCGGTGACGGCCCTAATGAGCACCCTAGCCAAGCCCTGCTCGACCTGTACACCATCCGTAAAGAGTTAGAAAGCAACGGCAAAGAAATCGCTGGCATGCGCATCGCCATGGTCGGCGATCTCAAGCATGGCCGCACAGTGCACTCCCTGTCGCAGCTCATTCAGCTCTACTCCGGCATTCGTTTCACTATGATCTCCCCAAGCGAGCTACGCATGCCCGAGGAGATCGTCGAGGAGTTGCGCCGTAATGGGCACACAGTGATCGAGACCGAGGAAATGGAGAAGGGCCTCGAGGGCAATGACACCGTCTACCTCACCCGTATCCAAGAGGAGCGTTTCAACAGTAAGATAGAAGCCGATATCTATCGCGGACGCTTCCGCTTGAACGAGGCGATCTACACGCGTTACTGCGCCCCGAAGACAGTCATCATGCATCCGCTCCCGCGTGATTCACGCGCCGAGGCCAATGAATTGGACAATGACTTGAATCAGCACCCTAACCTCGCCATATTCAGACAAACAGACAACGGCGTGCTCGTGCGGATGGCACTGTTCGCCCTGACTCTCGATGTCTGCGATCAGATCAACAAGAGCGCAAGGGAAGTAAACTGGTATACCGAGAGACGCTTCTAGCGCTCCAACACCGACAAGGCAAACACTATGGGTTTTAAAGATCTGCTGCGTATCATGATCCAGAAAGATGGTTCCGACCTGTTCCTAACGACAGGCGCGCCGCCTAGTATGAAGGCCTTCGGTAAACTATTACCAATGTCATCGCAAGCTCTCCCGCCTGGCGCCGTAAAGCAGATCGCTTACCAGATCATGTCGCCCGATCAGATTAAGCAGTTCGAGAAAAGCCCTGAGATGAACTTGGCCATCTCCGATCCCGAGATCGGCCGCTTCCGTGTCAATATTTTCCAGCAGCGCGGTCAGATCGCCATCGTCGCGCGTAATATCAAAACCGAGATCCCAAGCTGGAAGGACCTAGGCCTGCCGGAGGTCCTGACCAATCTGATTATGCAGAAGCGCGGCCTCGTCCTCTTCGTTGGCGGCACCGGTTCTGGTAAGTCCACATCCTTGGCGGCTTTGATCGACTATCGCAATACCAATAGCGACGGCCATATCATCACTATCGAAGACCCAGTGGAATTCGTACACCAACATAAGAAGTCGATCATCAATCAACGCGAGGTCGGCGTAGACACCAACAGTTATGAAGAGGCTCTGCAGAACACACTGCGCCAAGCGCCGGACGTCATTTTAATCGGCGAGATTCGCAGTCAGGAGACCATGGAGCATGCCTTGGCCTTCGCAGAGACGGGCCACCTGTGTCTTTCCACCCTACATGCGAACAATGCCAACCAGGCGCTGGACCGCATCATCAACTTCTTCCCGGAAGAGCGTCATCGGCAATTGTTCATGGATTTGTCCCTGAATCTGCAAGGCTTCATCTCGCAGCGCTTGATCCCAACTGTGGATGGCAAGCGAGCCGCAGCGATTGAGATTCTACTTGGCACTCCTCGGGTCTGCGACCTCATCAAGCAAGGCAAGGTCGACGAAGTCAAAGAGGTGATGGAGAAGTCCGAGAACATCGGCATGAAGACCTTCGACTCGGCATTGTTCGATCTCTACAAAGCCGGCAAAATCAGCTTGGAAGAGGCGCTTAAGAACGCCGATTCCAAGAACAACTTACGCCTGAAGATTCAACTCTCCGAGGGCAAGAAAGGCGACGAGGACGATGACGAATCAGGCCTCGGCGGATTGTCATTACAACCCAAAGATGATTCAGCAAAGGGCCACTAGCGTTAGCTCCAATGGACCTTAAAAGCATCATCATTTTGATAGTACTCTGGTTACTTGTCGTCGTAGTTGCCTTGGCGCTATTCGTTTATCCGCGCTATCGCCGTAAGAAAACCGACGCAACTCCGTTCCCTGCGCCCTGGCTGCAGATCTTGCGGCGAAGCCTACCCATCTACAAGACCATGTGGCCCGATCAACAGCGCGAGCTACGCCAACTCATCAAGCGTTTCGTAGACCACAAGCAGTTCGTCGGTTGCGCGGGTCAGGTCATAGACGACGAGGTGCGCATCACTATTGCCGCCCATGCCTGCCTATTGCTGCTGAACCGCCCCAGCCATGAGTATCAAGACCTGCGCGCAGTATTGGTCTACCCTTCCGGCTTTAAGGTGCAGCACGACAAACACGATGAATTTGGCTTAGTCACCAAGGGCGAACACTTCCTGATTGGCGAGTCCTGGAGCAACGGCAAGGTCATTCTCGCCTGGGACAGTGTGCAGCAGAGCGTGCACAATTTTGCCGACGGCCAGAATGTGGTGCTGCACGAGTTCGCCCATCAACTCGACCACGAATCAGGCATCACCAATGGCGCGCCTTTGCTCTATAATAAGGGCGCTTATGGTGACTGGGCACGCATCTTCTCCACTGAGTTCCTACACCTTCAACAAGCCAGCGCGGCGCATCATCAGACCCTGATTGATGCCTATGGGGCCAGCAACCCAGCAGAGTTTTTCGCCGTAGTTACCGAGACCTTCTACGAACGCCCACACGATTTGGCGGCGCGACACGCAGAGTTGTTCGATGAACTGAAATCCTATTACCGAGTAGACCCACGCGAGTGGCAATCTGCCAACAAGCCAACGGGAACGCATTAATGCGCCTAGATAAATATGTAAGCCACGCCACCACATTGCCACGGGACATAAGCAAGCGTGCCGTGCGCAATAAGCGCGTAACCGTGAACGGAGAGATGGTCAAGAGTGCCTCTCATCATGTCGCGGAAGCCGACGAGATCTGCCTGGACGGTCAAAGATTGCAACTTCCCCAACCGCGCTACATTATGCTGAACAAACCCGAAGGCTATGTGTGTGCGACTGAGGATGGCGCACACCCAATCGTACTGGACCTATTGACTGAAGACTCGCCAGAGGGGCTATCGGTCGCTGGACGACTAGACATCGATACCACGGGCCTTGTGCTGCTAAGCGACGATGGGCAGTGGCTACATCGAGTTATCTCCCCCCGCCACCTGTACAGCAAAATTTACTACGCCACGCTTCACGAAGCAGTGAACGAGGAGACAATCGCGCAGTTCGAGGCAGGAATCATGCTGCGGGGCGAGAGCAAATTGACCGCGCCAGCAAAGTGTAAAGCCATGCCAGAGAACGGCGCCGAGGTTACTCTCAACGAGGGCCGCTATCACCAAGTTAAACGCATGTTTGCCGCCTGCGGCAATCATGTGGTCGCACTACACAGAAAACAGATCGGCTCCGTCGTGTTAGACGAACAGCTAGCACCCGGCGCATCCCGTTCATTGACGCAAGAGGAGATTGAGAGCTTCCAACCATGAGTATCCATATCGAACATCTGCTAATCGATTTACTCAACGCCCCTTCAGGCAATTCATTAACTACCGCACTGTGGATCGCAGACGAGAGCCTTAGCGAGCAAGACATAGTCGCTGCGCGCCCGCGCGCTGAGCTCGATGTCCTCACTAATCGATGCGATCTCGGTGCAAGGCTGCGCGACATCGGCCATACGGTATTTGTTAGTGATTTTGATTTCTCTGGATTGGCACACGAGACCTATGACGACATCGTCTATCGAGTCTCCAAGGAACGCCCTCTGGTGCACCACTGCATCAACGAGAGTTACAAGCGCCTCAACGAGGGTGGTTCGTTACACCTCATTGGCAACAAGGAAGACGGCATTCGCACCCATGGGCGCAATGCAGAAAAGGTTTTTGCGACAGCGGAGCATGCGAAGAAGCATGGCGACGCCTATCATATCCGCCTGCAAAAACCCGCAACGAACAAGCAAACGACTCCCGATTTTCTCGACAGTAAAGATTACGATCATCTGCGCACCTGTACGGTGGGTGAGTTTCACTTCGTCAGTAAGCCTGGCGTGTTCGGTTGGAACAAAGTAGACCGCGGCAGCGCTCTGCTCGCAGACTACGTCAATAGTTTACTCGCTAAGAGAAAAACGTTGGGCCCAGTACTCGATCTAGGCTGCGGCTATGGCTATTTGCTGCTTGCCACCTCGAAGCTGCCCTTCACCAAGCGACATGGCACCGATAATAATGCCGCCGCCGTTGATGCCGCTAAGGCCAGTTTCGCTCGAGCCGAGCTAAGTGTAGAGGTCACACTCGACGATTGCGCCGCTCAGCTACAAGGGGGCTATGACTGGATACTCTGCAATCCGCCCTTTCACCAAGGCTTCGCTACAAGTAGCGCTCTGGCAGAGAAATTTCTTAGCCAAATTAAGACACTGCTGTCCCCGCAAGGCAAAGCCCTAGTGGTGGTCAATCAATTCATACCAGTAGAACGGATCGCGCAAGATAAGTTCAAGCACGTCGAAACCGTCCTCAACGAGCACGGTTTTAAGGTGCTGCAACTGTACTGAGAGACTGGACTCAACGCGAGCGCAGGTCTATTCTGGCGCTTCTTTACATCGCCGCGAGCCATATTGCTGCGTCGATGACGCTCGCAATAACAATAACGATTAGCCCTGCACTCAGGGCGCGAAGGAGTACAAGATGAACAAATTTTGCAGCAAGGGTCTATTCCTGACTCTTCTACTAAGCCTCTCAGCACTTGCCCAAGCCCAAAGCAAGACTTATATGTACGACCACGTGCACATGGCCGTTCCAGACCCTCAAGTGGCGGCGCAATGGTATAAGGACAATATCGGCGGCGAATTCGTGGATGGCCGCACTGACCGCCTCCTGTTTGGGACTACGCGCATCATGTTTCTGACTGGTACCGGGGAAACACGCACCAGCGAGGGCAGTGTGATCGATCATCTAGGCTTCTCTGTACCCAATCTGGAAGCTGTCGTTGCCCGTGCCCAAGCTAATGGCGCCACGGTGCAGGGGGAGATTCGCGATGTGCCAGGCCTATTTAAACTGGCTTTTATAGTCACGCCTTTCGGCTCGCGCATGGAATTACTACAAGACCCTCAACATCTTGGCTTCCACCATGTCCATCTGCGCTCAACAGACCCAGAGGCAACCTTCAAATGGTATGAGGATACTTTTGGTGGCATTCGTAAGAATATGCTCGGACGCATGGATGGCATCCTCTACCCTGGCAATGTCTGGCTACTAATCACCCGTGGCGAGAACTTCCCTAGCCAGGGAGCTAGCATCGATCACATCGGTTGGCGCGCACTGAATTCGGAAGAAACCATTGCGGACCTACAAGCTAAGGGCGTGGAGTTTACCTCCGAGCCCCGTGATATGACGCTTCCTAATGGCATGATTAACTTCTTCTATATACAAGGCCCAGAAGGCGCGCGAGTCGAGTTAGTGCGCCGCGCACCCGATATGCTCTAAACTTCAACATCGGTAAGAAGCCCGCCATTATGCGTGGGCACCAAAAGGCCTATTAGCGAAACTTTGCTAATAGGCCTTTTCTTTGGCCACTTGTTTCGAATAAGCGACAAGCCCTAGTCCGAAACTCCTCTAAGCCCGTGCGTTTTCAACTGGCCCTGCTATAATGCGCGCCTTTCATTCACTCGCCCACACAATAAAAGCACAGGGTTTCGACATAACAGGTACCCGCATGAAGAAGTTTCCACCACCCTTTTACCGTTGGCGCCCGCACCCGTGGCACGGCTTAGAAGTAGGACCTGACGTCCCGCGTCTTGTGCATGCCTTTATCGAAATCAGCCCCTTCGATCTAGTGAAATATGAAGTAGATAAGGCTACTGGCTATTTGCGAGTAGACCGCCCTCAGCGTTCATCTTCACAGCACCCGACCCTATACGGCTTCATTCCCCGCACCTACTGCGGCGCACGCGTACGTGACCTGATGGAAGGCGCGGCTCGTGGCGATGGCGACCCACTGGATATCTGTGTCATCAGTGAGCGTCCTATCTCCAAGACCGAGATCATCCTCAATGCGAAGGTCATCGGCGGGCTCCCAATGCTCGACGGCGGCGAGGCAGACGACAAGATTATCGCGGTTCTTCAGAACGACCCTTTGTTTGCGGATTTAGAGGACATCAGCGAGCTACCTCCAGCGCTGATCGAGCGTATGCGTCATTACTTCATGACCTACAAGCTCATTCCAGGCCAAGAGAACAAAGTCTCCATTGGCGCTGCCTATGGCTTCGAGCATGCTAAAGTCGTGATTCAAGCTGCAATGGACGATTATGAAACGGAATACGGTTCCTCGAACTAATTCCGCTTAATAAAAAAAGGGACGGCAGGCCTAAGGCTTGTCGTCCCTTTTTTTATTGTAGGAGCTTGCCCTGCAAGGGGGGGCTTGCCTGTGAATTGTCGAAATCCTCTGTAGATCTGCTTCAATCGCACCCTGTTCGCGGGCAAGCCCGCTCCTACCGTCAGAGCAATATTCAGATCTACAGGTTGATCTCCGATCTTGCTGCGTCCTTGCTGTGGCGCACCTTGGTCACCTCGGCCATTACGGATATGGCAATCTCGGCGGGAGTCTTGCTGCCGATATTAATGCCTATAGGCGCGTGTAGACGCGCGATCTCTGCCTCACTCAAGCCGAGCTCTGGCAAGCGCTGTCGTCGGTTTGCCGAGGTCCGGTCCGACCCCATCGCCCCCACATAGAAAGCTGAAGTCTTCAGGGCCTCCATCAGGGCCATGTCGTCCACACGCGGATCATGAGCCAGTGCAATCACGCCACTGTAAGGGTCGCTAAAGCCATCGCGCACGACATCGTCGGGCAAGTCGGCAGTCACATGTACCCCTTCCACATGCCAATTGCCTAAATAATCAGGGCGTGGATCACACAGGGTAACCTCATACTCCAACGCCAAGGCCATCTCCGCGACATATCGAGCGACATCGCCAGCCCCGAGCAGGAGTAATTTGTATTTGGGGCTAAGGCTATGCAGCATGCGGTGGTCATCGAGAGTAACGGCCTCGTCATCGGTAACATGACGGACACTAATCAGGCCGGTGTTTAGGTCGACTTCGCGACTGATACGCTGATGGGCATCGAGTGCATCGGAGAGCACGCCAAATACAGACTTGTTCTCGGCAGTGGGAGCGATATATTCAAGTAGAACATGGAGTTGGCCACCACAAGGCAGACGCAGGCGAGCGGCTTGTTCGGCGGTAATTCCGTACTTCACGAGGAAAGGCTTGCCCTCTACATCGTATTGCCCCTTCAAAGAGCCGTCGCGTAACTGGGCGAGGAAGTCTTCTTCGATGCAGCCACCAGAGATAGAACCGGCGATTTCCCCATCCAGAGTACAGGCCATCATGGAACCAATTGGCCGAGGAGATGAGCCCCAAGTCTTGAGAATAGTGCACAGCCAGACGGGCTGAGCATTATTGAGCCACTGGGAAACCTTAACGATGATGTGCTGCTGACCGCTCTGCATGAGATGCCTCTCTACCACTTTTCGCGAGACAGGAGCTTACAGCATCTGCGCGCGCGAGCACAATGTTGCTGCGAGGGGTTCTGGTCGCCTGCAGGCAGGTTTATCGCATCCACAGATCCTCA
This sequence comes from uncultured Gammaproteobacteria bacterium, assembly GCA_963977405.1. Taxonomy (GTDB): domain Bacteria; phylum Pseudomonadota; class Gammaproteobacteria; order Pseudomonadales; family Pseudohongiellaceae; genus UBA5078. The sequence continues at coordinate 25,371 of CAXBOY010000030.1, forward strand.
TCAATCGCACCATTCGCTTGCAAGCAAGCTCCTACAGTCAGTGGGTACTACCACCTAATTCGAATATGTCTCTGACTGTAGGAGCCTGCCCTGCAGGCGATAGGCCTAAATCTTCCACAGATCTTCATCAATCAGGCCATTCGCTTGCAGGCAAGCTCCTACAGTCAGTAGTCTCGATCCAGTTTACGGCGCATTCGCTAAACTGCCTGATACTTCCATTTGCCGCGCATGAAGAAGCCCACGCCTACGACACCCATCAGGATCTCCGCTAGGAAAATTGACCAGAACACTCCGTATGGTCCCATGCTTAGCGTGTTAGCCATCCAATAGGCTACTGGAATTTGGACTACCCAATAGCAAAAACCATTGATCCACATCGGTGTCATCGTGTCCCCTGCCCCATTGAATGCCTGAATCGCCACCATTCCAAGCGCCATAAAACCGAAGCTATAACTCATAATTCGTAGCGCATCGATCCCGTAGCCTACTGCCTTCACCTCAGTGGTAAAGACATGCATGATTTGTTCAGGAATTGCGATGATCACTAAGGCCACTAGCATCATGTACACCACATTGTATTTCGCCACCTGCCATACCGTGCTGACTGCTCGTTCAATTTTTCGTGCACCTAGGTTTTGCCCTACTAGGGTCGCCACCGCGTTGCTCAAACCCCAAGCAGGCAGAATCACAAACATCATGATGCGAATCGCGATTGTGTAACCCGCTACCGCATCACTGCCATAGACAGACACTAAACGCATTAGGAATACCCAACTCGCCGTCGCAATGAGGAACTGCGCGATGCCGCCAACAGAGATGCGCACTAGCGTCATGATCACCGAAAGTTTAATGACGAAGTCTTTGAGTACGAGCTGTATGCGCCTGCTGCTCGAGCATAAATAGTAGAACTGATACAGCAGCCCTATGCCTCGCCCTATATTTGTCGCCACTGCGGCCCCCGTTACCCCCATCTCTGGGAACGGCCCAACGCCGAAGATCAAACAGGGATCGAGCACGATGTTGATGCCGTTTGCTAGTACCAATGAGCGCATCGCGATGCTTGCATCCCCCGCGCCGCGGAATATAGCGTTGTTGAGGAACAGAAACACGATCGTGAAGCAGCCTCCCAACATGATTTGGGTATAGCTGCGCCCAGACTCGATTACCTCCGGCGACGCCCCCATTAGGAAGAGTATTTTCTCCGCATAATAAAAACCGGTAACGCCGACTAAGACTGACACCGCGATACCGATCCATAGCGCCTGACCTGCCACGAACGCGGCCGCCTCTGGTGTATTCTCACCGATGCGCCGCGCCACCATAGCCGTGGTTCCCATCGATAAGCCTATGGCCACGGCATAGAGCAAGGAGATGACCGACTCGGTCAGTCCAACGGTCGCTACCGCCTCGGCACCTAGGCTTGCCACGAAGAAAATGTCCACGATGGCGAACACCGATTCCATGGACATTTCCAGAATCATGGGCACGGCTAAAAGGAAGGTCGCTCTTGCGATAGAGCCTTCGGTGTAATTGATTGTTGAACTGCCCAATAGGGCTTGTCGGAACAGGCTCATGCCTGCACGTATTTTTTGAAGAGTCATTATGTATCCAGAATAAAGTATATAGGCTAAGCGGCAGGCACGCGTTTAGAACGCGAACACGACGGCTCGTAAAAAGAACTTCTGGATTCGGGAGATCGCGCGAGGTCGGTAACGACAGTCGCGAAAGACGATGCAGACCAAGCGAGAGATCGCGTGGTGAGAGATTCCGAAGCTCTTAGCGGCTTGCTATATCCATTGGGCGCTGCTCCTAACATAGTGGGGGCAATTGAAAGTGCGCGAATTATAGGACAAGAATTCCCGTCTGTCTCGTGTCTGCAACAAGCAAAAATAAGTCTGTGTGATCCGGGTCACTTCTGACATTGTAAAGAGTACAATCCGCTAAACCGATGGAGGTTTTATGACCGTAGTACTATTTGTTATTGGTTTGCTGTTATTGATAGTAGGTGCAGAAGTATTAGTCAGAGGCGCATCGCGTTTGGCCGCGGTGTTCAAAGTTTCACCTCTGGTTATAGGTTTAACCGTCGTAGCATTCGGCACCAGTTCGCCCGAGCTGGCAGTCAGTATTCAGGCCGCCACCTTAGGCCAAGCCAGCATCGCAGTGGGTAATGTGATTGGCAGTAATATTTTCAATGTTCTGTTTATCCTCGGCTGCTCTGCCCTCATAGTGCCGCTGATCGTCTCGCAGCAACTCATTCGCTTCGATGTTCCCCTAATGATCGCCCTCTCTTTCATCGTTCTAGTCATGGCCATGGACGGCATACTCGGCGCCTTCGACGGTTCGCTATTGGTCTTGGGCTTGATCTGCTATATCGCCTTCGTATTCGTTCAGAGCCGCAAGGCACAGCGCGAAGAGCAAGTCGAAGAGAACTCCGCAGACGCTCCACAGAAGTCCTCTTGGATGAAGAATCTCGCAATGGTTGCCCTCGGGTTGGCTATGTTAATGGTCGGATCAAACTGGCTAGTCGAGGGCGCTGTCGCACTCGCCACACGCCTTGGCGTTAGTCAGCTAATCATCGGACTCACTATCGTCGCGGCGGGCACCTCGCTACCCGAGGTCGTCACCTCTATCGTGGCGGCGATTCATGGAGAACGTGACATCGCCGTGGGCAACGTGGTGGGCAGCAATCTATTCAATATTATGGGTGTTTTGGGCGTGGCGAGCCTTGTGGCTCCTGGGGGTATCGACATTCCCGCGAGTGTCATCAGCTTCGATCTGCTAGTCATGCTCGCCGTCGCGATCGCCTGCCTGCCAATATTCTTCTCTGGCGGCATCATTAGCCGTCAAGAAGGAGCCCTTCTTTTGGCCTACTACGTCGCGTACACGCTCTATCTAATTTTCGCCTCTACACAGCACGCACTACTCGGAGCATTTAGCAGTACTATGCTCTACATAGTGATTCCAATTAGTGTGCTCGCGATTGGCGTGAGTGTAATGCAAGACTACCGACACAAATCGCAGGCTTGACATGGATATGACAGACACCTCAGCAATGCTGTGGACATTGTTGTTTAGCTCAATCGGCATGGGCTATTTCGTCTACGGCAAAAAGCAGAGCAATAAGGTGGCGCTGCTATGCGGTATCGCGCTGATGGTATATCCATATTTCACCAGCAATGACTATGCACTTGTCCTCGTTGGGGTTGGCCTGATGGCCGTCCCGAAGTACGTAAAGCTCTAAGCCTCCAAACGAAATGGACTACTGCGCTGCTCCAACTCCAACAGAGTCACCTTAGCGGGCAGTCCTCCCCCGAAGCCCGTGAGCTTGCCCGTGCTACCGATAACGCGGTGACAGGGAATTATGATGGGAATCGGATTCTGCCCATTCGCCGCACCTACGGCGCGAGAGGCCTTGGGTTTACCTACCGCCTCGGCGATCGCGCCATAACTACAGGTGCTGCCATAGGGGATCGCGGTCAGTGCCTGCCAAACCGACTGCTGAAACGCGGTGCCTTGGGGATCTAGCGCGACATCGAAGTCCTGCAATTCACCTGCGAAATAGGCGTTCAGTTGGCGAACAACCTCGACGAATGGCGCGTCGTCGCGTAACCAATCCGCCTCATGGTGAGTACGTGCCTTGCCCGAAGGAAAGCCGATCAACTGCAGGCGCTCGCCATCGCCGGCGAGTAAAAGATCTCCTAACGGAGACGGACAATAGGTATAAAGTCGTGGCATAGGGCTCTCCTCAGTCTGGCGCGTTAAGCGCGTTGTTCTCTTTTTTCTGCATTCCATACTCACGCCACAGCACCATAACTGCATAAGCTCTCCATGGGCGCCATGCCTGTGAGCGCTCCTGTAGTTGCTTAGGCGTTAATAGCGTTCCAGGCACTGCGGCCGCGCGCAGCAAAATCAGATCCGCATCGGGAAAGGCATCCGGGTCATTCAGTGCGCGTAGCGCAATATATTGTGCAGTCCACGGGCCTATGCCCGGAATCTGAATAATGCGCTCGACGAATGCATCGGTCGTCATGCTGCCATCGAAGCGCAGTTCGCCATCGCGCACGACTTCGGCCAAGGCTTTAATCGCCGCGATGCGCCGCGTAGTAATGCCCATGCCGTCTAGATTCGCATCGGCCAATTCTGCCGGTGTCGGAAATACCCTATCTAAAGTGTGCGAATTGGTAGATTGATACTCAGCACCGCAGGCGTGGGCGAGTCGTGACACTAGCGTAGTAGCCCCCTTAACTGAAACTTGTTGCCCTAGGATTGCACGCACCCCAACCTCGAACCCGTCCCACGCTACCGGCACTCGAATACCGGGGTGACGCGCTATCAATGGCGCCAACAAGGGGTCTAGGTTCAGGAAGTTTTCGAGCTCGGTACTGACTGCCTTGAGATCGAACATCACCCGCACACGCTCCACAATTTGGTAGAGATTGCGCGTCTGTTCCACGTCTATCGTGAGGATTAGTGCGTGGCTGTCTTCGAGGAAACGCACCTCTAGACTTCCTTGCTTAGCATTCATGACGATCGTTCTGGAATAGCAATCTTTACCTACGGATTCCACGCCAGGTATAGCGCGATAAGCGAGATACTCGAGCATCGCTCGCCAGTCGAAAGGCGGCCGATAACTCAGTTTGATCTGCACGCCCCTCTGCTCTTTTGACTGCTGCGAACTTCCTTGTTTGCGGAGGGTTAAGGGGCCACGCCCATAAGTCTGGTTAAACACTGCGTTGAAGCGCCGCACGCTAGAAAAACCTGCGGCATGACAGACTTGGGTCATCGGCAACGTGGTCTCGTCGATCAGTTTCTTGGCAAAATGCAGACGTTGGGTATTGGCCACTGCGATTGGGGTAACGCCTAGATGCTGCTGGAAAAGCCGGGTGAGTTGGCGCGGCCCAATGCCAAGCTGAGAAGCGAGCGCAGTAACACTGTCTTCGTCGAGTGCGCCGCGCGCAATTAGTTGCAGGGCTCGCGACACGGTGAAAGAGCTTCCCATCCATGCGGGAGTACCGGGGGAAGATTCTGGGCGGCAGCGTAAACAGGGACGAAACCCGGCCTCTGCAGCAGCAGCGGCAGTACTGTAGAGGCGAATATTTTCCTTGAGAGGCAGGCGCACGGGGCAGACAGGCCGACAGTAGATACCAGTGGTCAGCACACCTATAAAAACGCGCCCATCGAAATGAGGATCGCGCGCCTGCCGGGCCTGTTCGAAGTCATCGGGATTTATTAACAATGCACTAGCCTCTATATCTACACTCACCAATGAGAAGCAAGTTAACACAGGGCAATCGTTAATTCTGGCCATTTTCGGACATGATCAAAAAAGGAGTAGTCTCGAGCTGAGAATGCTTATTTTGAGTTCAGTTGTTTTGTGCTCCGTAGCTCGAGTGACGCTGAGAATTTGCATTGCGTATGTAAACGCTTCGTAGCTCGAGTGGCACTGCGGCGTACTTCGCTGCTGGACACGCCGTGAACCCATCCATGGGGGCTCAGGCGCCGCCATCCAGGCGGCTTATGGTCCTGCATCAAAGCACCCCACATCGCCCCTCTGATTTCGTAGGTTCGCGTTGTTATAGAGTTCTTTTCCCTTGCGGACTAGGATGTAGCAATCAACTAGACTCCCAAGCTGAAGTTTCCCCTGCCCCACCACCTCAAAATTTGTGATGCTAACCACTTCACCTAGTCAGCACGTCGAAAGTATGTCGATCCTAAAGGAATAATACTCGACCTGAGGAGTGTGGTGTGCGGTGGGG
>CAXBOY010000031.1:0-30644 GCA_963977405.1 uncultured Gammaproteobacteria bacterium
TCGTATTATTGAACAGATGCTGAGAGCCAATACGAGCAACCCGATAATTATTGGCGGCGACGTGCACGCTTATTGGGTAAGCGATGTTAAAAAGGATTGGAAGAATCCCAATTCGCAGACTGTAGCGAGTGAATTTGTAGGGACCTCTATTACCTCGAGCGGTGGTTTGAATTCTCAATATGACGACTTAATAAAACAGAACCCGCATGTGAAGTTAATCGAAACAGAGCAGCGTGGCTATGTGCTGTGCACGGTGACGCCAGAGACTTGGCGAGTCGATCACCGCTGCGTTGAGGACGCGGGCATACTCAGCCCCGATTCCAAACTCGCTACCGCTCGCAGTTATATCGTCGAGAATGGTCGCGCTGGCGCCATGATGGCTTAGCGCGGTCATCCACGTAGTGCGAAGACAAGGTGTTCATTGCCTGCTAGGATAGGCCACCATGGATATCATTTCTTCGCTCGAATCCGCTCTTGGGCAGTTAGCAGGTTTTCTATGGGGGCCTCCACTAGTCACTCTACTAGTGGGTGGCGGCCTGTTCTTTCTCATCTATTCACGCTTCGTCCCCTACCGGCACTTAGGTGAGAGCCTACGCCTTCTCTTCGCACCTTCCGATGGCAACGATCCCGGGCAGCTGTCGCACTTCCAAGCTCTATGTACAGCCCTGTCTGGGACGCTTGGTATGGGGAATGTATCCGGCGTAGCCTTGGCCATCGCCATGGGTGGCCCGGGCGCGATATTCTGGATGTGGGTCAGCGCATTGTTAGGGATTGCTACGAAGTTTTATACCTGCACACTCGCGGTGATGTATCGCGGTCAAGACTCCGAGGGTGTGTGGCAAGGCGGCCCGATGTATATGATCAGGGAAGGGTTGGGGAAGCGCTGGCTACCACTTGCATATTTCTTTGCGCTTGCTGGACTATTCGGCACCATGCCGATTTTCCAGATCAATCAACTCGTGCAGATCCTGCGCGATACAATCTTTATCCCTTCGGGTATTACCGCTGCAGATGCGCATTTCTCCTTCGACTTGATAGTGGGGGTTATTCTGGCCGCAATTGTGTTGATCGTGGGCTTGGGGAAATTACCTCGTCTCGGTCGCGTGTCTCGTGTGTTAGTGCCGAGTATGGTGGCAGGCTATCTCGTGCTGACTGGCTTCGTCATAATCAACCATATTAATGAAGTGCCAGCGGCTTTGGCGTTAATAGTGAGTGATGCGTTTACTGGCAATGCGGTTGCTGGTGGCGTGGTCGGCACGGTTATCATCATGGGTATTCGTCGCGCCGCATTCTCCAACGAGGCTGGCATTGGCACAGAAGCTATGGCCCATGGGGCGGCCCGCACTAAGGTGCCAGTAAAAGAAGGCTTGGTGGCAATGTTAGGCCCAATAATCGATACATTAATTGTTTGCACTTGTACTGCGTTAGTCATATTAATCAGTGGCGTTTGGCAGACTGGGGATGCCAATGGCGCTACCCTGACTGCTACAGCATTCGGAGAGTTATTCCCGATGGGAGGAGAAGTGATACTGGCGCTTCTGGTGTCCTCTTTGAGTTTGAGTACAGTGTTCACCTTTTGGTATTACGGCAGCAAATGCTTAGGCTTTTTGGTCGGGGCGCGCTATCAACATCATTACATCTGGTTCTATATTGTGCTTGTCGTATTAGGCGCTGTGACTTCTTTGCAAGTGGTCGTCAATCTGATCGACTCCATGTATGCACTGATGGCGATTCCCACGATGACGGTCTCCCTACTACTAGCCCCGAAGGTGAATCAAGCGGTGCAGATTTACTTCAAGAAAAGGTAATTATCTAGCGCTACGCAGCAATTCGTTTCCAATATCTGCGTATTCTGACTGTTATGTCTCTGCGCCGTAACGCCTTTGGCGCAACCACTTGGTTACGATCCACTTGTCACCGCTATGCACTGTAGCCCCGCCTTCCGGTACTTCGTTTAGATACATGATCAGGGTGGCAATTCGTTGACCACCTTGAGCCAAGTGTTTGGTGCTTCCGGATTGTTCAGAGGGGAAAAATCATAGTGCGGCCGATATTCCCCACCTTTTCTTGGCTAGGAAGATTAAACAGGTAGATCAGCCTTGTCGAGCATGACTCGGAGGTGTCTTGCATTTTAGAGTTGCCAGCAAGCGCCAATCTTTAAGTTATAACGTACGTCACACGTCAACTATCGCAAGCCAAATTCTAGACGTGCAGTTGTCTCACGATAACTGCACGCCCACGGGAAGACTTACCAATCAGTTGCTGAAGTCGTAGAATCGGAGCGTAGGAATGCAATCAGATCCTGATGATATTGATCTGGATATTCAAAATGCGGGTTGTGACCAATTCCTGGGTATTGCTTGATATCGGCATTTTGCAGCGTGTCAGCGATATGTTGTGACAACTCGGAAAATCCTGGTGATAGCCTGTCATCCTGGCCACCCAGTACTAGCGCTTTGGTGTCGATGTGCTGCCAGTCATAGACTACAGGATCAAAATACAGAATAGCCTGCTGCCAAGCGCGCACACGCGCCAGTAGCGGCCATTCCTCTATCAAGGTCTGACCATATTGCATGCGCACGAACTCGAGATACTCAGGTTTCACATCAGTATTGTAGTAACGCATGTGATTATCGAGTATTGAACTGTAAGTCGTTCCGGTTCGCACAGCTTCGGCCGCTTCATGAATGTCCCGCCAAGGACGAGACTGCCGTTGATCGGTCATCCCAATCTGATTGACCAGTACCATATGCGTGGTGGCATCTGGATAGGTCATCGTATAGCGCGCGGCCAACATGCCTCCCATTGAATGCCCGACAATGGCTGATTCCTCTATCCCAAGATGATCAAGCAGTTTCTTGGAGTCAGACGCAAAAATATGCAGGTTGTAGGGGATATCCATTTTCGACGACTTGCCATACCCGACACGGTCAGGCGCTATAACCCGGAAACCGGCATCTGCAAGGGCCTTAATGGTCGGGGCAAACCCGATACCACCAAAATTCATACCATGGAATAACATTACGCTTTGCCCATTGGCTGGCCCAGTCGGCGCAACATCCATATAGGCCATGACGCCATCCACTCCATAGTGCGTGACAGGCATAAACTGGACTGGATAGGGATATTCAATTTCCTCCATCATCATCGATACAGGCCCCCAGTCCGATGGGGGTTCACTGGGAGGCGTATAGGCCTGTTGCCCAAGCACCGCAGTATTTTGACCAAGCAGCATGCCGCCTAGCAACGCTGCTGTGCTACAGCGCTTAAGTAGATCGTTTAATCTCATTACTATCTCCTGTTGTAGTTGTTATGTGCCTCATTCTTCCTAAATTGGCGGTAGCCGATAAATTGAACGCTACAGTATGCGGCGCTTTATTCCCAATGGAGGTGAGGTCGTGTCTGCGTGGCCATTCCAAAACGAAGGGAACTGTTTATGTCTAGTCTGGCAGGTGGCGTTGTTCGTCTTGGGTCCAGTGCTCAGTATCAAGACCAATAGATGCTGAGATAAATTTCCCGCCCTGAGTCTGGCGATAATGCTCTAGTGCTTTGAACACCAAGGGCGAGCCGATCATTAAGATGGGAATGTTGAGATAGACCATCATGATATTGGTCAAATCTGAGATTGCCCACAAATTGCCGAGCTCCAATCCTGCGAGCACGGTGAGAGCGCCGAACGGCACAAATACTAGCGAACCTAGTAGCCGGATAAAGAGAATAAATCGAGGCGTTCGTGAAATGAAATTAGCGGAGATCTCCGCGAAGGAAATCATGCCTAAAAGGGTTGTAAACGCGAACAGGGCATAGCAGATGCTGACAATAATAGTGATGAGCGCGCTCAAGGAAGGGGGTACTAGCGCCTGCACTGAACTAACATAGGTCCCGATGCGAGAGGCGCTCATCGCGCTCCATTCGATGGCGTCGGTGGCGCCGGTCCACAGGTGGGCGATCACCACGATGAAACCCGTCATCGTGCAGATGACGATAGTGTCGAAGAAGACCCCTAAGCTCTGCACCAAGCCTTGCTCACATGGGTGATTATTGTCGGCTACAGCCGCAGCCATAGTAATGGTGCCTTGTCCCGCCTCATTGGACATCAAGCCCCTGCGCACGCCTTCGGCTAGCGCCACCCCCATTCCTCCACCAAACAAAGCCGCTGGCGAAAACGCGCCGAACACGACTTCTTTGAGGAAGAAGGGAATCAGAGGGAAGTTCACCAAAATAATCAGCAGGGAGATAGCACAGAACAGTAGCGCCATGAATGGCACGATGAGATTGGTCCATGCGCTCACGCGGCGAATGCCGCCTAAAATCAAATACGCACAGTAGCTCACCAGCACAAGGGCGATCACGTAGTACAGGAGCGACTGCCGGTCAGATTCCGTCCCGCTTGCCGTGTCGGCCACCATGCCAATTGCCGTGAACACATTGAAGGTTTGAATTGGCACATTGAACAAGGCGTAGACGATAAAGGCGACCGAGAGAAAAATGCCGACTATGCGCTTATTGCCGAGAATGCGTCGACCATAGAAGGGTAGCCCCCCTACGAACTCCGTTCCGTTCTTCTCTTTAAAGAGTTGCGCTAGCACCGCCTCCATAAACGCGGTGGCCATTCCGAAAAAAGCAGCAACCCACATCCAGAATAAGGCGCCAGGACCGCCCACTGTGATGGCACCGGTCACCCCCACTATGTTGCCCGGCCCTGCACGCATCGCCAAACCCAGCATGAAGGAAGCGAAGGCGCTTATGCCTGTGGCGCTTGTGCGACGGCGCAGCATGATGCGGATGGCGCGAGAGAAACTAAGAGTCTGAATGAATCCTGTGCGCACCGAGAAATACAAACCCATGCCCAGCAATAGCAATACTGCGAATGACATCTGCCCTAACAGGGGTATTTGGGCATACCAGCCCACTTGCATCGGGAAACTCCACACCGCATCGGCTATCGGTTGAATGAAAGCGAAAAAATCGTTGATGCGTTGGAGTAGTTCGTTCAAAACACTTTCGCTCGCTACAAGAAGGGATGGAGAGTTTGCATTGTGTCAGCACTGTAAACTTTTTCAAAACCCCGTGCTACTTGTTCGGCGGGATTGACACGATTCTGTCGTATTTTGTTCACGTATGTGTCACAGCGATTTCATATTAGATGTTCAGACTATCGCCTCGAAGATTCAACGGCCGTTCAGAGCCGCGATTCCAGCAAAAAAAACGGCCAAGCGATTCTGCAGCGCCGACTACTACTATTCGAGGTTTACAGTATGCGAATCAACCGACGCCAGCCATCTGGTTTTCTCCGCAATTCACTTGTGTTGGCGATCGCCAGTGTCACTGCGATCTGTGCACAGGCGCAGCAAACGCCATCAAATAATGTTGATGGTATCGAAGAAATTATAGTGCAGGGCACTAATCTTTCCCGCGCAAGAGCGATCGAGCAAAAACAAATGGACGCGCGTTTGATTGAGGCGCTTGGCGCAGACGAGCTCGGCCAGTTTCCTGATCGCAACGTAGGGGAATCGTTGAACCGATTGCCAGGCGTTTCAATGTTAGTAGAGAAGGGCGAAGGGCGCTTCGTGCAGATCCGCGGTATCAATCCAGCACTGAACAACGTAACCATCAATGGTATGCAGATGGGCTCGCCCGAGCAAGAAGGCGGCGGCCGTGCTGCCCCCATGGACGTAATCTCCGGTGGCGTGTTGGGTGGCGTACAGGTAGTCAAGACACCAACGGCAGATATGGATTCCCAGGGCATTGGCGGCACAGTGAATGTGAAGACGACAATGCCATTCGACCGCAGCGATGAATTCTATGGTTATTTGACGAGCCGGCTGGGCTATGAAAGCGCGCGCCCGAAAGGCCAGGGCTTTGCGGGCGATGACCCTCGATCATTGGATGCGATGGTGTCTGGGAAGTTAGCAGACTCTACAGTGGGTTGGCTGTTGGGTGCGACATGGTCTGACCGTGAGTATCTTGGTCAGGGTATCTATCAAGACGACTGGGATGAAAGTAGTGGCGTTGGCTTGCCCGTCAACGTCAAAAACAACTACTACGTCATTGGGCGAGAGCGCATCAATGTGAACGCGGCACTGGAATTCCGCCCTACTGACAACGACAGCTATTACCTGCGGGGGTTCTTCGCAACTTGGGAAGAGTTTCAGCACCGTAACCGTTATGAGCAAAACCTCAGCGCCGGTGTCGTGCCAACGAGTGCCGGCAATGGTACCTCCGCTGGAAATCGGATTCTCGCGAATGTGCGTCTGGAGGAGGTAAGCAAAGACTTATTCTCGTTCGCCGCAGGTGGCGAGAATGTCATGGGTGATCTGACTTTGAGCTATACCGCACAGGTTAACTCCAATGAACTGGCAGAGCCTAATGACTACTGGGAGTTCCGATCAGGCGCCATTTTTGGTCCCAATACTTGGACCCACGATAGCGATGGTGTCGTGACAATTCGGCCGGATGCGGGGTCACCTAATCGTCAAGATCCTAATCTGATCGCGCTGCGCCGTGTGCGCTTCTTCGACCGTTCTATGGAGGAGGAAGCAAACATTGCGAAGGTTGACTTGCAGTGGGATCTGGATGACTTCAGTTACTTGAAATCGGGTATTAAGTACAGCAACACAGACCGCAGCTTGGATCAGTCACAGGCGCGCTACAATCCTGGCTCCAGCAAACTAACGCTGGGAACTTCGTCGACATTTACTCATGGTGGGTTTACTAATGATGTCGACAAATACGATGTCCCCAATATCTGGATGGACATCGCTGGCATGAATAATTTCATCGTCAATAGTGCTAATGCGAGCTATTTCTCACCAGACCCTGCGGATAATTTTGTCAGCGATAATGCTGCTGACTATGGTGTGGAAGAGTCCGTATTCTCAGCCTATGTCATGGGTGCAAAGACCTTCGATCAGCTTGAAATAATCGCGGGTGTACGTTTCGAGATGACCGATATCAATAGCTATGGCAATGTGCTGGACAGTAATGTGGCGACACGCATCAGAGCGGATGGTGACTACACTAATGTGATGCCTTCGCTGATCGCCAATTATCGATTTAATGAAAGCTTCGTGGCACGTGCTGGCATTACTCGTGCTCTCGGTCGTCCCGACTTCGAGACAATAGCGCCGCGCTCTACGATTTCCGACGATGGCGGTCCTGTTGCTAGTGTAAGCATCGGCAATCCAGATCTTACCCCACGCAAGTCCACGAACTATGACATCTCACTTGAATGGTATCCGCGCCCACTCTCTATTCTTTCCATGAGCGTGTTCTATAAAGATATTTCGGATGAGCTGATTGGCTCCAGAACTTCGCTGACGAATCGGGTTGAGATGGATGCGGCTTTGGCTTCGCGTGGTTTAACAGGAGTGGTTAATACTGCCTCTCTCACTCGACTGGATATCTCAAGTACTATCAATGCTAGTTCCGCCACTCTGAAAGGCATCGAATTGCTAGGACAGACACAGCTCGACTTCCTGCCTGCACCATTCGATGGCTTCGGAGTTTCCGCCTCATTGACGCGACTCGATGGCGAAACAAAGTTGCCAGGTGGCGCGATTCCTTTGGTCGGTCAACCAGAGAGCACTTACGCTTTCTCATTGTTCTATCAGAACGATAAGTTCGATGCCTCTATCAGCTATGCCTATAACGATAGCTTCCTGACCGACCTAAACTCCGATCCTGACTTAGTATTGGATCAGGGCGAGTTCGGGCGCTGGGATGCGAAGCTGACCTATAGCATCGGTGACAACTTCAAAGTGTTCGTGGAAGGCGTCAATCTCAACGACGAGCCTACCTCGGAGTTTCAGGGTGGTCGTAGCAATTGGAACACTGAATATGAGTGGGTAGGAAGCACCTACTATATGGGCTTTAGTTACGGTTTCTAAGCTCTAGCCTATCCTGCAATTGCAACACAAACGGTGAGCCTTGCTCACCGTTTGTCATTGGAGAAAATGATGTCAATCACTAAAAAAGTACTATCACTGATTGTTCGATTCACACTAGGTTGCATCGCGTCGTCAGCGTATGGAGAGAGTGAACCGCCTGTGTTCGAAGGCCTTATCGAGAAGGTGTATGAGACCTTCGACGCTCGGCAGGCTGTTGCGGTAGACGCCGAACACTTCTACGCGGTTAACAATTTCCGCATCACGAAGCATGACAAGCGCACGGGTGAGCCCCTCATTCAATGGGATGGTGTCTCCGAAGACGACGGTCCTTTGATACACCTTGATAGCGCCATGGTCCTGGAGGGCAAACTCTATGCGGCTCACTCCAACTATCCAATATGGCCTATGGCGAGTTCAGTAGAGGTGTGGGACACGGCGACGATGGCCCACATAGATTCCCATAGCTTCGGTATCCAGCTGGGCTCCATGACCTGGATTGATCGGCACGATGGTTTTTGGTGGGGTGGCTTCGGGAACTATGATCGGGTGCAAAGTGGTATGAGTGAACCTTATGGCGAAACTCGGATGTCGCAGGTCGTTAAAATGGATGAACAGTTCCAGATTATTGAACAGTGGGCATTGCCCGCAGCGCTTCACCCGAAGATGAGCCCGATGAGCAACTCTGGTGGCAGCTGGGGAGCCGATGGCTTCCTTTATCTAACCGGGCATGATTACCCAGAGGTGTACGTAATGCGCGTGCCTGCAACCGGAGGCACACTAGAGTGGATTGCGACTGTGCATATTCCGGGGCTCAACGGTCAAGGCATCGCTTGGGATCGCACGGAACAAGGGCGCGTGCTGTGGGGAATACTCAAAGAAGACGAGGAGGTCTACCGCATTACAATGCCGGAGGTGGTCTTGCCGGTTCGGCAAGCACCTGGGCGCATTCGTAAGGTGGGAGATTTCGCGCAGTAGTGTGTCGCTGCCAAGGGAAGGTTCCACTTGGCAGCGACACCACTTTAGGCCAGTACTGGCTCGACATTGAGACGTTTGCGGAACTCGCGTTGCACTAATAGGTAACTGACAACTGCTTGGGTAGTTACCGAGAGAATCGAGACCCACCACACTTGGTTGATCGTGAAACCGGGCTGGTACTTCAGGTAAACCGCCAATGGGAGGAAGACCAAGATCCGCACCATCGAGCTCAGCATGGCTGGGCGGGTATTGCCAAGACCTTGGAAGATACCCGAACAGGAGAACACGATGCCCTGTGCGATGAAGTTCAGAGAGATCAATTGCAGGAACACAGAGCCCACCTCAATAACCTCTAGCTCCTCGGTGAAGAAACCGATCATTAGATCGGACTTCCACTGCATTAAAATTGTCACCACTGCCATCACGATAGTGCTTAGCAAGATGCCCTTGCTGCAGGTCTCGCGCACCCGGTCGAAACGTTTCGCGCCATAGTTCTGACCGGCGATAGGACCTAGAGCGAATGCGATCGCCATGGTCGGCATGAAGATAGACTGCATGATGCGCCCGCCGATGCTGAAACCGGCTTGGGCTGCGGCGCCGAAGTCCGCAATCAACCAATAGACCGCCGAGAAATACACAAACAGGAGTAGCATCTCGCCGCCAGCAGGAAGACCAATAGCAAACATGCGCTTCCAGATGTCGAAGCGAGGGCGCCATAGAATCGTCTCGAAAGAGACATATTTCTCAAGCCTCACGAAATAATAGGTGAGCATCAACACGCCAATGAAGACCGATATGGAGCTGGCAAGCCCTGCACCCATCACGCCCAAGGCTGGGCCTGGGCCCCAGCCAGCAATCAGAATGGGTGCGAGAATTGTATTCAGTACTACGGTGAGCACTTGCACCACCATACCGGGTTTCACCAATCCTGTGGCCCTAAGAGAGGAAGCCATCGCCATCAAGGGAAATTGCAAGGCCATGCTGGGCAGGAAGTAGTACAGGAAGGTCACACCCTCACGCAGCGCACCCTCGTCCGAGGTGATAGTCGCAAGATAGACTTCCGCGCTTAGATATCCTGCTATGCAGGTCACTACTGCGAAGATCATGGAGACTACCAAGGATTGATTGAAGACGAGGTTGGCCTCCGGTTGATCCTTACGGCCGACAGCCTGCGAGATCATTGCCACCGCGCTAACCCCAAGAATCTGTGTTAGGGCCATAATCATGAACATGAGTGTGCCGCCGGCACCAACGCCTGCAACCGCGTCGTCGCCTATTGCGGCAACAAAGAACAAGTCTACTAATAGGTAGAGAGTTTGAAAAATCATACCCGCAGCAACGGGCGTTGCCATACTAATAATGGTCCTGGTCACAGAACCCTGTGTTAAGTCTCTCATTACATGTGTTCTCTAGTGCCGCTCTAAATGCTCGGGTCGAGCGCATGGGCAGAGCGCGGTACGGCGCGAAGGTTTCGATTTGTGCTTGTGAAATAAAGCGTGCTTTATACACCAGTGAGGCGGCGGGGAACACCCCGAGAAGGGAATTATGCGATCAATGGTCTAGAGTGTGCAATGACGCATCATTCCAGATGTTGTGTGCTGTTAAGGTCGAGTGCATTTAAGCAGTGCCTGAATTTCGCTATGCAGTTGCTTGGCGTCCTTTAAAGCTTCGAATTCTTCCAGTTTAGGCACATCTTGAATCAAGCCCAATATGACACCGAGCACTGCACCGCGATGGACATTGTCGCCACCGACATTCGCGTTCGCGATTAGCCCAGCTTTTGTTTGACCGCGATATTTGTAGGCTAGATACAACACACTCGGCCAGGAGTCGCTGATATAGCAGGCACTGGAGAACATTCGCCCTACGATGTCTCGGTCGCCCCTTCCTTTTGCCAGCAAAGCCTCGAGGTCTATGCCCGCGCGGCGACCGCAGTCCTGCACAATCGCTATGACATCGGCAGAGGGCTCTCTAAACAATAGCGCATCTAACAGCGCAACATAGGCAGCACACACTCGTGCCAGAGACTCATCGGGATGGGTGAGCAGCAAGTGTTCGCGCACGATTACTTGTACCTGTGTAAGCGGAATGTCTTTTATCCGCAGCGCGAACACTAATGGGGCGATGCCGACTAGACCGCCTATCGAGGCCGTATCGTGGGTTACTGCGCCGCATCGTGTGGGCGCTTTACCCGACTCCAGATTCGCGAAGAAGCCACGATGATAGGACTCTGCATAGGTGTCTGGGTGCTGCGGCGGATTTGCGGTCATAAAAGCAATATAGTCATGCAGCCAAATTGCGCTGTCATATTCGTGCTTCGACGCGACGATGCTGCGCATTAGTACCCGTGCGCAATGGGCGTTCAAAGTATTCTCTCCGGCTTGCATACCGCAATGGTAATGTTGGTTCGCTTGCCCCCAATACTCGCGCCTACCTTTTAAGATCACTTCGCCCACGATCTGTCGTGTTGAACCCTGTGCATGCTGTGTGCCACGCCCACCCTGTGAGGTGGAATGCAGTGGCATGATGGACGAGGGGTGGAACTTGGGGGCGGCTTCGAATGTCGCAACCCCGCCGGGGAAGGTCCGATCGATATCCAGAGGGTTATAGAACCAATGCACGGGCATGGCCAGCGCATCGCCCACGAATAGAGCGCGTAATGCGGTGTTGGCGCGCTGCTCAATGCTCGGCATATTGTTCAAGGTTCTATTCCTTTTTTTGGAGTTTGGCTGTGTTGCTCTACCAGTCTATAGTCTCGCCCGCGTAATCTAAGTAACTGGCCCGTCCATCCGCCGGCAATTCCTGCAGTATCTTCAGAAGCTGCTTTGCTACATATTCGGGAGTGAAAAGCTTTTCATCCGCAACATTGCGCTGGAAGGGTGCGGAGAGTGGTGTGTCTACGGTGCCAGGGTGAAAAGCCACTAACTTAACGTTCTTCGCTCTACGGGCGAACTCGATGGCGGCGCTCTGGATGAGCATATTCAAGGCCGCCTTAGAGGCGCGATAGCTATACCAGCCACCCGCTCGATTGTCGCTTATGCTGCCAACTCTTGCGCTGAGTAATGCTACTCGACAGACGTGGGACGAGCGGATCAGGGGCGCGAGAGCTTGCAGCCACAGAGCCGGTACGAAGCTGTTCACACGGAAAACCTCCGCCATATTCTCGAGCTTGAGGTCTTCGAGGCGCTTCTCGGGCTGTAGGTCGCCGCGATGTAAAATGCCGTTGCAGATGACAATGCGCTCGAAACTACCGGAGAGAGATGCCAGTTCTTGCCCAACACATGCAATCGCTTCCGGCGTATAGTCGCAGCTTAAAATACGCACCGCTGCTGGCAACTTGAGTGGGCTTCTGCTTACTGCCACGATCCGCGTCCTTGTGGGCTCAGCCAGTAGTTGCGCAATCAAGGCTTGCCCTATCTCACTGCTCGCGCCGATAATCAGGCTTGTGGAAGTAGTGCTTGTGTCGACAGCATGCATGGCAAGTCTCTTTGATAGTTAAGTGCCCGGCCGGGGCTCGAATTTGACAGTGGATACGGCAGCTAAGCCCGCTTAGATCAGAGATCCAGCGGCGCACGAAGAGCGTAAAACTAGACAATTAAACGGAAGGTGAAACATGATTCGATTACTATCTCTCGCATTTCTATTAAGCCTGTTCTCTACTTGGACTTATGCCGATGAGACGAGTACGGAAGATGGCGCTTGCATCTCTTGGCTCGACCAGAGCATAGGCAAGCTCAATAGCTCTCAAGAACACGATCTGTGTGCCTTGACCGCGGGCAAAACCGTGCTGATCGTCAATACTGCGAGCTTCTGTGGCTACACTCCGCAGTTCAAAGGGCTAGAAGCGCTATATCAACGGTACAAGGATGAGGGGCTCGTAGTATTGGGTTTTCCTTCCGATGATTTTAATCAAGAAGCTGAAGAGGCCGCCGAGATTGCCGAGGTGTGTTTCATTAACTATGGCGTCAACTTCCCAATGACCTCCGAGATCAAAGTAAAGGGCAGCGCAGCACACCCGATCTTTAAGGTATTGGCGAGCAAGGGTGAGCCGCGCTGGAATTTCAATAAGTATTTGATTAGCAAGCAGGGCGAAGTGCTAGCTCACTACGATAGCGATGTAACGCCTGATTCAGCCGCTTTTATAAGCGCCATAGAAAAACAGTTATAAGGGGTAGAGCCCCGTTGGATTATCATGCCCCGCGAGCAACACCCCGCTAGATCGCTTTTGAGCCCTATGCAGTTATTGCTTACGCTTGCCGCCGTTAGTTTCGTTTTCCTCGCCATGGTGATCCCTAACCGGATCACCTGGCTGGATGCGATGTCCTTCGCCTATCTACCTCTCGAGATATTCGTCCTTGGTCTAGCCCTTTTGGTGCCGGGTATCCCAGGCAGGGCATTGCGTGCAGTGCTCGCTTTGTTCCTCGCCGCGGGTGTAGTCTTTCGCATCGCCGATATGGTCGCCTTCGAAGTATTCTCCCGCCCGTTTAACCCTGTCTTCGATACCTATCTACTCGCATTCGGCTTCGATTTCCTGAAGAGTTCCTTCGGCATCGTCGGCGCTGTCGTCGCGGCGATCTTAGTGACGGGTCTTGCGGCGGCGATCATTCTGCTAGCGTTTTTAGTACTGGCGCGCCTACATCGCGTTGTGCGCAGCGCGCCGAGAGTAGCGGGCAGTGCCATGCTGGTAGGACTGATTATCTGGGGTGGGCTTAGTGCCGCCGGATGGTCACGTGCCTCGCGGTACTTCTATGATCAATTCGCGATGCATGTTGCGAACACATTCACGAGCATCGCCGATCTGCGTGACTTCAAGGCGGTAGTGAATATTGATGCCTATGCGAGTGTGCCAGGAGACACACTTTTCGGAGAGTTAGAAGGAAAAGACGTCTTGGTGGTGTTTATCGAGTCCTATGGTCGCACTCTAGTAGACAAGGCGGAGTATGCGCAATTGTTTCGCCCGAGCTTGGAAGCAGCAACTGCTAAGCTAAGCAATGCTGGTTACTTATCACGCAGTGCCTTTCTAACCTCTCCAACGGTTGGGGGCATTAGCTGGCTTGCCCATGGCACTGCGCTTTCGGGGTTATGGATCGATAGTCAGGTACGCTACGACAGCTTGATGATGAGTGATCGTCCTTCCCTAGTGCGCCTATTTCAGCGCGCTGGATGGCGCACGGTTGGGGTTATGCCGGCAATTAGCTTGGCTTGGCCAGAGGGCGAATATTTCGGCTACGACCAACTCTACACGGCGCCGGAGCTCGGCTATCGAGGAGCTCCCTATAATTATGTCACCATGCCAGATCAATTTACCCTTGCGCAGTTTCAGAAGTTTGAGCGAGACGTGGCAGGGGACCAACCGATCATGGCAGAGATCGCTTTGCTCTCTTCACACGCCCCTTGGACGCCGGTTCCAACCCTTATCTCATGGGAAAATGTGGGCGATGGCTCTGTATTTAGCGAAGAGGCAACGGCCGGCGATTCGCCAGAGGTAGTCTGGCAAGATCGAGATCGTGTATTGAGGCACTTTAGGGAGTGCATCGAATACGTGATCGATAGTCTAGTCTCATTCACAGAGACTTTCGGTGACGAAGACTTAGTGGTGCTTATCATTGGCGACCATCAACCCATGCCCTATGTGACCGACAATACAGAGAACCGAGATGTGCTCACGCACATTATTGCGCAAGATCCTGCTGTAATGGCCGCCATCGAAAATTGGCAGTGGAGTGAAGGCATGCTGCCGGCCGATGATGCGCCAGTGTGGCGCATGGACACCGTCCGGGATCGTTTTATCGAAGCGTTTTCTCGCTAACTCTGTGTGCGTGTATCTGGCAGAGCAAGAAGGTCCGTGTGTCCCACAATACAGGTGCCGCTTCCAGCATTGTCTAGGCGAAACTGCCGCCACTGCGCCAAGGGCTCTTCATCGACAGTCTCCTGCACGGCATCTGCGATACCATTGATCAGGGCGGTCACTAGCTTCGTATCGGTGCCGTCGAGTTGCCATGGGCTATTCGCGATCTGCACACTATAGCCGCGCGGTTCGAGAGCGAGTTGTAATGCGCGTGTAGCATCGGGACCTAAGGCCTCACCGAAACCCTTGTCGCGGCGCTGATCGCGATTGAATGCATCTAGGACTTGCGCGTCTAATGGGTGCGCGGGTTGCCACTGTGTAGTGCCGTCATAGTTGAGAGCCGCATATAGCCCGGTGCCCTGAGCGGCGATACGTTCACACAGGCGTTCAAGAAACTCCTGTGAGGTGAGATCGAAAAGGGCAGAGGCCGTAACGAGGCGCGCTCCGCTTAAGGGTAATTCCTCTACAACGCTAAGGTCTGCTTGATGATCTTCGATCACGAAATCCTGGCCATGCCTGAGAAGAGCCTCGTCGAGTAAAGCGCCATCGAGGTCAACGAGTCTCCATATGATATCGTCGCCTCCTAAGTTGAGTAGGGCGCGCAAGGTAGAACCGGTGCCCGCACCAAGATCGACCGCGAGGCGTGGCGCCAATGCCCTATGTTCATCTCGTAGCGCCGCTAAGGCTTTTTGTGCGAGTTCAATACTGCGGCCTCCTAGATCGGCGGGCTCGCGCAGGTCTAACCAAGTAATCGAAAATCCACTCATGTAACTCTCTCTTCTTTGTTGCTAATGTTTTCAATGCAGGCGAAGACGGAATCTGCAGTGTCTTGCCAAGTGCTTAATCGTTTGGCGGCGGCTTGTGCGCCTGCTCGTAATTGTTCGTACACCTCTGGCGCCGTCAATAGCATTCGCAGTGCCTGTGCGAGCGCCTGAACATCATCTACAGGCACTAAACAACCCGCCGACTCCGGTACTACATCGGTCACCGCCCCTGCTCGCGCCGCGACGATTGGCAGCCCGTGGGCGAGGGCTTCTGCGAATACCATGCCGTAGCCTTCATAGCGTGACGGGAGGACGAAAATATCGGCGTTGAGATACTCGCTCGCAAGGTCCTCGACGCTGCCGACTAAATGTATACGAGAGTCTAGGCCCGCCGCACTAATCTGCTGGCGTAGTTGCTCTCCCCATTGCACATCGAATTGAGCGCCCCCAACAAATCGTGCCTGCCAGGGCAGATCGGCCAACGTCGTAAGCGCATCGATTAACACGTCGTGAGCCTTACGGCGGGTTAGGGTGGCAACACTAAGGAGTATTGGGGGCTCTCCTGCGCAGGGAGCGAAGTTGACACTGTCGGTGCCCGGCTGAGCCACTGTAATGTCTGAACTGGATATGGCAAACAACTCGGTGAGTGTGTGTGCAGTGTGCGCGCTTGTCACTATGATCGCGCTTGCACACTGCAGAGCAATCCGTTCGGACGCCAATAAAGACTCTTGCTGTATCGGGCTCAGGCCACTCTCTAGGGCTAGAGGATGATGACAAAGAGCGACCAGTCGCAATCTTTGCGCGTGCCGCATTGCACATTGCGCCATGGCACCAAAGGCGAGACCGTCAACAAGCACCAGTGATTGGTCCGGCAGTTCGGCGAAGACTCGCTCCGTTTGTTGCAAGGCATTGGCACCGGGGAAAGGAAAGCTGCCATCAAGCTTGATGTGCTCGACGAGTAGGCCTCGTTTGCGCAGTTCCACTAGCAGGCGACGATCGTAACCATAGCCACCGGTGCGTGCGTTGAGGTCGCCGGGGATCGCGAAATACATCTGCTGTGTCACTGCTGCTCCTAGTTTGCGGTTTGCGCATATTGTGAACTGTGTGGGGCGTTAAGCCCAGCGTATAAAAAGCGGATGTAGGTGGGCTTACCTTGCCTTAAATACATGAGCACCTTACCATTCGCGGCTATGCCAATGATAATTTGTGAACAGATAGAGCAGTGGTTGCAGGACCATCGACACAGCATGCAAGTAGAGCAGCGCCCTCAGGTGACACTTTGCTATGCACAGAGCTGGGATGGCAGTTTGGCACTGAGCCCAAACGAGTCCTTGGCTCTTAGTAACCCACAGTCGATGCGCCTGACTCATCGCCTACGTAGCATGCACGATGGCATCCTAGTCGGCATCGGTACGGTTCTGGCCGACGACCCGCAGCTTACGGTGCGCGAGTGTAGTGGGCAGAATCCGCAACCAATCGTTCTGGATAGTCAGTTGCGCATGCCGACTGACTCCCGCCTAAGTCAATCGCAGGGCCGACAGTGCTGGGTGCTCACGTGCCTAGATCATGCGAGTGCAACGCGCGATGATATCAAGTTGATCGGCGTTGCTGCAGGGGAGCACGGCTCGGTGGACCTTTCTTTGGCCATGGACGCGCTTTGGCAGCGTGGCATTAGTAGCATCATGGTGGAGGGCGGTGCTCAGGTCATCAGCGCCTTCGTTCGCGCAGGCCTTGCCGATGCGATCGTCCTGACGATTGCCCCGGCCCTAGTCGGTGGCTATAAGGCCATCGGAGATCTAGGTATTCATAGTAGCGCTCGACTACCCCGCATCGCACCGCTGCATACCCAGCGGCTTGAGGATGACTTAATCATGTGGGGCAATCTCCACTATCCGATCGAGGCGCAATAATGGCGAATACTAAGCAGTTGTGGTTTCTTGGACCAGAGACGATTGAGACTAGAGTGGTGAGCTGCCCCGAGCCGGATGCCGATTCGGTGCGGGTGCGCACGCATTGTTCTGCCGTTAGCGCGGGCACAGAGATGCTCGTCTATCGCGGCGAACTTCCGCAAGATCTCACGCTAGATGCTGTATTAGAGAATATGCAGCAGAGCCCTACCTATCCACTGCAATATGGTTATGCCAGTGTTGGCTCTATCGATGCGGTTGGCGCAAATGTAGACAAGGACTTACTGGGCAAGCGCGTGTTCGGTTTTGCGCCCCATGCCAGTCATTTCCTGAGTGATCCGTCAGGTCTAATCCCGATTCCAGACGAAGTGGCGTTCGAAGACGCGGCCTTTCTCGCCAATATGGAAACTGCCGTAAACCTCGCGCAGGATGGTCAGGCCTTGATTGGGGAGAGCGTTGCGGTGCTAGGGCAGGGTGTGGTGGGTCTGTTGCTTACTGGTCTTTTAGCTCGCCACCCCTTGTCGAAGCTGTTCTGCGTTGATGGTATTAAAGTGCGGCGTGAGCGAGCCCAAGAGCTGGGGGCAAGCGAAGTGTTCTCGCCAGAACAGGCTAGTGCTATCCAGGACAAATTGGGTGCGCAAGGAGCCGACTTGATCTTCGAACTAAGCGGCTCACCACAAGCGCTGAATCTCGCTATCGATCTATCGGGCTATGGAAGTCGTATAATTATTGGCAGTTGGTATGGAAGTAAGACTGCGGCCATCGCCCTAGGCGGCAAGGCGCACCGCAACCGTCTGCAGATCAGCACGAGCCAAGTCAGTAGCATCGCGCCCGCACTTTCAGCGCGCTGGACTAAGGCGCGTCGATTCGATGTGGCGTGGCGGATGCTGTCGCTACTGAAGCCGAGTCAATGGGTCGATAGCCGCTGTAGCATCGACGAGGCTCCAGCTCTTTATAAAAAAATACACAAGACACCTGAGTCAATCACTCAGGCGCTGTTCACTTATCAATGAATTAGACCAAAGGAATACACATGCATACCGTTGCAGTTACGCACGAATTTATTGCTCGCCATTTTCTGATAGGCGGTGACTGGGGAAGCGAGAACTTTCCCCATGCGCATCACTATGTTGTGGAGATTAGTATCGAGGCCGAACGCCTAGACAAGCACGGCTATCTAGTCGATATCGTCGAGATTGAAGCGGCCATGAAGCAGATCGTGGACTACTATCGCGACTCGCTTCTCAATGAAAAGCCGGAGTTCGAAGGATTGAACCCAAGCATTGAGCATTTTAGTCGTATCATCTGCGACAAAATGCTCACTCTTATTAAGTTTCCTGCGCCTGGCTTTCTAAACGTCAAACTGTGGGAGAACGACAGCTGTTGGGCCGCCTATCGCAAGCAAGTCGCAGCATAGTGCTGCGCTCGCTAGCGAGGTTAATCTGTCGAACGTAGGATTATGCCTGGGCGCTCGCCCGTCATCGTACCGTCTAAAAGCACAGCCTCACCATTTACGAACACATGATGCGCACCCTTGGCGTACTGATGAGGCGCGTCAAATGTGGCTGTGTCGATGACCTCATCTAAATCTAGAACTGCAATGTCCGCAAACGCCCCTACTTCGATTCGACCGCGCTCATCTAAGTTGATTCGCTCCGCAGGAAGTTTCGACACTTTATAAATTGCCGTGTGCATTGGCACCACACCCTCGTCTCTAGAGTAATGTCCTATCAAACGTGCAAACGTGCCGTAATTACGTGGGTGAGGCATGCGATCAGTTGGACCCATGACGCCCCCATCCGAGGAAATCATCGTGCGCGGGTGGCGCATAATATTGCGCACATCTTCTTCGTTTATCGCGTGGAATACCGCGTCGCAATTACCAGCGGCAACCAACTCCATAAGCAACTCCGCGGCATTGTCCTTGTTTACGTTGCGCTCCTGCATACGCAGAATTTCACTCAGATTGAGCCCGTTAAGTGTGGCGTCGTGTCCGCATACTGCGATAACGACGTTGGCTGGATCATTACCACCACGATCGACTTCGATGTTGTGAATAATATCCGCCTTGAGCTGTTGTCGCAGTACGCTATCTTCCATGCGAGCGAGTAAGGGTTCGCGGCCACCGTCAAGGCTCCACCCTGGGAACAAAATAGTGAGGCTGGTGGCCGATGCAGTATAGGGGTACTGGTCTATAGAGACATCGACACCACGCGCGATCGCCTCGTCGACCATGCGCAAGGTTTCAGTAGTGCTTCCCCACATTGGGGCACCAACAACTTTATGATGTGTTATTTGCGTCGGCAGGCCGCCTTCTTCGCCGATGCGGATAGTCTCGGCAACACTGGTCAATACTTCTAAGCCTTCTTCGCGCATATGGCTGATATAGATGCCCCCATAAGGCGCGGCTACTTTCGCCAATTCGATCACCTCTTCTGTATCGCCAAAACGACCGGGAGCATAGATTAGCCCGGAGGAAAGTCCGAAGGAGCCCGCCTCCATCGCAAGCGTTACTTGCTCACGCATCAGTTCGAGCTCCTCTTCAGTAGGGGGCCTATCTTGCTCACCCACAATGAGTTCGCGAATTGAGCCATGGCCGACGAAAGTGCCAAAGTTCACTGCAGAAGGATTCGCTTCGATTGCATCGAAGGTGTCGGTTATCGGCAGGGGAGAGTCACCATCGGGGCCGCCAATGACAGTGGTTACTCCTTGGCGAATGAGATTCTCGGAGTCTGGCCAACGATACATATCATCATTGTAGTCATTGCGAACTGCGTGGCTGTGAATATCGATGAAACCTGGCGTCACGGCGAGATCGCTAACGTCCAAGACTAGAGTGGAAGGGTGAGCACTAAGATCGCCACCTACCGCAGCGATTCTATTGCCGCGTATGCCAACGTCCCCTATGAATGGCAGGGCGTCATCACCATTATAAATCTGCCCGCCATGAAGCAAGACGTCGAAGGGTTCTTGAGTCGTATCATTATTTGTATCACCAGTGCAAGCAAACAGTGCCGCCATAACGCTAATGCTGAGTAATGTGCGCATCTTTTTTCTCCTTGTTTCTCTTTTAGTTGGCGAGAGTGTGCCGCCTGCTATGGCGATATTGAGATTAGCCGAGCCGGCGTTGGAAAGCGTCGGTTCTGTGCCTAAGATTCACAGCTTGGTCTCCTAGGCAATTCTCTACATAGTGCCTGATTCGTGAGATTGGTGCTAGGTCGTCTCTGGGCTCGTTCCCTTAGTGCGGAGTGCCGCAAGGCTAGCTGCGCCTGCTAGCAAGATGAGGCTGTCTCGAAGGCGCATCAATGCGATCAGGACTATGGCGTCGCTAAGCTCGTATCCGAGCATCTGTATGCTCCACAGCAATGCCGCCTCGATAGTGCCTATTCCGCCCGGCAGGGGTAATAGCATAGCGAGGCGGATGGAAACGGCGATTAGGGTGAAGCCTTGCAGGTCAACAGAGACCTGAGCGAAATAAAGTAGCAGCCAGAGTTCTGCCAAGATCACAGCCCAATTGAAGATGGACAGGCCCAGTGCTTGCACAAGCACACCCTTGCGATGCCGCAATAATTCCTTAAAGTCCTCCTCTAATGCGTCTTGATGGGAGCGTAGCGCTGCCAGCCGTGGATGACTTAGCCAGCGAGTAACATGCGGATGCAGGCGTTGCGTTATCCATTGTGGCCTGCGAAACATTACGAGGAAGAGAATGGGAATACCTAACAGGAGTAGTAGAAGAATTAGCGCTACTTGATTCCAGTCGGCGAATGCCATGCGCGGAGAAAGCAGCAACAGGAGGGCACCTAGGAGCAGCACGGCGAAGTTCACCCAGAGCTCTAAGAAGCGGTCCAAGCCTAAAGATAGTACTGATTTGGGAAGCGCGAGCCCTTGCCGTTTGTAGAGCCAATAAATCTGCATTGGCTCGCCACCAAACTGAGGGCCAGGAGTGACGAAGCTGATGGTTTGTCCGGCCAAGCGAATCAGAGTGAGCGCGAGAAAACTCACCGTTCCCTGCAGCGCGGTAATGAGGGCATACCAGCGCAGCGTCGATAGCGCCATGACTAGTACATTGAGTATCAACCAGAACGACCATTGACTAAAACTCAACCGCATCAGACCTTGCTGCATAGAGTCCAAGGGCAAGTCTTTGAGTATCCAAGTCGCTAGCGCAATGGCGCCGACCCACAGGAGCAGGGTTATTGCGTTAGCGCGTGTCATGGAGCACCGTCGTGGCGTTCTACCCAGTGATCGTCGCCTTGCCACAAGCTGAAGCGACCGCTGCCCAGAAGCATTATCCAAGTGGCACTAAATAGGAAGAAGGTGCTTGCGGCACTAATGTGCACAGGAGGCATGAGCGCGATCAGTATCAGCGCTAGTAGTGCACCAAGTCTTGCTCCAAAGCCGAGCGCAATTAACCCTGCGGCGAGTAGCTGCCCAAACAACGACAGCCCCAGCCATTGACCTTGGGCGGTCATGGCCGCAAGGGCAATAAGGAACAACAATCGCAAGCAAGGTTGACCCCAATTAATGCTGCCCGCCGCTAGCGCATCGAAGAAACTCTGGAGGCGGCCTTTCTGTAGGTCGATGCGTCCACTAACCACACACCAGTCGACGATGAAGCCAATAAGAATCGGCAGCATGAAGGCGTACCCCGCAAGTCGCGTTATCTGCGCATCGAATGGAGGCCATAGCACTACGGCGATATAGCCCATCTGAAAGCCCGCTAATGTGCGGCGCAGCATGTTGGGAGTGAGGGCGTTATTGACTAGACCATTGCGGCTGCGCCAACGCAGCCCGAGATGAAACGCGTAGTAGGCGCCACTCACCAAAAGATAGGACCAATGAATTTTGGCGAAATTAAGGGCAAGCAGCGGGGCTATCAACAAGCCTAGCGCATCGAACACATTGTCTAGTGCATTGCCCATCAAGCTGGTCTGTTGCGTCGTTCTCGCGACAAAACCGTCTACTCGGTCGAGTATGGCGGCAACGGAATAAAAAAAGGCGGGTAACCAGAGTAATAAGATGTGATTGAAACGCTGCCAAAGAAAGCCGGCGCATAGGGCAATGAGGAAGCCGCGCAATATCGTAAGACGGTTGGCCCAGCCTAGGCTTGGATAGAGTGCATGATTCAGGGATTCGCGATTGTCATTGAGGCGCTTAGCACTCTGTTGCCAAACAAGCCCCCACAGTAATGTGCTTATTAGCAGCCACTGAATTGCCAGCATGGAGTTTTCGATAATGGCTAAGCAGATGCTTGCCACTAGGAGAATGGTCGCGCCAAGCAGTCCGATTATGCGTAGTTCTCGTGTTAGTTCTGGCATCGAAAAGAGGGTTCTGGGTAAGCTACAAAGCGGCATCATCGCCCACATATCGGGCGACTACAACTGCGGCGCAAGCGGATGTAAATTTTGAATTGACAGCGCATATTGCTCTGCGTACTCTCAAGACTCTTCAACTGATATATAAAAAGGAGGTGATCCAATGTCGAGTGGTAATCAGGCTTCAACGGACTTTGGTGTAGTAGGAACCCAAGGGATGACCTTCTTAGGGTGAGACACACTGCTTTGTGAATGCAAAGGTTCCATTGGGGCCCACGATCACGGAAAGGGAGCGCAAGCTCCCTTTTTTATTGCCTTAAATAAACTGCACATTTGCTACCTTTCTCCCCATAAAATGTTACCTATGTGCACAGTTATCGAACGTCGTGCATTTTTCTAGTGCAGTAATAGCTAGTCGCGTTCACCCTTTAAAACCCCTATCTTATTGATATTAAACAGAATAAAAAGTTGGCATGGCTGATGCAATAGCCTTGGTGTGCGAAATTAGAAAGTCTTGGGAATTGATCCTCTCTTCGGCTTCTAGATTCGCCGGTTGTTACCCCAAACCCTATTGATATTACCGAGGCTCAAAATGAACATTTTCTCCGTACGCAAGATCGCTCTTTCTGTATCCGCCCTAAGCCTGCTAGCTGCTGCTTCTACTGTCTCTGCTGACGAGACTCCAAGCATGTACTTGAGCAGCTCTAAATTGAAGGTTGTTGAGCAAGTCTCTCCTGACTACCCACGTTTCGCCGACATGGCAGGCGTCGATGGTTACGTCGTACTGGAATTCACAGTTGCCGCCGATGGCTCCGTTATAACTCCAGCAGTTACTGAAGCATCTTCTGGTCATTTCACACAATCTGCTCTTAATGCGATCTCTCGCTGGCAGTTTGAACCAGTTATGGACAACGGTGTAGCAGTACCAGTGCGCTCTAACATGAAGTTCAGCTTCGTTCCACGTATGAACTAATTTGCAACACCCGAGTAATCGCAGAGTTTGCGACTACAAGTATCAGCCCACGATCGAAGAACAAGAATTAGATACACGGGATTGCAATGATCAAAGAGACTCGCTGAGTCAGAAGCTTAAGTAGTTCTTCTGGCTCAGTTAATCCCACTCTAATACGATGTTCAAATTTGCCCCGCAGGTCTCAACACAGATTCTGCGGGCAAAAAAAAGTGAAGCCAAACTAATAATGGCCTCACTTAAAGTACATGAACAACAATGAGTAGCATCCATAGTTACGGAGAAGCTTTGGCTTCAGATCACAGTCTTCATTGTATTGCTCATCCACTTTGATTATCTCCGCTAAACCTACTTCTTAAACCACATGCGCTGAAACACACCGTCCTTTATTAAGACCAGATGTCGCAGAGCTGCCCCTATGTGTCCAAGCACCAAAAAGCCCAGTAGGATCGCCAGCGTGCCGTGAACCTGAAATAGCCTCTGAGCCAGCGCTTCGTCCTGAGGAACTCCTGGGAAACCGGGCAGATCGAAGCCAGGGAAGACAATCAGTGCAGGGAAAGCGGTAACGCCTGCCCAGCCTAGTAAAGGCACCACTATCAGTAGGACATAAAATAGATGGTGCAGGCCCTTGGCGGCGATGATCTGTTTGCGGCTCATGGACTCTGGATAGGCAGGTGTTTTGTAGAAGATTTTGAAAGCGACGCGAAGGCCCATCAAAAGCAGTACAGTAAAGCCCATGGCCTTATGGATGCCGTAGAGTAAATTGGTGAGATCGTCCCAGAGATTGGCTTCGGTACGCGCCACGATCCATAAACCAATTGGGATTAAGCCCATTACACAAAGCGCAATGACCCAGTGAAGGGCGCGCCAGCTTCTTGGATATTGCATTTTCCTTTCTCCTCTTGTCAGCTGAGTAAAGCACACAGGTGTAAGGAAGGCGAGTGCTCGTAGAGCAAGGCTAGCGGCGCTGCTATTCCTGATTGTAAAGCTTTGACACAAACGTGTTACTTAATCACAAAAAATCACAATAGGCCCGGTCGGGTCGCGATAGAGTGTGCGCCCGCAGAAAGTTTCGAGGAAAAATAATGCGAATTAAAAAAATATTCCCTGTCTCCACGCTTTGCCTGTCGATTTTCTTGGTTAATGCTAATGCACAACAAGCTAGCGAGAACGATTCTACAGTCACATTCCCCAGTGCCTATTTCAGCGAGTACGCGCCCCTTACTGTCAATGACATGGTTAATCGCATTCCCGGCATCGAGCTGATTCTCGGTAGCGGTTCTAGCTCTAGTGGTGATCGCGGTCTGGGCTCAAGTGCACAGATTCTTATCGACGGTAAGAGACTTGCGGGAAAGGCGAATGAGGCGAGCAATCAGCTAGATCGTATAGCGGCCAATGAGGTGGACTACATTCAGATCATCCGTGGTAGCTCGAGCGATCTCGATGTGCAGAATAGTGGTCAGATTGTGAATATCGTGCTGCTAGAGGCGCAATCTCGCTCCAGTATATCCTCGGAGCTAAATGCTACGCACTACGCCGACAACACGTTCGAGCCTGGCGGTTCTATCGCTGTCAGTGGGCAGACAGGAAAGCTGAACTATCTATTCAGTGGTGCGGTCGAAAGTGCGTATGAGCATACAGAGAGTTTCGAGCGCAGCATCAATGGCGATTTCTCTCCTAACGAGATTGTGACTTTCGATCGTTATCGAGACCAAACTAACTACACACTTAACTCGAATGTTTCATATGCATTAACGCAAACAGATCGCGTAGCGTTCAACGTGCTTTACAACGAAAGCAATCCTCCTGCTGAGTTGAACCGCAGGATTACAAATCAGAATTTCGCGACTCCAGTGGTCTCATATGAGCGCGAAGATCTTCCCGCTAGCTCCAACAACTGGGAGTTTGGTGGCGACTATGAGCACAGTTTCAATAATGGTGCCCGCTTAAAGGCATTGTTCATCGTCAACGATAAAGATACCGATATTCTACGTGAGCGCTTTACGTCGGCAACACTCGGTGGGCCAGAGACTAAGAATCTTTATCTTTCAACTAGTAGTAGTTACCGCGAGCGTATCACGCGTAACTCCTACACGATGAACCTGCGTGAAGGTCAGGGACTAGAGATCGGCGTAGAGGCCGCACAAACTATTCAAGACTCGTCGTTGAAACAAGGTGTGCGCACTGGCGCTGCTGGAGATCCTGCATTCGGCGGTCTTACACCCGTTAAGCTCGCAAACGCGAATTCGACGGTGGAAGAGATCCGTTACGAGCCTTTCGTTATCCACAATTGGCAGATTAGTCCGAAGATGTCACTAGAGAGTAGTTTAGTGGCAGAGTTCTCAGAGATTGAGCAGACTGGCGATCTGTACAACAAACGTGATTTCCAATACATCAAGCCGAAGATCGACTTCCGCTACAATATTAGTAATTCCTTGCAGCTGCGGACAACGCTCGAGCGGGATGTCTCGCAACTGAGTTTCGCTGATTTTTCTCGCGCTACTAACGAGCGGGACGACGATCAAGACACAGTCGCGGGTAATCCAGGTCTAGAGCCGGAGGAGAGCCTGCGCGGAGAGGTCACGCTAGACTATCGTTTGCCTAACGACCGCGGCACTATCAACGCACGTTATTTTCATTACGAGTACGATAATAAAATTGGCAAAGTCGATATTTCAACTCCCACGACTCTGCAATCTACAAACGGCAATATTGGCTCAGCCGCCGCCTATGGTCTTGTGTTAAATGGCAGCGTCCGTTTGGGTTTTATCGGGCTTCCACAGGCTTTGTTCACCTCCTCTGTGACGGTTCAAGAATCGGAGTTTCATAAGCATGTCTTGGTTGACAAGGAATATGGCTTTCCACCCTATGACCGTGGCAGCGTTCGCTTTAGCTACCGTCACGACTTGCCCCAATATCAATTGAACTATGGGCTTAGTTACAATAAGCGTATCGACGAAGGGCGCATGGCTTACGATGTCGATAATCGATACAGCATCGCCACTGGCAGTGACTTAACGTTCTATATCGAGAAGGTGGGTTTTGCAGGACTGACCTATCGCTTCGAGGCGCAAAACCTTGAGGACTACTCTATGTGCCCTATGCGTCGCCGATACGAAGGTAGTATTCGCGATGATGTGCTGAAGGAGATCGAATTCATCTGTTCCAATACTGGCAGACGTTTCGCCTTTAAGGTTCGTGGCAATTTCTAGTCCGGACTACTGATCAAGCCACTGTATGAAATCTATGGTGGCTTTGATTAGGCGTGCACGGGGGGTCTCTAATAACGCCGCGTGATCGCCGCCAGCTAAAACTGTCCATTGCTTGTTAGGGTTCGCGATTGCGACGAACAGGCGTGCATGGGCGTCGGTATTGGCCAGTGGGTCAAACTCCCCTTGCAGTAAAAGAGTCGGCACTGCCAGTTCAGCGCCATCCAGTGCATTCCATTGTTGCAGCTGATTCCAGTCTGCGCGTATCGGGTCCGCTGCGAGAGCGGCTGCTACATATACCTCTATCGCGTTTTGGCTAATCGAGCCAGGTACTATGAAATCCGATGCGGCAGCCTCTGCCGTATTGACGCGCTCTTCCGGCGCGGCAAGGCTCTGTTGCTCAGGAATCTTCACATCAGGATCCGTCGGATACCCGAACAGAATTAAACTGCGAATCCCCTCCGGATACCGTTGTGCAGTAAGCTGCGCCACCATCGAGCCGTAGGACCAACCCCAAACATTCGTCTTGGCGCCATTACGAGTTTCAAGCCAACTCAGCACCGTGGCCATATCTAATGCCGCTCGGTCTGGCGTCGTCCAGCCACTGCTGTCTCGAGGTGTTGCACCATAACCCCGGGCGTCCATGGCCCAGGCGCTGTAACCCAGTTCATTGAAGCCGTCCATCAAAGACAGAGACTCACCCGGTACCTGCAAGTCGAAGTCCGGAATGGAACTCCATGTTCTGCCGTGATGCAGCAGGATATGCCCTTTCGGGTTCGGTACGGACTTCTCCCAAACCGCTAGAGGGTGGCCGTCTGCCATCACTGTATGGCGGACGGCATCACTGTCCTGCGCCGCGCTGAACTGCGCGAACGCGAACAAGACAAGGCCGAAAACTAAGCGTACATACAGTGTGGCATTGAGCACGGCGCAACCCTCAAGACTTATAGGCGTGAACGAACGAGTGTGACATCGGCATTGCGCCACAGAGATTCAAACTGCCGACGTGTTATGACGGCCTCTTGATGCTTGCCTTGTGCCTCTAATGCCTGCGCCAACCCGAAGGTTGCCCAGCCGTTCTGTTGATTCCACTCCATGTCCTTCCTGTACACGGCCTCCGCCTCTTCGGGTCGTCCTGCCTCGAGAAGTGCAGCGCCGAGATACAGACGAATCGATTGAGACCAGTCTGGTGGCTCGGTGTAGTTAGAGGCGTCCTGTAATTCGATGGCCATCTTATAGGCTTCAATTGCGCCTTCGAAGTCGCCATTGGCCTCTTTAATCTCACCCTCTAAGGCATATCCTGCTAGGCGCAGAATATGAGATGCGGGAGTGGGGCCAACGCCGCTTGTGTCCGCATCGGGATTCTCGGACTGCCTGCGAATATTACTCAGCGCTGTCTCTGCTGCTGTCATCTGGCCCTTAGCTACGAGAGCGCTGCCGGTGACATAGCTCCACATGCCGTCGAGATAGGGTGTGCCGCCGTGGCTTTGCTCGCTAGCAAGAATCTTGTCCCATTTGCCGAAGACCTTGTCGACGATCCAGGTGTGTGCAACGCGTTTCTGACCACGATTGACCGACTCGACGGCGACCCCAACACTAGCAGCACCCTCGTCGGCGGCTGCCAAGGAGTTCGCGTAGTTGCCCTGAAGCATGTTCGCGTAACGCACGAAGTCTAGGGCGTGTGGCGCGTGTGACTTATGAGATAACCCATAGGTACCGATGTTAGGGAAATTGGTATTGCCCCAGATCTCAGCGAATTGCTTGTCTACTATTTGCGAGCGTTCGTTGATGTCGATGGCCTTCTCATACTCGCCAACGCGCAGATAAATATGGCCGGGCATGTGCACCATGTGGCCCGAGATGGGCACGGTTGACTCGAGTTTCTGTGCAGCCGGCATCGCGAGCTCGGGCTGGGCAGAGCCTTCCATCAAGTGAATGTAGAGGTGGTTAGCGCCGGGGTGATCGTGATCTAGACGCATTGCGGTCTCTAACGCTTCCTGTGCCTCGGCGGTACCGAGTTTGGCGGTGCCATCGGGGAGCCAATAGTCCCAGCGCGTGGTGTTCATATAAGCTTCGGCAAAGATCGTCTGGATATCAGGATCATTTGGATATTTGGTTTTGAGCGCTCGCAGTGCGTCTACATAGGCCGCATCGCGCTCTTTGGAGTCAGGAATCGCGTCCATGTTGTAGAGAACGAACAAGGTGTTGATCATGTCGCGCTCTTTCGGCGTGCCATTATTGGCCAAGGCTAACGCTTGGCGAATAGCGGCGAGACCTGACCCCTGCGGATCGTCCGGTAGCCCTTGATAGCGGCTGTTCGGGTTAGGGCCTGCGGCGTGCGCTAGGCCGAAATAGGGCATAGGGCTATCGGGGTCTAAGCGCGACGCCTCTTGATAGGACGCGATTGACTCCGGGAAATAGAAGCTCCACGCCATGCGTAGGCCTTGATCGAAGAAAGCTTGTGCCTGTTCTGAATTCGTTGAAATGGTGCGCGAGTAACTGCCACCGCCGGGAACCATGATTGCTAGTGGACCGTCGCCGTTTTGGGCCGAGGCAGGGGTTTGTAGCATCAGAAGGGCGATAGCGGTGCTCAATAGAGTTTTGGATCTGCGCATTGGCGGTGTCTCCTATAGTTGCCGACGTTCGAGACCCAAATTGATCTTTTGAATCGGCGAGTAAGCTTGCTTTGTAGTTTTTGGAATTTTGAAAACTTAATAGAGGGCAATATACCAGTTACCGCGTTCAAAGATGAAGCCTATTACCCTCAGTCATTTTGACCCATGTCTGTATCGCTCGCGCTGAGGATCCAAGGGTCACCTTTAGCGTCCCATTTGCTGGGTCTGCCGATAGGGGTTATTCGCTGCGGTCCGCTGATCCGTGGGATTAGTAGGCTCTGAAATCGACTAATATCGCGGAAGTCTGGGTCTAGCCAGTCATCGATCAATGCTTCGTCGTGAGTGGGCAGCATCAGGGGCATCGACTTTGGGTGAATCGACTGCCACTGCGCGAGCGGACCCAGAGTAATGATACTGGCGGAGAATGCGGACTCTCCTGTGCGTTCATTAAGGTAATGCTTGCAGAGACCGCCGAAGGCGATCGCCTGATCTACAAGCTCGATTTTATGATAGGTCTTACGGTCGCCTAGGCCCTCTACGAACGCGCTGGCCGGGATGATGCAACGACTCTCGCGAAAGGGCTTATAGGCGAGGGCTTGTTTGTTGTCGAGTTTGTCCGAGCGGCTATTGAAGCTGGCGTATTGGTAATTGGGCTTTAGGGTTGCGGGGTCTAACATTAACCACCACAGCGCATCGACGAGAGCACGTCCGCTAGCGCTCTGGCGCACTATCGATATTTGTGCGCCGGGTGCAACGTCGGCGCTAAAGCGCAGCGCGCCTAACTCTATGCCGAGGACATCGACAAGTAAGCGTACTTGTGGAGAATCAATAACGTTGAAGCGGCCGCACATAATGACTCCAATCGGCTGATTGTTTATGGCTCAAAGGGCTATGATCATACAAACGCTAAACCCAGAGGACAATGCCGGTGCAGAATAAGATAGAAGAAGGAACTAGTGTCGCGATCATAGGCGCCGGGATAGCGGGCTTGGCTTGTGCTGAGAGGTTGCAGGCGGAGGGTTTCTCTGTGCAGGTCTTCGAAAAAAGCCCCGGCGTGGGGGGCAGAATGAGCACCCGGCGTAATCCTTCTTGGCAGTGTGACCATGGCGCACAATATTTCACGGCCCGCAGTGCTGCTTTTCGAGAAGAGCT
>CAXBOY010000032.1:0-30101 GCA_963977405.1 uncultured Gammaproteobacteria bacterium
GTGAGTTTCTCGTTATCTACAAACCCTTAATCTTAAGCAGCTGAAAACAATTACTTTTCCCTTTCACATACTGGAATTCCGCGCACATTGTTAAAGTTGTGAACCCGTTAGTCAGAAATCTAAGGTAACTATCACTCAGCCCCCAACCCCAAATCCCCCGGCACATCCACATCCCGCAAAACCCCCTCATCCTCAACAGCAACCTTCACCATAGCCTGAACGTTATCCCTCATAACCCCCCGAGCCCCAACATCCCCAGTCGCCCCCGCAAGCAACTCAAACCACCTCCGCCCAAACCCCACAGGATTCCCACGCTGCCCCCGATACTCAGGAACAACGATAGAGTCTACGTTTAATGAATTTAGAAGTTGCGTATAGGTAGCAGTCTCAACAAAAGGCATATCCGCCAAACACACCAGTGCCGCAGACCAATCTGGAATTCCCTGAATCCCACAAGCCAATGTATGCCCCATGCCCTTATCCGCATCGGGACATAGCACGGTGCTCTCAGGAGGGCTGCCAGCAGCTAATAGGATGTTGAGTAACTCGGGGCGCGTAACAACAAGGATATTGTCGGTAGCGGCTTTTATGCGGGCGTAGGTTTGCCCAAAAACGGTGTTGCCGTTGGGGAGGAGGGCGTTGAGTTTGATGCCGCCGAAGCGGCGGCTGAAGCCGGCGGCCAACAGGATGACACCGCGTTTGGTGTCATCCTGTTGGCCTGGCTGCTGTAGGTACTCTGTCGGCATGGCAAAATCTCTGAAGCCAGAGGCCGTTTTGCTTAGTGCAGCACTCGGTCGCTGGAGAGGTCGTCAGCTTCTTCTTGCTGAGCAATCTCTATTATGAAACTGCGCTCTTCTTTGCTCTCTTGGTTCTGCTTTGCACTTTCGCCATCGTTGTCGCTGCTCGGTACCGCCACGCTCAGTTTCTGCTCGTTCGCGAGTTGCTGTAGGTCTAGCAACTCGCGTTCGTTCTCTAGCAGTTCCTGGCTCAGCGCGCTGGCCTCGGGCTTGTTCTCGCTTAGCGTCAGTTGCAGGTCCAAATGACGCTTTAGGCGTTGTACTACTCCGGTCATCACCTCGATGGTGTCGCTCAATTGGTCGAGCGACATCAACGCTGTGTCCGGGTTTTTCTGTTGGTTCTTGTCACTGCTCATTAACTCGCTCCTACTACTGCAAGGACGGCTTATTCCCAGCTCAAGGCCCCACCAGTTTGATACTCGATCACGCGGGTCTCGAAGAAGTTCTTCTCTTTGCGCAGGTCCATGATCTCAGACATCCACGGGAAGGGGTTCTTGGCGCCTTTGAACTGCTCGGGCAGGCCAATCTGCACCAGTCTTCGGTTGGCGATGAACTGGAGGTACTCTTCCATCATAGGCGCGTTCATGCCCAATACGCCGCGCGGCATGGTGTCGCGTGCGTATTCGATCTCGAGCTGCGTGGCTTGCAGAATCATCTGCGTAGCCTCTTCCTTCATCTTGTCGGTCCACAGGGAAGGGTTCTCCAGTTTGATCTGGTTGATCATGTCGATGCCGAAGTTCAGGTGCATAGACTCGTCGCGCAGGATGTACTGGAACTGCTCCGATGTGCCGGTCATCTTGTTGCGACGGCCCATGGAGAGGATCTGGGTGAAACCGCAGTAGAAGAAGATGCCTTCCAAACAGCAGTAGAACGCGATCAGGTTCTTTAGAAGCGCCTGGTCGGTCTCACGCGTGCCGGTGTTGAAGTTCGGATCGCTCAACTCCTGTGTGTACTTCAAACCCCAAGAGGCCTTCTTCGCGACCGAGGGGACCTCGTGGTACATGTTGAAGATCTCGCCTTCGTCCATGGCCAGAGACTCGATGCAGTACTGATAGGCGTGGGTATGAATCGCTTCCTCGAAGGCCTGGCGCAGGATGTACTGGCGGCACTCGGGGTTGGTGATCAGACGGTACACGGCTAACACTAGGTTGTTGGCCACGAGGGAGTCGGCGGTAGAGAAGAAGCCCAGGTTACGTTTGACGATTAGACGCTCGTCTTCGGTAAGGCCGGTCTTGCTCTTCCACAGCGCGATGTCCGCGTTCATGTTCACTTCTTGTGGCATCCAGTGGTTGGAACAACCATCCAAATACTTCTGCCACGCCCAGTCATACTTGAAGGGCACTAGCTGGTTGAGGTCGGCGCGACAGTTGATCATGCGCTTGTCGTCCACCGCAACGCGCTGGGCAGACTCTGCCAGCTCGTCTATGCCGGCTGTTAGGTCTAACTCTTCCAGCGACTCGATGGCGGCCTGCACGGCGTCGCCGGCGATCACTTCGCTTTCACTGTCGCTCTTCTCGGTCTGCGCCGGGCGCGGGCTAGCAGCGGTGGCGCTGTCCATACGGTTAGTAGGGGCGGGCGCTGCCGGTGCTACTGGCGCTGCGGGTGCCGGTTTTGGGGCCGCAACTGCTTCTGTTTGCGCCGCGCGCAATTGCGCACCTACGGCGTCGGCCTTGGTCTTCGTGGCAGATGTAGTGGAGGTGTTCTCCTCCACATCAAACTCATCCCATGACAACATAATAAATTCCTCTTTACGTATATCTTCTTGTTAGCGAGGCGAGCCGCCAGTGTTACTGGCAGGCTTCGCAATCCGGATCGTCGATAGAGCAGGCCTGCGGTACCGCAGCGCTCTCGGCCATCTGACTAGACACAGCGTTGAGGCTGTTGTTGTCGATGGTGGACTTCTCCGTGGATGTTGCGGCTAGTGCACGCAGGTAATAGGTCGTCTTGAGACCGCGTAGCCAAGCCATGCGGTAGGTGACGTCTAGTTTCTTACCGTTAGCACCGGCGATGTACAGGTTCAAAGACTGCGCCTGGTCAATCCACTTCTGACGACGGCTTGCGGCGTCTACTAACCAGCGTGGGTCGATCTCGAATGCCGTGGCATACAGCTCTTTGATGTGCTGCGGAATGCGGTCGATCATGCGCACGCTGCCATCGTAGTATTTCAGGTCGTTAGCCATCACGCTGTCCCACAGATCCAAGGCCTTGAGGTCGTTGATCAGGTAGGGGTTCACCACCGTGAACTCGCCAGAGAGGTTCGACTTCACATACAGGTTCTGATAGGTCGGCTCGATAGACTGTGACACGCCGCTGATGTTGGCGATGGTCGCAGTCGGGGCGATTGCCAAGACGTTGGAGTTACGCATGCCAACGTTCTTGATGCGCTCGCGCAGGCTATCCCAGTCCATAGAAGAGTTCATGTTCACGTCGAGGAACTCGGCGCCGCGCTCTTCGGACAGTAGCTTGAGTGAGTCGATCGGCAGAATGCCGCGGTCCCACAAAGAGCCCTTATAGCTCTCGTAAGCGCCACGCTCTTCGGCCAGATGAGTCGATGCCTCAATGGCGTAATAGCTGATCGCTTCCATGGAAGAGTCGGCAAACTCTACCGCTTTATCGGACGAGTAAGGAATCTTCATCGCGTACAGCGCGTCTTGGAAACCCATGATGCCCATGCCGATAGGACGGTGGCGCAGGTTAGAGGTCTTCGCCTGATCTACAGAGTAGTAGTTAATGTCGATCACGTTATCCAGCATGCGCACAGCAGTCTTAATAGTGCGGCGCAGCTTCTCGATGTTCAGGCCGTTCTCGTCCACATGGTTCACCATGTTCACGGAGCCTAGGTTACACACCGCCACTTCTTCTGCGCTGGTGTTCAGAGTGATCTCTGTACACAGGTTAGAGGAGTGGATGGCGCCCACGTGTTGCTGTGGCGAGCGCACGTTGCACGAGTCTTTGAAAGTGATCCATGGGTGGCCAGTCTCGAATAGCATCGAGAGCATCTTGCGCCACAGGTCTTTCGCTTTAACAGTCTTGTAGACTTCGATCTTGCCGGCGATAGCCAGGCGCTCGTATTCGCAATAAGCCTCTTCGAAGGCGCGGCCATGCAGGTCGTGCAGGTCTGGCACATTGTTCGGAGAGAACAGGGTCCAGTCGCCATCTTGGAAGACGCGCTTCATGAACAAGTCAGGAATCCAGTTGGCGGTGTTCATGTCGTGAGTACGGCGGCGATCATCGCCCGTGTTCTTACGCAGCTCGATGAACTCTTCGATGTCCAAGTGCCAAGTCTCTAGGTAGGCACATACGGCCCCCTTACGCTTGCCACCCTGGTTTACGGCTACTGCCGTGTCGTTCACAACTTTCAGGAAGGGCACAACGCCCTGTGATTTGCCGTTGGTGCCGGTGATGTGAGCACCCAGTGCGCGCACTGGCGTCCAGTCGTTACCAAGACCACCAGCCCACTTAGAGAGCATGGCGTTGTCGCGGATGGCGCTGTAGATGCCGTGCAGGTCATCGGGCACTGTGGTCAGGAAGCAAGAGGATAACTGCGGACGCAGGGTGCCGGAGTTAAACAGCTGCGGAGTCGACGTCATATAGTCGAAGCTGGAGATCAGGTTGTAGAACTCGATCGCACGCTCTTCGCGGTTCTCTTCATTGGACGCTAGGCCCATGGCAACGCGCATGAAGAATACTTGTGGCAGCTCGAAACGCACGCCTTCGCTGTGGATAAAGTAGCGGTCGTACAGAGTCTGTAGGCCTAGATAGGTGAACTGTGCGTCACGCTCTGCCTTCAGAGCCTCGCCCAATACCTCTAAGTCATAGTCGAGCAGGTGCGGAGACAGCAGACCAAGCTCGGCGCCTTTCTCGATATAGGTGCGCAGCGCCGCAGGGTAGCGGTAGTGCATCTCGCCCTGGGTGGCGTTCTCGGCAATGCCAAGGAAGCTCAGTGCCTCGGAGCGCAGGGTATCGAGCAGCAGACGTGCAGTCACATAGGAGTAATTTGGGTCTTTCTCCACCATGGTGCGGGCGGTCATGACGGAGGAAGTTCTCACGTCGGCGATGCGCACGCCTGGGTAAAGATTCTTGATGGTCTCGGTGTAGATGGCATCTGCAGAGACGCTATCGAGTCCCTCGCAGGCCTCGTCGATAACGGTACGCAGGCGCAAAGTGTCTAGTGGGCCCTGTGTGCCGTCGGCATAGGTCACATTGATCGCAGGCGTCTCTTCGTGTTCGCGCACACGTTGTTGGTCGCGTAGGCGTGCGCGCTCGGCGCGGTAGAGTACATAACTACGCGCAACCTTGTGCTCGCCAGTGCGCATTAGCGCCAACTCGACCTGATCCTGGATATCTTCAATGTGGATCGTGCCTCCCGAAGGCATGCGGCGACGGAAGATAACGCTGATCTGCTTGCCCAGTTTGACCACAGTGTCGTGCACGCGCGAAGAAGCTGCGGCGGTGCCACCTTCAACTGCTAAATAGGCCTTAGTGATAGCGACTACGACTTTGGACTCGTCGTAACCCACAACAGCGCCATTACGTTTGATGACGCGGATTTGCCCTGGCGCGGTGGCAGAACTCGCAGAGGAAGTTTGAGTTTTGCCCGTCTGCGCAGAGGTGCTGGCGCTAGATTGACTTTGGGGTTCGGTCTGCATTGAGAATCTCCATGATGTTTTTATGTCTATTCGATCCCGCGTGGCTGCTGGGTGACGGAAACCGAAGACTGCATGACTTTGTGGTCGATTGTGCCTGATGTTGCGTGCCGTGATTTCCCTGCTAGAAACAGGGA
Organism: uncultured Gammaproteobacteria bacterium; assembly: GCA_963977405.1. Taxonomy (GTDB): domain Bacteria; phylum Pseudomonadota; class Gammaproteobacteria; order Pseudomonadales; family Pseudohongiellaceae; genus UBA5078. The sequence continues at coordinate 5,581 of CAXBOY010000032.1, forward strand.
GATAGCGCTCGTATCGCTGTTTTTCATCCGGTAAGCGGAATTGATTCAAATACTATATATAGGGCCTTTCTGAATCAAGGGCACAAGATAGAGCGCAAACGACTCGAATGCAAGCCCTTTTTCTGTGTGTAAGTTGTGGATAAAGTGGGTATAGAAATCTTTCTTAGCGAGGCTGCGAAATGGTGCAGGGCTTGTGCTACCGGACGGTGCAGGGTTCTGTGTAGATTCGACACAGAATGCACAAGGAAGCCACCATTGTGGTGCAGTAATAGTGTAGGAGCGGGCTTGCCCGCGAATGGGGCCCGTGCCGCACTGGGCTATTCGCGGGCAAGCCCCCTCTTACGAGGGCAAGCGCTCCTATAGGGTGGAATTGGTTTAGAGAGGCACTAATTCGATGTCGCCGTTGACGGTAGTGATCTCGACAGAGCCTGAACCGTTGCCTGTGGAAAAGTTTAATTGCTTGCGGGGACCATACTTGTCACGCGTGGGTCGTGCATCGCTCATATCGTTCTCGATGTCACCCCCATGGGCGCTGATGTCGAAACTCGCGTTGATGTCACGCTCCAGTTCTAGACGAATGTCGCCGCTGACAGTGCTGCCCTCGATGCGGGGCGATAAGGAGTTCGCAAGGCGCACATCGATATCGCCGTTGACAGTGCCCATGGCTAATACCTCGGTACCAGTAAGTGCCAGCTCCGCCTCGCCATTGACAGTGGATACGGAAACTTCGGTAGCACTGCTACTTGCCCTGATCTCGCCATTAACGGTGTCATACTCGATACGACCAGAGGAGTTGTTATCCCTAACCTCGCCATTAACAGTACTGATTTCCAAGCGGCCGCTATTATCATTACTTTCGATATCGCCGTTCACCGAGCCTAGTTCAACAAAACTACTAAGTGAGCTGGCCACAATGTCGCCGTTGACCGTTTTAATGCTACTACTGCCGCTGATGTCCATAACGTCGACATCGCCATTCACGCTTTCGAACTCCAACTCGCTGCCAGCGGGTATCTCAATCTCGAGTTCCGAACCGTCACCTTTATCGTTGTTCCAACCCCAACCGCGAGAGGAACGGGGGTATTCGACCTCGAATCGGGTAAAGCCATTGTTGGACTCTAGCGTATAACCTTCGGCCCTCTCGTCTAGCGTGCCGCGTACTCTAAACAGATTGTCGTCAGAGGCACGAATGCGCACGGTGCCACGCATTACCTCTATGTAGACGCGTTCATTCGCACTAACCGAGCGGCTCTCGTCGATAGTTTCTTGTGCGTTAGCGGCAAAGGGCAGCAGCAGGCACAGCAGTAGGGCATTTTTAGTCAGTATCGCGGTCATGGGAATATCCTCATATTAATAGAGAGCTGCCACTTGAGGGTCGAGCATGGCGAGTGTTTCTAGGTAGCTCAGTTGTTGTCGGTAAAGTTGGTCTAATTGCAGCAGCAGCTGCGGTTCTTCAGGGTAATAAGTCAACGCGCCACGCACCTGTTGCACGGCGCCGTCCCAGATCGCTAACTGGCGGTTTACCGCTGGGTTATTAAAATTAAGTGCGGCAAATTGCGTAGCCTTCTGAGATTCATACACATTCAATAGGTCAGCCTCGGCCGATACTGCGTCAAGCTGCGCCACTTGCGGAGCTGGTACGGACACTGGGGCAAGGTCGGGGCGTACCCAGATGCTTATAACGAGTGCGCCAATAGCGGCGGCGGCAACCCAAGCGAAGCGTGCACGTTGTGGCGCACGCCGTGGCAATTGCGCTTGCAGTTTGGGCCATAGATCGCGTGCAGGCTGCAGGCTTCTAGGCAGCGTTTGTATAGCGCGGTCTAGGGCTACATCCTCCGGGCTGCGTGTCTCGTCTCTATCGCTCACTCAAATTCTCCTGAAGTAATGCTCTGGCGCGGTGATAGTGGGCCTTAGATGAACCTTCCGCGATATCCAGTAACTCGCCTATCTCAACGTGGGTGTAGCCTTCTATAGCAAACAATACGAACACGGCTCTTGCCTGTCTAGGCAACGCGGCTATCGCCTGTTCTAAATCCTTTGGCACCCCCTCATCACTTATTGCCGCATGGCTATCGGGTTCACCCACATCGACAAGTCGCATCAGCTTGTCCTTGCGCCACATGTCGATAGCCGTATGGGTGGCAATGCGATGTAACCAAGTTCCGAAGGCGCTATCACCACGAAACTGCGGTAGCTGCTGCCAGACCTTGATGAAGGTCTCCTGACAAGCGTCTTCGGCTTTTTGTGCATCCACCAATAAGCGCAAGCAAACGCTATAGGCGCGCCCGACAAACTGGGTATGCAAACGTTGAAAGGACGTCAGATCACCGGCCTGTGCTGCGCGGATCAGTTGTTGTAGCTCCTCGGCCATGAGTTCCCTGTGCCTTTTGTATAGTGCTAAGACGCGTGTTTACTGCAAAGGGTTTAGAGGGGGTTAAAAAGATGGCACTACTTTCAATGCCGGATGGCATCGACGTCGTTCTCTATGGGCTTGTGCACATTCTGCGCAGAGCGATCTTTAAGCGAGTCTTGCAGGAGAGAAAGCTTTGGGATGAGCTCCGCTATTGAAATAGGCGCGCTGAAAAGAAAGCCTTGTTGCAAAGAGCAGTGGTGATCTTTGAGGAAGGCTACCTGTTCGGCGTTCTCTACGCCTTCCGCAGCGACAGACATGTGTAAATGCTTGGCCAGTGAAATTAGAGCTGAGGTGATATCAGCTCCGCCCTCGCTTGCACTTAGTTTGTTAATAAAGCTGCGATCTACCTTCAGTGTGTCTATCGGCATGCGTGCCAGCGTACTCAGTGAGGTAAAGCCTGTTCCAAAGTCATCGATCGCGAGACTGACGCCCAGGCCTTTGAGCTTGGTCATCGTGTCGATAGCCTGCTCAACAGAGTTCATTAGTATGCTTTCAGTAACCTCAAACTGCAGGCCGCTAGCATCGAACTTGGTTTCACCGAGTACACGACTGACCATGTCGATAAGGTTTTTGTCACGGAATTGTTTCTCTGACAAGTTCACGGACACCTTCTGATGTAAAAAACCCGCTTCGCGCAGTTGCTGCATCTGTTCGCAGGTTTTACGCAGGACTATCTCACCGATCTCAATTATAAGGCCGGTCTCCTCAGCAACAGCAATGAATCGATCGGGTAGGATATCGCCCTCGGGCTGTTGCCAGCGCATTAGTGCTTCGAAACCACTGATGCGATGCTCGCTAAGATCAACCTGTGGTTGAAAATAGACTGCAAAACTGTTCGTTTCCACGGCCAATCTAAGGGCGTTCTCTAAGCTGTTGCGAGCCTGGTTGTCGAGGTTCATATCCTCGGTATAGAACTGTGAATTATTGCGGCCTGCGGCCTTAGCTCGATACATCGCGAGATCTGCGTGGCGCATTAATTCGGTGGCATCCATGGAATCTTCTGGCGCGATCGTGATGCCGATGCTGCCGCTAACATTGAGCTGATGTTTCTCGACAACAATAGGTAACTGCAGCACATTGATTATTTTCGCCGCCACGTTACTTGCAGATTTACTGTCCTTCAAATTGGAGAGAATGATCGTAAACTCATCCCCCCCTAAGCGTGCGACGATGTCCTCTTCGCGTACACACTGTTTAAGTCGTTTTGCCACTTCTACTAAAAGTTCATCGCCGATTTCGTGCCCAAAGGTATCGTTCACATACTTGAAGTTATCGAGGTCGATAAAAAGAAGTGCCATGATCCCTTTATTACGCCGCACTTGTTTTACGCTTTGTTCTAGGCGGTCTTTGAAGAGCCGACGATTCTCGAGGCCCGTTAGCGGGTCGTAAAACGCTAGTTGTTCCATCTGCGCGTTAATGGCACGCTGCTGGCTAGTGTCCTCGATACTCACGACGATATGAGTAAGTAAACCTGCATCGTTCAATACAGGGGAAGCGGCAACAGCCTGCCAGAATTGTTCGCCATTTTTGCGCGCGCCGCGCATCGTGACTGTCCAAATCTCACCGTTATTGATGCATTGCCTCATGCCGCGTTGTTCGGAATCTACCGCATCGCTAAACTCCAGCAATCGCGCCACTGTGCCGATCAACTCGGCGCGGCTATAGCCAGTAATTTGTGTATAGCGCGAGTTCACATATTCTATAACGCCGGCGTCGTCTGTAATCATGACAGCGCCATGGCTTTGTTCTACGGCGCTTGATAAGACGAGCATTGACTCCTCTGCTGCACGCTGCTCCGTAACATCACGCAGATTGGCCACGATGCCGTTCACGCCTGAGACTTCGCTCATATCGTTGAACTCAGCCTCCATAGTTCGCCATTGTCCGTCGTGCCGAAGGCAGCGCACTGCTTCTAAGGTGATCGTTTGCCCGCTGTTTTTGACCGATCCGATGGCATCGAGTACGGCGGGTATATCCTCTGAATGAAGGTAGTCGCTAGGGCGAATATGGTGACTCTTCTTCGCGTTTAATAGAAGTTTAAGTGCAGGGCTGGTGTAGCGGTGACTGCCGTCGGGGTTGAATATAACGGTGATTTGACGGGCATTTTCAGCGATAGCTCGAAAGCGATTCTCATCGAGAGCGCGGCGTTGACGCAGCAGCATATAGCCACTGAGACCGACGGTGACTAGCATCAAGGCGCTGCTAAAACCGCTGGAGAGCATTTCGAGAGTGGGGTTGAGTTCTGTGGCGCTGCGAAAGGCAAACCAGATGTTGATGGCGACAGCGGCGATCGCCGCGCTTAGAACCAATGCGGAGAGAACGAGAGTCGCTTTTCGATCTGTTCTAATGCGCTTCGGTTTCGCCATGGGGATGCCCTGTGTTACATCGACCAGCGTGAAAGTGAATGCTACTTGCCTTCGATCTCGGCATTACCAATATCAGTATGCCGAGCTTGGAGGCCTATTTTTGGCATAGAAACTCGAGCAATGCCTTTTTAGTATGTAGGCGGTTTTCTGCCTCTTCCCATACTACGGAGTTCGGAGCATCGAGTACTGCGGCGGAGACTTCTTCGCCGCGATGCGCGGGTAAGCAATGGAAGAAAAGGGCATCGGGTTTAGCCAAGGCCATCATCTCTTCGTCTACCTGATAGTCTGCGAAAATCTGCAATCGTTTTTTGCGTTCTTCCTCTTGGCCCATAGACGCCCAGACATCGGTCGTTACCAAGTCAGCATCTCGCACCGCCTCGTGAGGGTCGCGTACTATGCGAACGTGTGCGCTGCGTGCCTCCAGTAGCGCAGGCTCCGGGTCGAAACCCTCGGGGCAGGCGATAGTCAGCTGGAAGTCGAACTGCTGCGCGGCGTTCATATAGGACTGGCACATATTATGGCCATCGCCGACCCAAGTCACAGATTTACCTTGAATATCGCCGCGATTCTCGAAATAGGTCTGCATATCAGCCAAAAGCTGGCAGGGATGGTAGTCATCGCTAAGTGCATTAATCACAGGCACCAATGAATGCTTGGCGAATAGTTCTAGCTTGCTATGTTCGAAGGTGCGGATGGTAATGAAATCCACCATGCGGGAAATAACTCTGGCCGTGTCCTCTACGGGTTCACCGCGGCCCAACTGGGTGTCGCCGCTAGCTAGGAATATGCTATTGCCGCCGAGCTGTGTCATCGCGACTTCGAACGCGACGCGTGTGCGGGTAGAAGACTTCTCGAACACCATGGCCAGAGTTTTATGCTGCAGGGAATCGTTGTGCAGCATGGGGCTGTTCTTGAGGGCGATGGCACGCTGAATAATATGGTGCAGTTCGTCTTTCTCAAGATCCATCAATGTTAAAAAGTGTCGAGTAGTCATAGCTAAAACTTGTAATGTCCTTCTCTAAGTACGGGTTGTACTCGTTAGTTTATCCAAAAGGCGACTCTCAGGATGACCCTGCTAATGTAGGTTATCAAGACACGGAGAGTAACGGGAAAGCGCGAAATTGCATTGCCGGCAAGAAGTAACCGAGCAAGTGAACGCAAAAACTACTATTTCCAAGCGATATTAAGGCTAGATGGCAGATTTAAGCGTCCAAATTAAGCAAAGCGGTATCTTATATTACTTTGTGAGGCAGTGGCAATCCGAGTCCGAAGGCCCTATAAGTTCTGGTAAAAATCGCGTTTGCTTTCGTGTAGAATGCCCCCACTTAGCCATTGAGCCGCACGCAGCCGATAAGCAAGCCGCAGCCGTGCAATGTGCAAATCGCATATCCATCCTTTCAACGCGAGCAGGAAATATTATGAGCATCGAAGCCACTATCAAAGAACAGATCAGTACTAACCCTATTCTTCTCTATATGAAGGGCAGCCCAGATCAGCCCCAGTGTGGTTTCTCCGCACAGACGGTGAAATGCCTGATGTCCTGTGGCAAGCGCTTCGCGTTCGTGGATATCCTCGCGAACCCAGAGATCCGCGCCACGCTACCAGGCATCGCCAATTGGCCAACCTTCCCGCAACTCTATATAGAGGGTGAGTTGGTCGGCGGTTGCGACATCGTTACGGACATGTTCGAGAATGGTGAGCTGCAGAAGATGGTCGATGCGGTGAAGGTGGACGCGGAAGCGTCTTAGAGTTTGTTGTTATTGGGCTCGCCTGCAATAGGCGAGCCCTGACTGTAGGAGCCTGCCCTGCAGGCGATAGGCCTAAATCTTCCACAAAACCTCATCAAGCGAACCCAATCGCTTGCAGGGCAAGCTCCTACAGATCAGTGGTTCTCCCAATGTAAAGGAACAAAGCTCCTACAATCAGTGGTTCTATCCATATTTTTGGCTACAGCGGCCAGCCGCCTAACTTCTTCCATTTGTTGACAATCTGGCAAAACAATTCTGCCGTCTTATTAGCGTCGTATTTGGCCGAGTGTGCCTCGGTGTTGCTGAACTCAATGCCTGCTACCTCACAGGCGCGAGCCAATACCGTCTGCCCATAGACTAGACCGCTCAGAGTCGCAGTGTCGAAGCTGGAGAAAGGATGGAAGGGATTGCGCTTGAGGTCATGGCGCGCGGTGGCTGCGTTGATAAAGCCATGGTCGAAATGGGCATTGTGGGCGACGAGAATCGCGCGCTTACAATGATTGGCCTTGATGGCGCTACGGATTATCCGAAACATATCGTCGAAGACTTCTTTCTCGCCCTTGGCGATGCGCAGTGGGTGAAAGGGGTCGATTCCTGTGAACTTCAAGGCTGCGTCTTCTATATTGGCGCCCTTGAAAGGAATTACGCGCTGGAAGAAGGTCTGTTCCACCTCCAAATCACCCTTATCGTTGAAGGCCAAGATGACCGCGCTGATCTCTAGAATGGCATCGGTCTTCGCGTTGAAGCCTCCGCATTCGATATCGACGACCACTGGCAAATAGCCGCGAAAGCGCGCCGCCATAGGGCTGTCGACTGTATCTTCTTCTGTATCAAAACTCATGCGCTGATCTCCGCGACACGCCACTGAAGTTGTTCACCGGCGCGCAGTGGCACAACTCGCTCGGGTCCAAAGGCGTAATCGGCAGGGACCGTCCACGGGGATTTCTCTAATCTAATGCGGCGCTTATTGCGCGGTAGCCCATAAAAATCCGGGCCGAAATGGCTGGCAAACCCTTCGAGACGGTCTAGGGCCCCAGCGCGCTCGAACACGTCGGCGTAAAGCTCTAGTGCTGCGAAGGCGGTATAGCTGCCGGCACAGCCACAGGCGTTCTCTTTGAGACCGCGAATATGGGGAGCCGAGTCGGTGCCGAGGAAGAAACGTGGGTCGCCACTAGTGGCCGCCTGAATCAATGCTTGTTGATGAATGTCGCGCTTTAGTATCGGCAGGCAATACAGGTGAGGGCGAATGCCGCCGGCGAGCATGTCGCTACGGTTATAGAGTAGGTGGTGGGCGGTTATGGTCGCACCGACTTGGCCAGCGCTGCTTCGTACGAACTCTACGGCATGGGCGGTAGTGATGTGTTCGAGCACTATTTTTAGTGTTGGGAAACGCGCGGTTAGTGGTTTAAGTATTTGATCTATAAATGTTTTTTCTCTATCGAAGATGTCGATATGCGAGTCAGTAACCTCGCCATGCACGAGGAGTGGCATGCCAATTTCGGCCATTACCTCAAGAACTGCGCCTACCTTGTCGATATTGCTAACGCCGTTTTCAGAATTAGTTGTAGCACCCGCTGGATAATATTTGAGTGCGTGTACAAAGCCACTGGTCTTGGCTTTGATGATCTCTTCGGGCTTCGTCGCATCGGTGAGATAGAGCGTCATCAGCGGGTCGAAGCTTAAGCCGCTGGGAATATTCGCCAATATTCGCTCGCGATAGGCGCGGGCACTAGCGGTATCGACGACAGGAGGTTTAAGATTAGGCATCACTATCGCGCGACCGAAATAGCGCGCAGTGGCAGCTACGGTGTGGGGCAGAGCGTCCCCATCGCGTAGATGAACGTGCCAATCGTCGGGTTGGAGCAGGGTTATTTGTTTCATGCGGGTTTAAAACCTTGAGTTGCAATGTTCTGTAGGTAAAAAGGTAAAGTTTTCAGCGGGCCGGCCGATGCTTGTCTACTGAGGCACTGTTTATTGTGGACTCCCGTTTTGGGTGTCCTAAAAGCAGGGAAACCTAATGACCAGAAGCGGCGAATGAAAAACAGCCTGAAGTTTACCTTATCTTTGGTGAGTTTGCTCTCTGCACCCAGCGTGCAGCCGGGCAATCTCGCCTATTACGCGGATTTCGATACTTCGCAGTGGAACGTGAGTGCCTCGGTATTCGCTTGCACTATTAGTCAATCGATTCCGCGTTTCGGCGAAGCCGTGTTCTATCGGCAGGCGGGTGAACCGATACTATTCCACCTCGAAGCTCTGCAAAGCGACATGGCGGAGGGCCGTGCGCTGATGACCTCTGTGCCTCCTTCTTGGCGACAAAACCTGCGCGAGCAGGACATAGGCTATGTGGATGTTGTGCGCAGCACCCGCCCAGTGAGCCTGAACGAGACGCAAACTAGGGTCATACTCGCGGAGATATTCAAGGGCATGATGCCGACGCTTACGCGGCGCACTTGGTATAGCGAGCAAGATTCAGTGCAGATTGCGGTGTCGCCGGTCAATTTCCAAGCAGCCTATCGCTCTTATGAGAGTTGCGCGCAGAACCTACTGCCGGTGAATTTCGAACAGATCGAACGCTCCACTGTTTTCTGGAATGCCGGGCAGATGGAGTTGGATAGCCAAGACCGCGCCATGCTGGACGACATTATTCTCTATGTGCAGGCAGATTCGAGCATTTACTCTATACAAATCAATGGGTTCACCGACACCGCTGGTGCTAGTCGCGACAATCTGGAGAACTCTAGACTGCGTGCCTTCGCCGTTCACGAATACTTAGTGAACCATGGCATTGAAGAGGACATTCTAGAAACTCGTTACTTTGGCGAGACTGAGGAGTATTTGATAGTGCCAAATGAGCGCACGGCGGAGGATCGTAATCGTAACCGCCGCGTTACTTTACTGCTGCGCCGCCAATAATCTATCCACACGCTTGTTCTCGTCGAATTTCCTCCGTGATCCCTGTACAATACCTCCTCTTTTTTATTCCCCATTTTTGAATGCGCAAATTGCAAGGAGTCAATGATGTCTGGCATCAATAAAGTCGTGCTGGCCTATTCCGGCGGACTGGACACATCGGTCATCGCGAAGTGGCTGAGTGAAACCTACGGCTGTGAAGTCGTAACCTTTACTGCCGATCTTGGCCAAGGTGGCGAGGTTGAGCCAGCGCGAGCGAAGGCACAGGCGATGGGGATCAAAGAAATCTTCATCGAAGACCTGCGCGAAGAGTTCGTGCGCGACTTCGTATTCCCGATGTTCCGAGCCAATACCCTGTACGAGGGTGAATATCTGCTAGGCACCTCTATTGCACGCCCCTTGATCGCCAAGCGCCTGGTTGAAATCGCCGCCGCCACTGGCGCCGATGCCATCTCTCACGGTGCTACCGGCAAGGGCAATGATCAGGTGCGTTTCGAACTCGGCGCCTATGCACTTATGCCTGGTGTTAAGGTGATCGCTCCTTGGCGCGATTGGGACTTGAACTCCCGCGAGAAGCTAATGGCTTATTGCGAGACGCATAATATTGCTGTCGACAAGAAGCGCGGCACTAAGTCGCCTTACTCAATGGATGCGAATCTTCTGCACATCTCCTACGAGGGCGACCTGCTGGAGAATCCGGGTTCGGAGCCAGAAGAGGATATGTGGCTGTGGACGGTCTCTCCAGAGAACGCGCCGGACAAGGCAACTTATATCGAACTGGACTATGTGAAGGGCGATATCGTGGCGATCAATGGCGAGCAGATGTCGCCCGCTACCGTACTTGCTACGCTGAACAAGATCGCAGGGGATAACGGGATCGGTCGTTCCGATATCGTTGAGAACCGCTATGTGGGCATGAAGTCACGGGGTTGCTATGAGACTCCTGGCGGCACGGTGATGTTGAAGGCACACCGTGCGATCGAGTCGATCACATTGGACCGCGAGCTGGCGCATTTGAAGGACGATTTGATGCCGCGTTATGCGTCGATCATCTATAACGGATACTGGTGGTCGCCAGAGCGTTTAGCATTACAACAGCTGATCGATTACTCGCAGCTGTATGTCAACGGCAAGGTGCGCCTGAAGCTGTACAAGGGCAATGTGGTAGTAGTGGGACGTGAGTCTGATGATTCCTTGTTCGACATGAATATCGCAACCTTCGAAGACGATGCGGGTGCCTATGATCAGAAAGACGCGGCTGGCTTCATCAAGCTGAACGCTCTGCGCATGCGCATTGCTGCTGGTAAGGGTCGCAAGTTTAAATAAGCTCTAGAGCTTCGTTTAAAAGGACGCCTGCAAATTTATTTGTGGGCGTTTTTTTTTGGTGGGGTTAGAACCACTGACTGTGGGAGCTTGCCCTGCAAGCGAATGGGGCGATTGATGAGGATCTGTGGATGCGTTAGGCCTTCGCCTGCAGGGCAGGCTCCTACAATCAGAGATCTATCCCAATTAGATGGTTCTTTGCTATATCAATCTTCGGTTTTGGATTTGTAGTCGCAGAGGTCTTCTATTGGGCAGGAGCCGCATTTGGGTTTTCTGGCGATGCAGATATATCGTCCGTGCAGGATTAACCAGTGGTGTGCGTCTAACAGGTATTCCTTGGGCACGTTCTTGATGAGTTTTCTCTCAACTTCCAACACGTTCTTGCCGGGAGCTAGACCTGTGCGGTTAGAGACGCGAAAAATATGGGTGTCCACGGCCATGGCTACTTGGCGGAAGGCGGTGTTGAGAACGACGTTGGCGGTTTTTCTACCGACACCTGGAAGGGCTTCGAGGGCGGCGCGATCAGCGGGGACTTCGGAGTTGTGATTGGCGATCAATGCGGCGCAGGTCTTAATGACGTTCTCGGCCTTCGTGTTAAACAGGCCGATGGTCTTGATATAGGACTTCAGGCCGTCCACGCCGAGTGCGTAGATCTTCTCCGGGGTGTTGGCTACGGCATAGAGGGGGCGGGTGGCTTTGTTAACCCCAACATCCGTGGCTTGCGCCGAGAGTATCACTGCGATCAATAGCTCGAAGGTAGAGCTGTACTCTAGTTCGGTAACTGGGTTGGGGTTCTCAGCCTTAAGGCGGCGGAACATCTCCGCGCGCGTAAGTTTATTCATGATGGTTTTCTCAGCGCGGCCTTGCGTGCCTTGGCACGAGCCACAGCGGCGGCGATGTCGGACTGGGCCTTCTCTTGACTCATGATTGGCGCGGTAGTGGGGAGAGCCGTGGGCGGAGGGGTCCACACTCCCATTTGGATTGGTTTGCTAGGGGCTTGTTTCATCAATTGCGCGGCGGACTCGCTGGCGAGTTTGCGGCGCGCAACATTGGCATGGTGCAGTTTCTCTAAGCGTTTGTTGCGGGTGTGGTAACGCTCGCGCCAGTGGCCACTTAATGCGCGTTGTTCAGCCTCATTCTTGGCGACTGGGGCACTCGTGGGCAGCGGTAGCATGTCGATGCAGTCGACGGGGCAGGGGGCCACACATAGGTCGCAGCCTGTGCACTCATTGACTATTACCGTGTGCATTCTTTTCGAGGCGCCGAGTATGGCATCGACCGGGCAGGCCTGAATGCACTTGGTACAGCCAATGCACTCGTCTTCGCGGATGAACGCCACGGTGCGTGGCGCTTCGATGCCGTTGTCGGGGTTCAGTGGCAATATCTCTGTGTTCAGCAACGCTGCTAGGGCGGCGATAGTGCTACTTCCACCAGGAGGGCACTTATTGATTGCGCCGCCTGTGCCGATCTCCTGTGCATAGGGCAGGCAGCCATCGTGCCCGCATTTACCACATTGAGTCTGTGGTAATAGGGCGTCTATGAGGGGGATAAGGGCAGCATTCACTGAAAATTCAACTCCGGTCTGACGCAAACATAGGGCGCATTCTAGCATGTGAAAGTCTTGCGGATGTACCGTTGCCACTAGCGTGCAGAGATGGCGCCCGTGGCTGCTACTGGGACAGGGCGAGGGAATCGGGTATGCTCAACTAACGCCATATCTGCCGGAGCAGTAACGCATGATCGAACAATTGAATCTCCAAATCCAAGCCTTCTTGGCGCAAGCCATGACAGCCGAGTTCTGGTGGCAAGTGCTTGTGATACTGCTGGCAGTTACGGCCGCGACTCTTATCAACCGTCGCGTACAGGTGGTGTTGGAGCAGCGTAGCGCAGGCACGGGCCTGCGCCATCTGGCAGTACGTAGTGCGCAGCGCCTGCTGTTTCCTGTCTCGATGCTGATGGTCTTAATCAGTGGCAGTGCGATTCTCGAGCGCGAATCCATGCCAGTGCTCTTGCTCGATCTTGCGGTGCCCATCGTAGTGGCGCTAGGGGTCGTACGCCTCAGTGTCTATGTGCTGCGCAAAGCCTTCACGGTGAATCCACTGCTGAAGTCTTCGGAGAACGCCCTGGCTTTATTCGTATGGGGCTTGGTGATGTTGCATCTGCTAGGTTGGCTGTCGCAGATTCTGGCGGTGCTAGACAATATCGCGATGCAGCTCGGCGAGACACGAATCTCCGTGCTTTCAGTTGTACAGTTAATGCTGATCGTGGGTGTGGCCTTCACACTCGCAATCTGGATATCGGAAGCGATCAATCGTTATCTGCGCCGCTCCGTGCACATCTCTCCCAGCATGCAGGTGGGGGTCTCCAAATTCAGTCGTTTCCTCCTGATTACCATCGCCTTCTTGATGGCGTTAAACGCCGTTGGCATCGACTTAAGTTCACTCGCGATCTTCGGCGGTGCACTCGGTGTAGGCCTCGGCTTTGGCCTGCAGCGCATTGCCTCCAACTTCATTAGCGGCTTTATCCTCGTATTAGATCGCTCTATCAAACCCGGTGATGTCATCACTGTAGGCGACAAATTCGGTTGGGTGCATGAGCTCAAGGCGCGATATGTGGTGGTGCGTAACCGGGAGGGCGTCGATACGCTAATTCCGAATGAGAATTTAATTACCTCTGAGGTGATCAATTGGAGCTATATGGACCGCAACGTCCGCCTGAAGATCCCCGTCCAGATTAGCTACGATGATGACCCCGAACAGGCAATGGAGATCATGACGCAATGTGCCTACGCCTCGCCGCGGGTATTGCACGACCCGGAGCCTCTGGCGCGCCTCATGGGCTTTGGCGATAGCGGCATCGATCTAGAGATACGGGTCTGGATTGGCGACCCTGAGAGTGGCTTCGGGAATGTGCGCTCCAGCGTCAATCTTGCCATATGGCGCGCATTTAAAGAGGCAGGCATTACCATTCCATTCCCCCAGAGAGACCTCAATATAAAGCATATGCCGGCGAAAGATTCGCGGCTGGATAATTAAGAGGGCATATGGCCGAGGAGAAGCCACAGGTACAGTGTCGAGTACGCGTCACCCGGGGCGGGGACATTGCACTTGGTCCAGGGAAGATGCAATTGCTCGCGGCTATCGGTGCGGCGGGTTCGATCTCAGGTGGTGCGCGGGAGATGGGCATGAGCTACCGGCGTGCGTGGCTCCTTGTCGAGACTATGAATAGCTGCTTTCAGACCCCCTTGGTAGAGACCGCAACAGGCGGCCGTGCGGGCGGTGGCGCACAATTGACTGGCGATGGGCGGAGGGTCTTGGAGGGCTATCAAGCTATGCTGCGTGATGTCGACCAAGTGGCGCAGCAGCACCTGAGCAAGCTCCTCGAGCTTTGCCCGCTGGCCCCCGAGGCATTGCACAATGAAGCGTCCGACGAGCCCAAATAGCCACGCTACCCCTAGCAAGTCCTCTTCTTCGGCCCTTGGGGCTGAATTGCCACGCTTCATAGAGTATTATCTGCGCCCTCAGGGCTCGCTTCGGCGGGCAGACTTTTTCTGTAAATGATGGTGAATGACGTGAAGAAATGGCAATGCATGGTTTGTGAGTTCCAGTATGACGAGGCTTTGGGCCTACCCGACGAAGGCATACCTGCCGGCACGCGCTGGGAAGATGTTCCCGAAGATTGGTGCTGCCCCGATTGTGGAGTAGGCAAAGAAGACTTCGAGATGGTCGAGATCGACTAAAAGACCGGTCGCCGTTTAAAGACTGAAGCGTATTAGTGAATAAGGAAGAGACTCAAGTGCAAGACGCAGCAAAGCAACGCCACATCCTAGTGACCATGGCCCTTCCGTATGCCAATGGCCCCATCCATCTTGGCCACATTTTAGAGGCCGTGCAGACGGATGTCTGGGTGCGCTTCCAGCGCCTCAAGGGCGAAGACTGCGCCTATGTCTGCGCCGACGATACCCATGGCACCGCGATCATGTTGCGGGCACAGAACGAGGGCATTGCGCCCGAGGAATTGATTGCCCGCGTACAGGCCGAACACGAGCGGGACTACGCCAAGTTTAATATTGGTTTTTCGCATTTTCACTCGACCCACTCGATAGAGAATGAGCGCCTGTCGCAGTCTATCTATTTGGCCTTAAGAGAAAATGACCATATCAGCAAGCGCACTATTACCCAGCTCTTCGACCCCGAGAAGAATCTATTCTTGGCCGACCGGTTTATTAAGGGTACCTGTCCGAAGTGCAAGACCCCGGAGCAGTACGGCGATAACTGTGAGAATTGTAATGCTACCTATAGTCCGTCGGATCTTATCGACCCGCGCTCTACTTTGTCTGGCGCCACGCCAATAGAGAAAGACTCCGAGCACTATTTCTTCAAGCTGCCAGAGTTCAGCGACATGCTTAAGGCCTGGACGCGCAGCGGCACCTTGCAGGAGTCAGTCGCGAATAAACTGCGCGAGTGGTTGGATAGTGGTCTGCAGGAATGGGATATTAGTCGCGATGCCCCGTATTTTGGCTTCGAGATTCCCGATGCGCCAGGCAAATATTTCTATGTGTGGCTCGATGCGCCAGTGGGTTATATGGCCAGCTTCGAGGCCTTGTGCGCCAAGACTAACTACAAGTTCGATGACTATTGGCGTCCAGGCTCGGATACAGAGCTGTACCATTTCATCGGCAAGGACATTGTCAACTTCCACACGCTGTTCTGGCCCGCGGTGCTCAGTAGTGCGGGTTATCGCACGCCTTCTGCGGTGTTCGTGCATGGTTTCGTGACCATCAACGGACAGAAGATGTCCAAATCCCGTGGCACCTTCATCAATGCCGAGGATTATCTTAGCCATCTCGACCCAGAGTATTTGCGTTATTACTTCGCCGCGAAACTCAGCGGCGCCGTCGATGACCTCGATCTTAATTTCGACGATTTCGTTGCGCGTGTAAACTCGGACTTGGTCGGCAAGGTGGTTAACATCGCGAGTCGCTGTGCGGGATTTATCAATAAGGGCTTCGACGGCATGCTGGCCGCGCAGTGCAGCGAACCGGCGCTCGTGGCAGAGGTGCAGGCGGCTAAAGATGAGATTGCTGCATTGTATGAAGCGCGCGAGTACAGCAAAGCCATGCGCCTGATTATGACCTTGGCAGACAAGGCCAATCAGTATATTGCCGACAAGGCGCCATGGGTAATTGCTAAGACAGACAAGCAGTCGCCAGAGGTGCAAGCGATTTGCAGTACCGGTATCAATCTATTCCGCTTGATCATCAGCTACCTAAAGCCGGTGCTTCCCGTTATGGCCGAGAAGGTAGAGGAATTCCTCGCCATCGAAGCATTGCAGTGGGATAGCGTAGATAAGCTGTTGCTCGACCATAAGATCGGCGCCTTCGTTCCACTGATCACTCGAGTCGATCCCGACAAGGTAGCCGCTATGATGGACGCAGTAAAAGCGAGTCAAGCAGTCGCAGAAGGAGAATCTTCCGCAAGTGCGGACGGCGCGAGCGCCGCTGATGTGAAAATCGAATCGCCGCTTAGCAAGGAACCTATCTGCGAGGAGATTCAATTTCCAGACTTCGCTAAGGTGGATATGCGTATCGCGAAAATCGTTAACGCCGAACATGTGGAGGGTGCGGACAAATTGCTGCGCTTGACACTCGACCTCGGATTGGACGAGAAGGGCGAGCCCACTCAGCGCAATGTGTTCTCTGGCATCAAGTCGGCCTATGATCCAGCAGATCTAGTTGGACGCCTCACCGTGCTTGTCGCGAACCTCGCGCCACGTAAGATGAAGTTTGGTATGTCCGAAGGCATGGTGCTCGCCGCTGGCCCCGGTGGCAAAGATATATTCTTGTTGCAACCCGATGCCGGTGCTCAACCGGGTATGCGAGTGATGTAATGAGTTTGTAAGAAGAATGCGCGCGCAGAGGAGCTTCTTTAATGAAAGCGCTGCTAGGAAAGTGTTTCAGCATTTTATTGTTTTACACAGTCTGCTCGGTGACTACTGCGCAGGATGTTGGCGTTGCTCGCATTGACAACGCCAAGCCACTACATCCCGCAGTGGCCCTAGAGATGCGCATTCAATCTTACATCGACGCGCTCGCGATCAGTGGCGAACAAGAGCCCGGTTTTCGGACCGCTATGCAAGAGGTCGCCGACTTAGAATCGGCCTACCTAGACCAGAGTAGTGCCACGAGTTCGGAATTCTCCAACGACGAGGCGCTATTGGCAGCCTCTGAGAAATTACTCTCCCTCATTCTTTATCCCACCCAAGTCACGGCATTCCGAGAGCTTGAACAGGAACACCTGTGGCAATTGCGCGGGCAGCCATAGCGAGACTAGAGAAAAACCACTGACTGTAGGAGCTTGCCCTGCAAGCGATTAGGCACAATTGATACGAATATGTGAATAAAGCGGCTTATCGCCGGCAGGGCAGGCTCCTACAATTTCATTGTTTTCTTAGAGAGATAGCTGGTGACTAGCTTGATTAGAATGGCCCAACAAAGTGATTGTGCAGAGCTTGCCAAAGTTCATGTCGCCTCTTGGCAGGCGGGCTTCAAAGGCATAATAGATCAAGATTATCTCGATAAACTAGATGTCGACGCCAGAGCGCTGGGTTGGTCCAAACTCCTAAGCGGTGAACGTGACAAGGTATACCTCCAGTTTGACTCAGAATCACTCATTGGTTTCACCTCGAGCTGCCATTGTCGAGACGACGATGCGCAGGTAACTTGGGGCGAGATAGTCACTTTCTATTTTCTAGAACAGTATTGGGGTAAGGGTTTTTCCCACAAACTGATGTCCCACGCGCTAGAGCAGCTTGAATTGAGCGGCAACGATGTCACGACGATTTGGGTATTGAAGGACAATCTCAGAGCGCAGAAGTTTTACGCGAAAAACGGTTTTCTTGTAGATGGAAAAGAGAAAAAAGTAGATAGAGGACCAGTAGTTCTACATGAGCTTAGAATGACACGTAGGTCCTGAAGATGGCTGCTTAGATTCACAACTAACAGGAGAGATCACTATGTTCAAACTACTAATATCGTGCTTGTTATTTCTACTTAGTCCTGTTTTGAGCGCGGAGGTGATGCATAGCGCCCCTGACGGATTCGAGCTAAAGGTGGAGGCCGAGGTCGATGGAAATAAACAAGAGGTCTACGAGCAGTTTCTAAGGGTTTATGAGTGGTGGGATGGAGATCACTCTTGGTTTGGTAAGGCATCAGGTTTCTCGCTCGATGCCCGAGCCGGTGGATGTTTCTGCGAGGTGGATGGCGATAAGTCCGTGATGCACATGCAGGTCAGTTTTGTAGACCCAGGTAATCGTGTGGCGATGATAGGCGGCTTAGGCCCGCTGCAAGACTTGGGACTATATGGCGCAATGAGTTGGAATTTCGAGGTCTTGTCGGACACTAGGACTAAAGTCGTGCACACCTACAGGGTGATGGGGTATTACCCAGACGGCTTAGAAGAGTTGGCCGTTGCGGTTGACCGGGTGCAAACACTGCAAGTGAGTCGCTTAGAGGCGAAACTTGCTGGCGAACTTTAATTAGAAACAGGTCTGTTGATCTTGCGACTTAGGTAATTAATATGGAGCATACAAAGTTAAATGGTAGCTGTTTGTGCGGGGCAGTGAGCTATGAGGTTGCAGCCCCTTTTGCGTTGATGGTGCATTGTCATTGCTCTCGTTGTCGCAAGGGAACTGGTACTGGGCATGCGACCAATCTTATCGCGCCCCCAACACAGTTCACATGGTTAACAGGGGAAGAGACGCTGTCTCATTTCGATCTACCAAGTGCAAAGAGTTTTAGTAAATGGTTCTGCAAGCAATGCGGCTCGCCAATGCCACGACTAACGCGGGACGGACAGCGCATGGTGATCCCTGCTGGTTCATTAGACAGCGTTCCGCCTATACAGCCTAGCGATCATATATTCTGGGGCTCGCGTGCGCCCTGGGCATGTGAGAGTGGCGGTTTGCCAACACATGATGAGTATCCTGAGTCTTGGAAGTAGGCTATTAATTCACATAGATTCGAATCGCGAGGTTTGTGCCGATGGATCATCTAGAACATAACCGAGACGCATGGAATCGCGAGTCCTCGGCAGGCGGCGAGTGGTCCGTACCGGTTTCCTCGCAGAGCATTCAAGCGGCTAAAGAAGGTCACTGGGAAGTGATACTCACTCCTCATAAAACAGTGCCCAGGCACTGGTTTGGCGAGTTGAAAGGCAAGCGTGTTCTGTGCTTGGCCTCCGCTGGAGGCCAACAGGCACCAATTTTGGCGGCGGCAGGGGCCAGTGTAGTGAGTTTCGATTTGTCCGATGAACAATTAGCGCGCGATGCGGAAGTGGCCGCTAGGGACAAGCTAGACCTGCAATGTGTGCGCGGCGATATGGCAGACCTGTCACAGTTTCCAGACGGTAGTTTCGATCTCATTTTTCATGCAGTGTCCAATGTGTTTGTTCCCGATGTCGAGCAGGTTTGGCGCGAAGCCTATCGAGTGCTTAAACCTAAGGGGGCACTTCTTGCAGGGTATATGAATCCGAGTTTCTTCCTATTCGATCACGATGAATCGATTCGCAGCGGCAGGCTAGAGGTGAAATATGCTTTGCCTTATGCGGAGCCCGAAAGCTTGGATGCGGCGAGGAAGGCCGAGATCGAGAAGGGCGGTCGTGCTTTAGAGTTTAGTCATAGTCTCACGAACCAAATTGGTGGGCAGACAAAGGCGGGCTTTGTGATTGCCGACTTGTTCGAAGATCACTGGACGGATGAACTGCCGTACAACCGCTATAGCCCCTCCTATATCGCAACACTTGCAATGAAGCCAGCATAAATAATTTTCTATCTTGTGGAATGTCATAGTGGTGAAAACGCCGCAATGCTAAAATGCGATATCGAAGGACGAGAGGGTTTAAGAAATGGAAGAGACGACAGATGTACCACAAGTAAAAGGTAGTTGTCGCTGTGGTCGCGTGCAGTTCACTGTGCATGGTGCACCGCTAATCACAAGCGCCTGTCATTGTGCCGGCTGTCAGAAAATGACGGCGAGTGCGTTTAGCTTGAGCACTATGTATTTTGCGAAGGATTTCTCGATAGAAAAAGGCGAGCCCGTCATCGGAGGTTTGCATGGGGGCATTAGGCACTTTTTTTGTCCGCATTGCATGTCGTGGATGTTCACGCGTCCCGAGGGGATGGAAGAGTTCGTCTTTGTGCGCTCGAGCTTGTTAGATAATTTTACAAGCTATAAACCTTTCATGGAGACTTGCACGGAAGATAAACTGCCTTGGGTTCAGACCCATGCTGCCCATAGTTTTTCCAAATTTCCACCGCCAGAGGCATTCCCAGAATTGCTTGGCAAATTCACTCAACTTTAGGTTCACCGTTTTATGCAAAACGTATTACTGCTCGCGCTATTTTGTTTCTGTATTTTCCTAGGCACCGTATTCGAATTTCCTATCCCCGGCACTTCCATCATGCAGACAGGGCAGACTATCGCGGTTCTCTGCGCAGGGGCCTTGCTCGGTCCATTGTTGGGTGCGGCGTCCGTGGGTCTTTATATTTTGCTCGGCGTTATGGGCTTGCCCGTCTTCAGTGAAGGGGCATCTGGCTTTGCGGTCTTACAAGGGGCAAGTGGCGGCTATCTGATTGGGTTTTTGTTCGCCGCTGGGCTAATGGGCGCCTGGGGCAATGCCGGTTTACTGCGTAATCCTCTGTCGACTTTTGTGGGCTTGCTGCTCGGGCACGCCATCATCTTAGTGAGCGGTTGGCTGTGGATGACGGTGCTTATGGGTAGTCATGCTGCCTACGAAAATGGCGTTGCGCCATTCTATTTAGGCTCGACGATGAAGTCCGTATTGGCCACAGCATTATTGTTAGTTATTCACCGCATATTGCCAGCTAGACGTAGAGTACTTTCAGCGTAGCGATGAAAGACTCAAACCTCAGATCGCGGTGAGGCAAGCACATTGAAGCTGATGCCGACCCTGTCGCTCTTGCTGCGATTCACATCGACGCCATGCTCTAACCAGCCTGGGAACACATACATGCGGCCTTCCTCTGCACGCATGCTCAGTTCGCTGGCGGTGAACTCTGTTGGGGAACTAGTTGGATAGGTCATCATCCTAGAGGCCACGCGAGGGTCGCGGAAGTAGATGCTTCCGCAGTCGGGGGCATCGAGGCTTATGTAGTACACACCGCTAAAGTGGCAATTGGCATGGTAGTGGATCTTATTGGACGCACCGGGTGGGCTGATGTTGACCCAAGCTTGGAGTTGGTAGACTAAGTTAGGGTTGAAGTTCTGCGATTCTCCTATGCGCTCGCATACCTGCGTAATTCTAAGATTCATCTCTGCAAATTCATCAAGATTCTGCAGGATGTTCGGGCTTTGCCAGCCATTCTCATTGGTATTTTTCACGCCTTCCGGGTCTTGCTCTCTCATCCGATAGGCGAGCTCCAACATTTTCCGGTTAAAGTCCTGACGATCGTCGAATACAGTGGACCATACGAGGCTGGGAAACAGGGGTTGGGGTAGGATATTCAAGGAGATTTCCCTTCTTTGCTTGTGAATGGACGATGCCTGCTGCTGGTGAAAGATAACTTTGCAGCGGGCGATAGTCCAGTTCCAAACGAAGGGCTAGCTTAGGAAACTAAAGCTTTGTTCATTGCTTAGTATGAGAGCGTCTCTCGCTTTTGTGCAGGCTGGAGATCTCTTCATTGAGGTCGTAGTTTTTGTCCGTCACTATCTTCTCTAAGACAATGAGGCGCTGCTTGATATTGGCCAGCTCGTTTTTTAGCGCGCTTTCTTCGGCATGGTCGACCTTGGTGCCCAGCTTCGCCATTTCTTTCTTATAGCTGAAGAAGTTGCCGATCAGTACGATGGCGATGATAAATAAAAATACGTCCATTAATTGCTCCTAATTATTGGTTTCATGTGCCTTTGTACGCCATCGAGCGCGGCGCAATTACTTAAGACGTAGCAATTCAAGTGCCAAAAATAAAGGCTAAGTAAAACAGTGGTTTGCAATGATGTCAACGCGCAGCTAGGCGAGATTCGCTAAAACTTAGAAAAGCTCACCTGAACAGTTTGCAAGTTGTTCTCGATCTGGCCTTAGGGGCAGGGCGTAGCCTAAAATCGGCCTCTAGAGTGTAGGAAACTTGCCATCTATCGAATACTTGTGACATAAAGGCTGTTACTCAACAATTCCAAGAAGTTAATAGAGACTTTACGCTGAAGGATTGCCCATGACCCTCGCTCGTCGCAGCCTTGCTGTATTTCTTTTTTTTGTCGCCACCTTTAACACATCACTCATCAATGCCCAGATCACCGAAGACATTCGGGCCGTCGAGAGCTCGATCGTTAAGATTTACACCACACAAGCTGCGCCGGACTATTTCACCCCTTGGCGGCTGTTAACTCCCTCTCAGAGCAGTGGCTCCGGTTCCGTAATCGTGGGCAATCGCATTCTGACCAATGCCCATGTCGTGGCCGATGCCAGTTATGTGCAGGTGCAGAAGCATAACGATGCGAATCGCTACACTGCCCGTGTCACCTTTGTCTCACATTCATCGGACCTCGCCTTAGTCACTGTCGACGACCCTACATTCTTCACAGACTTGGAGCCACTCGATATCGGTGCAATGCCTGGCGCACAAGAAGAAGTCTATGTGTTCGGCTATCCCATGGGCGGGCGCACACTCAGTATCACCAAGGGCATCCTGTCCCGTGTTGAGCAGCAGGTTTACGCCCATTCGGGTGACTTCCTACTCGCCGGCCAGATCGATGCCGCGATAAACCCTGGCAATAGCGGTGGCCCGGTAATCGTCGATAAGCGTATCGTCGGCGTGGTAATGCAGGCCAACTCCGGCGGTAGGGCTGAGAACCTCGGCTATTTCGTGCCTCCCGACATCATTCAACACGTGCTCACCGATGCCGAAGACGGCGTGTATGACGGCTTTCCCGACCTCGGCTTTAGAACACAAGACTTAGAGAGCCCTGCGGCGAAGAACGCCTATGGCCTCAGCGAGGCACAGTCTGGGGTACTGGTCATCAAGGTCTTCGAGGACTCTCCTGCATACGGTATTCTGCAGGAGAATGACGTAGTCACTAAGATCGCCGGTTATGCCGTGGCCGGAGATAGCACCATCACCGTGAACCCCGAGTTACAGACCAACTATAAGTACGCCATCGATCTGCGTCAGATAGGCGACTCCATAGAGATTGAGTTCTCCCGCAATGGCAAAGCCATGACCAAGCAATTAGTCGCCCAGAAGCGCCAGCAGAGCTATAGCCTCGTCAAGCAAGAAGCCTTCGACGAGATTCCCGAATACTATATCTACGGCGGCGTGCTATTCGTGCCCCTGAATATGAACCTGATCATGCGCTGGGGGCCAGATTGGAACCGCACCGCACCGGTAGCCCTGCTGCAGGCCCGCAGCGAGTGGAGCTCGCCAGAGAAGCGCGAACTAGTGGTTGCACTCCAAGTACTAGCCTCCGACGTTAACCTCGGCTATCACGACCTGCGTAACTGGGTGGTCGACACCGTTAATGGCGAACCCATTAGAGACTTCAAACAATTTACCCGCAAATTGCGCGACAACAACGACTCTCATGTAGTGTTCCGCAATGGCAGCGGCTACCAAGTGGTAGTGGACCATCAGCAAGCCCTCGCCTCCGAGGCCAGCATACTGAACCAGTACCGCATTCCAACCGCCCATTCCGAAGGCCTCTTCGACGAGTAAACCTAGGAGGCGTCACCCGCTGCGGTGACGCCTAAAAACCCGTTGGCACTCCTTCTCATCTCCCGTATCATCTGCCGCTCACTCATAGCACTGATCACGGCCCTCTTAGAATCAAGCAACAAGGAATAAACGAACAATGAGCATTAAGTCTGATCGATGGATAAACGAGATGGCCGAGAAGCACGGCATGATCGAACCCTATGAACCCAAGCAAGTACGCTTCGTGGATGGCAATAAAGTCATCTCCTACGGCACCTCCAGCTACGGTTATGACGTCAGATGCGCCCGCGAGTTCAAGATCTTCACCAATGTGCATACCTCCAGTGTCGTCGACCCTAAGAATTTCAGTGAGACTAGTTTCGTAAGCATCGAGGAAGACTACTGCATCATTCCCCCTAACTCCTTCGCCCTTGCTCGCACAGTCGAATACTTCCGTATCCCAAGCGACGTCCTCGTTGTCTGCCTCGGCAAGTCGACCTATGCCCGCTGCGGCTTGATCGTCAATGTCACTCCCCTTGAGCCCGAGTGGGAAGGCCATGTGACTCTCGAATTCTCTAACACCACCCCATTGCCAGCCAAGATATACGCCAACGAAGGCGTTGCGCAGATGCTGTTCTATCAATCCGATGAACAATGCGAAGTCACCTATAAGCAACGTGGTGGCAAATACATGGGTCAGACTGGCGTTACTCCTCCCAAAGCCTAAGCTCGAGCTCTAGCCTAGGGACCGGAAAATTGACGCCGGCCCTAGTCATTCCCCTGTCTTGTAACCGCTCAGAAAGGTCAAAATATTGACCATTTTGAGAAGCCCTATTCTTAAGTGATTGAAATTACGTAGTTTCAAAGTCTGGCACAGAGATTGCTGTTCCGAGTATAGAGAGCCGTATTAACGGCCTGAAATTCTGACTCAATGGAACGATCATGGCGGCAGTGGCGAACACTTACAGAAGCGAACAAGGCGAGTCCGTGCGGACAATTCGACCCTTGACCGATCAAGCGTTGGAGCTCGATAGCCCCGAGGCGCTCAATCTCGCGTTC
>CAXBOY010000033.1:0-29943 GCA_963977405.1 uncultured Gammaproteobacteria bacterium
CCGCCTTGACCGCCGCTACTCGCAGTACCGTTTCCGCTGCGCTTACCGCCACCGCCACCGCCGCCGAACCAACCGGCAGCACCGCCAACAGCGCCAACGTTCGCCGAATGATTAATGCCGATACCGCCATTGCCTCCACTGTTATCAAGGCCTACGGTTCCTGCGCCACCGGCGCCACCGCCACCGCCACCGCTTCGCCTGTTGCTTGTGGTATCGCCATTTCCGTTACCACCTGCGTTGCCTTGCGATACAGTACCAGCACCCCCGATATTCTGGCTTCCACTCGTTATACCGCCACCGCCACCGCCAGATCCACCGGTACCACCTGTTAGGTTGTCTGGAGTGTTTTGAGCACCGCCTTGGCCATAACCCCCGCCTGTCGCCACAATAGGAGAAGGGGAAGCAAACGTTGAATCCCCTCCGTTCGTAGCATTCCCAGACGTATCATTGGTAGAGGTGACACCCGCTCCGCCACTGCCACCGCCACCAACGGTCACTGAGGTGCTGCCTGAAACTGTAACTCCAGTTACCCAGCGAACACCGCCGCCGCCACCACCACCACCATAGGTACCGCCACCGCCGCCACCACCGCCTACGACTAAGACGTCGACGCTAGTTAAACCAGCGGGCGGCACGAATGTACCGCTGGAATTGAATACATGCACTCGATAGGAGCCTAGGGTACTGACAGTGCCGCCACTACCGTATACGGGAGTCGTCACCTGATTGATGGTATTACCCCCAATACCTTGCAATATGACAGGCCCTGGCACTTGAGCTAACACTGCACAGGCAAACAGGCCAGCAGTAACTGCCGCTGCCTTCGCCAACATCTTGCCGAGCGTTACCCTAGGGCGCGCCAAGCGAGCTTGCTGTGTGTGATAGTGCAGTTTTCGTGTGGAAGACGTCATTGCAATTTGGAGCCGGAGATTGGGTGAATATTAGACAATTCTAGAAAGTCTCGTTGCTGCAGATTTTTCCTTTAAATTTAAAAGCTTAGCCATTTTATCGAATAAACACTGTGATTACTCACAAAGAAGCAAAAATGCGCCGTATTTCGACCCTAAATCGCCCACCCCATTACGCCTTAAACATTGCAAAAGCTTGAATGAACACACAAAATACCGTTCATACACGCTAGCGCCCTCACAAATTCGGAAACGCACTGGAGCATAAGATGGAACTCGAATATAAAGTCATACAGGCAACCACTCCCCATTTCGCGAAATCACCCAACATCGCAGCGGTGATGGCAGAGGAAGAGAAAGCCGGTTGGCGCCTGCTTGAGAAGTGCGACAACTACAAATTGCGCTTGCAACGGGATATTAGTCACCGTGCTAACGACAAGAACCTCAGCATTGATCCCTACCGCACGCAAGTTGGCATTAACAATGCCGTAGTCTATGGCGTTACAACAGTTGTAACTCTAGCGGTGGTATATGCGATTTTCATTTTGGTAGGTGCGCTGTAAAGGCAAAACACTGCATTTAGGTAGAGGCGCCGCACCGTGTGCGAAGCGCCTCTATTGCCCACTACTCCTGATCTGCACCTTACGGTTCACCCCGTTACAACTCCCTTCACTAACTATGGTGTAATACTCCACGCTGGAAACTGTGGCATCTACGCTGCAGGTAACCGTCGCAGTACACTCATTTAGCCCGGGAATAGTAAACACATACTCACGTGGCCCAGCCGCGCATTCCGCATCGGCGTTGTACAGTGGGAACTCCTCGGGCGGAAATATCGAATTCATCGCGATACCCGCGCCGGACTCTGCCGCATAGAAGGCGCGCGTTAGATTCACTTGCTCCTCATAGGTCTCCGCGTTCTGCTCTAAAAGCAAGTTGATGGCGACGGCTAGTATCGCGAACAACGTAATCACGAACAGCGCAGCTGGTATGCCGATGCCTTGCTGAAAGTGTGATGTAGCCTTATTGTTTTGGCGCCTAGGGAACATTGTGGGTTAACACCTCATGGTTAAGTTGCACTATGTCGCCCTGGCTCGTCATCAAGATATCGAAAGTGACGATCGCATTACGCCGAGTAGTTGCTGCGCCAAAGCTGAATGCAGTTGCGCCTGCATTGTCGATGCTATCGGCTAGCAGCGCGCGGTCGGGCAAGCTACTAGGCAAGCAAGTGTCTGGAGTGCACTGAGTCGCCTCTACCCCATAGTTGCTATAGCGATACAATTTTTCCCCTACTACACAGAAACTCACTGGTTCATCGACTAGAAAGAGCCGATTGTTTGGCGATCTCTTGTTGAAACGATGAGAAGCGTCTAGCGTTACTGTCATCTTGCCATCCACCCCGCCCGTGTCGTCGATTGAGTCAATCAGCGCTAAGGGACCCAGGTTATCGTCGTAGTCGTAGAGTTCAGTCGTATTGATCGGATAAATTGCCGCGTAGATACCTGCAGGGGAGGCATAGGCGGTTACTGAGTCGAAGTTGATAACATCGAAACTGCTTGCGCCCGACCCTCGGATTGGCGGGTTGATATAGGTAGTCGCCCTTAACGCCGGCATAAACTCGAGGCATTGATCGCCATCTGGAGCGGCGGCATTCACACGTACACTATTGGGCAAGGCATTGTGAATCTCGAATGTCATCCGATCTAAGGCAGCGCGACCGCTTCCCGCTAAGCGACTGCGATTAGAGCTGGTGGAGAAACCCTCAACGCTATCGGCAATAAAACTCACTATCCCCATCGCAAGAATTGAGGAGATCAGGATGGTCGTAACCATTTCGATCAGCGTGAAGCCTCGATTAGAAGTTGGTCTTATATGCACTGTAGGCAATCCCCTCTGTACCACTATTGAGGTAGTTTACCGTTACCGTTATTACTTTGGCGTCCTCGTTATCGTCGAGATCGTTCGAAGCAACGGCGAGATTCTCCTCTGTGCCACTGACAGCAATATCCATATAACGTACCAGCACGCGTACCCGAAAATTCTCGTAGCCTATTCTTTCCGCACCAGTGGAGTCTTGTAGGGGATCTGATTGACCTTGCCCTTCGTCAAGTCCATTGTAATCGTCTACATCGTCGTAATCTGACCTGTCAACTTCACCACTGTCGGGCCCAAAATTCGCTAAGATCGTACAGTTACTCCTGCAAGGAGGTATTCCGCGAGGATGGGAGCGCTCGTCGAAGCGCTTACTTAGAATTTCGTCGAGATAGCTCTGCGCTAGGGCCGCCGATCTTATCTCTAATGTGATGTCAGAGCTGCGGCCGACGCCGCTTGAAAGCATCGCGGAGATTGCAGCAAGGGATATCGCCAATATAACGATCGTGATCACCATTTCGATCAGTGTTAAGCC
Source organism: uncultured Gammaproteobacteria bacterium (assembly GCA_963977405.1). Classification (GTDB taxonomy): domain Bacteria; phylum Pseudomonadota; class Gammaproteobacteria; order Pseudomonadales; family Pseudohongiellaceae; genus UBA5078. Next base: position 3,316 of record CAXBOY010000033.1, read on the forward strand.
TGCGTGTCCTATTCGCAATTTCATTCGCAGTCTCCGGCGAAAGCAAAACCAGCAGGGGAGAAACAAATCGAGACAAGAGGGTCGTTATTTACGCAAAGCCGGATGGCGGTTGTTGCCGTTACTGGGTAGCCGATATTGCTTGTCACGCCCCCCCGGTAGAGATCGCCAAGCTCGTCATATTGAATCACCATTGGTGCGACATTGCTCAACACATCCGTTCCTGGGGTGCTAGCACAGCTGGTGGTGATATTGACGTCGCCAGAGACAGTCACAGAGCGCGCATCGATGGATGCTGTTTGGAGAGCGGTAAAGTCGTTCGCATCGACAAATTCTTCGGCAGTCGTTACTTCTAAATTATTGCCATTAGGTCGAATGACGAGTGCGACATCTGTGCGTCCAAGTGAGCGCTGATGTCCGGAGCGTGCAAGAGAGATGATTTGATCGCGGACTACGGAGGCGTTGTAGGTGTCGCCTTCTAAAAGTCGACTCATGGCCACAGAGGCGATAATGCCAATAATCAGGATGGCAACCACTAATTCAATGACAGAGAATCCTCTGAACTTAATCTGAGATCCCCGCATAAAGAATACTCGCAGTTGAAGGCATTCGTTAAATCAATACCCCCCTGCATGATCGCTCATACAGAGGGGCTGATGTCGACTGACGGTGAATATTTACCGACCGTCAAGTTTATAGCGAACTAAATAGACCTTATGGGTTATCAGTCGCAAGCAATAGAGTGCCTCTTGTAACATCACCATTTATGAAATTGTAAGTGATGCTAGGGATCGTGCGTTGAGCAGCTGTTGCGGACTCGCCGCTTCTGTACTGGCCAACATAATAGTAAGTACAAGAAGTTGAATCCGCTGCAGTCGCATTCTTCTCATATACTGGCAAGACCTCGCCGGTAGAAGTTGCTACAAGAGTTAATGTCTCTACCTTAGTTTCACGCGCAGCAACTGTTTCACCAGCTACACCATCAGCGCCCACTATAACGCCAGCACTAGTTCTGAAAAGATCAGGCTTGCCTGTTTGAAGGATGTATTCATATGCAACAGCGCACAGAGTGACACCAGTCGCAGTAGCTATATCATCCGACGATATTGCAGCTGCAATTGCATTCCCGTTAAGGGTGTTAGTCGTCGTGCTACCTAGAGGATAACCTGTATTGCTAGCGTAGAGGTTATATTCGGATACTAAACTGTCCGTTGGCTGCCCTTCAGCGACCCATTGTGCGCGGAACAAAGCTGTTCCTGTTGCGAAACCACCAGCTATAGCGTCTACGACGGCTTCGTGCGCTTCGTCAGTCACGTCCATGAAACGTGGCAGAGCCGTAGCAGTAAGAATGCCCAATAGAAGGATAACCACGACCAATTCAATGATCGTGAAACCAGCTTGTTTGCGTTTTGCGTTCATCGCAGTCATGTTTTTCATATTGTTACCTTTAGTCGTTATCTGATTAATTCGTTAAACCCAAGCGAGCTTCTTTTATAAGAGTTGAAGAAGCAGCTCGCGAACTTCACACCTTGATCAATAGGTTAGGCCAGACTCTGCACCTAACTTATTAAATTCATTTGCAGCTATGCTAGCACCGAGAATTCACCCTCGCTAGGTGAAAGCCACCAAACTGAGCCCTATTAGGCCTTTTTGACCCGTTTTTGTCCCAATCAGCCCCTTTCCCACTAAATATCAGGGTGACGCAGTTCACACTATTCCGGTATCTCTACGCCCGGCAAGGACATGCCGCCCCTTGCCCAGTTGAATGGGGTGACCTCTTCAAGCACTAAACCTTGCCAGTTTCGACCCCGGCCTCCACTATTGTTACCACTAGCGGCACGTAAAGATGGATCGTTTAGGCCAGTAACAGTCCCTGCATCGATCCCTAATCCTTCATCGCTCCTCATTTGCTCGCCGTCGTATTTCTGGACAATGCGGTAACGAATCTCCGAAATCGTCGAGGTCCCATCGCCCAGGGTAGAGAACAGGTTGCTATTATCGTTCACTAAATACACAAGTTGCCCGTTGAAGCTGTCGAAATACCATGTGCGCCTCGGCATGGTCTGCTCGTCCACGAGGTTAAAAGCACCTGCGTAGTTGGATGGCGTTTCCAGCATTAGGTCCATTGGATTGGTATTTTCGATTGGCCCGAGGTTTTCCCATTTGCCCGCCGCAATGGCTTTCATCATCTGCAGGTTCACTGCAGCTTTCAGCTGCATACTTATGGCCAAGAAATTCGCTCGTTCCGCCTCCCCCGGAAACTCGTTAAAACGACGCATTGAGGCGGAGAAAACGATTGAAACCAGCAAGATATACACGATCAGCTCGAACAAGGAGAATCCTTTGTTCTTGTCCGCTGATTTAGTCATCTGTGATTGCTGTGTTCTGAACACGAATATCTCTTCTATCTAAATTTTATTGATTAGGCCGACGCGCAAAGGCTTCGACAATGCATTTATCGTATAGCCGAGTTCAAGTCCCAAATCGGTAAGAACACGCCCAAGGCCAACACGAGGACTATGCCCGCGATAAATATAATGAGAATTGGCTCTATGGCGTCGCCTAATTTCTTAAGGTCGTATTCCACCTCTGAGTCATAGAAATCGGCGACTTCTGCCATCAATTCATCGATGGCACCACTTTCTTCGCCTACAGAGATCATCTGCAGGACCAAGGGCGAGAACATATTGCTCTGTACAGCAGTGTTATAGAGAGACTCGCCTCGCGAAATTCCCTCTCTCATTCTCAACACCCGCTTTCCCACATACTTATTCCCTACCGCGCCAGCCACAACCCCTAGCCCCTGCACGATAGGGACCCCCGCCCGCATTACCATGCCGAAGGTTCGCGCGAAGCGCCCCAATGCAATCCGCTCGAATACCGCACCTATAATAGGAAGGCGCATCTTTACACGGTCCCAAATATAACGACCCGGCGGGCTATTGATCCAAGTGCGCCAGGCGACTACCGTGCCCACGAACGCTGCGAGCATATAGGCCCAATAGGCCACTACGAAATCGGAGACCGCAATCAGAATACGAGTTTCCAAAGGCAGCTGCGCACCTAGCCTCGCGAAGGTCGACGCAAACGCAGGAATTACATAGTAGGTAATGAGCCCTAAGGCGATCACGATAGCAGTCATAACGAAGGTGGGGTAACGAGTTGCGCTCTTCATCTGCTTGCGGGTGTTTTTCTCGAGCTCAAGATAACGTCCCACTTCACGGAATGCCAAGTCTAACTGACCCGTGCTTTCTCCCACACTTACCAATGCTAGGTACAGAGGAGAGAAGACCTTGGGGTGGCGGCCTAATGAAGACGAGAGATTCATACCACTTTCTAGACCGAGAACCACGTCTTTCAATACCTTCTTAAACGCGCGATTCTTCAAAGACGACTGCAGGCCGGTGATGGCACGGTCAAGTGGCAGGCCAGCCTTAGTGAGACTATACATCTGTCTTGAGAAGATAATTAATTCACTAATCTCAATACGACGGCCAGCCATAAACGTATTGATGGCTTCCGTAGTCGTAATTGGCTCTTTCTTCTTGGCGCTACGGTCGTTGGCCGCTTTGGTATTCTTGGGCTTGACCTTGACTTGCCGAATCTCGATAGGGGTAATGGCGCGATCTATTAGGGAAGACGCAGCCTCATCTACAGAGCTCGCGTCGATATCGCCAGTCACTAAATCGCCACCCGTGTCGCGGCCCTTGTAGTGGAAATTGGCCATGATTAGATGACCTCCTCGGCAGTCACGTCAAAATCGCCCGACTCATCGATCTGCTCAGCCACACGGAATACTTCATCCAAACTGGTAATGCCACTCGCGGCATCGGTTAACGCACTCATCACCAAGGGCATATACCCCTTACTGTTCTTCGCCGCGCGCACAAAATCCGAAGAACTGCCGCGACGCAAAGCGTCGGACATCTTGTCGTCGAGAATAAGTAGCTCGAAAACACCAATACGCCCGCGATATCCGGTGTTGTTGCAACGATGGCAGCCACTATGCCGCTTCAGCTTCAATGTACTTGCCCTATCGTGCCCAATCAGGCCAGATAGCCAGCCTATTTCCTGTGCTGTTGGGGTGTAGTCGATGTAGCAGTTATCGCACAGCCGACGCACGAGTCTTTGTGCAACGACGGCGCGTAGCGCAGTGGCAGCGAGGAAGCTCTCGGCCCCCATGTCAACTAGACGCATTGCGCTAGAGACCGCGTCGTTGGTGTGCAGGGTAGAAAGCACCAAGTGACCAGTCATTGCAGCACGGAGCGCAATCTCGGCGGTTTCCGTATCTCGAATCTCACCCACCAACAGGATGTCGGGGTCTTGGCGCAAGGCGGCGCGCAGGACTTTGGCGAAGGTGAGATTGATCTTCGGATTCACCTGCACCTGATTGATGCGTTGGAGCCGATACTCAACCGGGTCTTCAACCGTGATGATCTTCTTGCCGACTTCGTTGAGTTCCTGCAGGGCACCATAGAGCGTCGTGGTCTTACCACTACCGGTAGGCCCGGTAACGAGAATCAAGCCATGGGGCATATGGATGAGACGCCGGAATCGGTGCAGCATCTCTTCGGGCATGCCCACATTCTCAAGTCTTGCGGCACCATCGGTCTGGTCAAGTAGACGCATAACGACGGATTCACCATGCTCGATAGGCATAGTGGAAAGACGTACATCGAGCTTACGATCTTTCACTTTAAGGCTAAAGCGGCCATCCTGAGGCATGCGCCGCTCAGATATATCTAAGCCAGACAGAAGCTTTAAACGCAATACCAATGCTGGCGCAATTCTGCGCTCTTTCATGACCTGCTCTTGTAAGACGCCATCCACTCGCTGCCGAATGCGCAAAACGGACTCATCTGGTTCGATATGGATATCGGATGCGCGTACTTGGACAGCATCCTGAAAAATAGATTGAAGTAGTTTAACTACCGGAGCATCGCTGTCATCCGCCGCTGGCGTGAGTGTAGCGAGATCGAACTGAGACTCGATTAGTTCGTCGTCCAGCTCTTCCGCGAAACTCGCTATTTCTTCAGTACGGCGATAAACGAGGTCCAAGGTACTAAGAAGCTCACTCTCGCGAACCACTGCCTGATGGATCGGCTGCTGCAGTGCTCGCTCGAGCGCATCGAATGCATAGATGTCTGTCGGGTCTGCCATGCCGACCAGTAATTCACCTTTATTGTCTGATAGCACAATCGCGCGATAACGCCGCGCCAGTGTCTCTGATAAACGGTGCACGAGGGTGATGTCGAATTTATAGCGGCGCAGATCGACGAATGGAATCTGTAATTGTGACGAGAGGAATTCGAGGAATTGATCCTCGCCAACATAACCGAGAGAGATAAGGGTGCGCCCTAGCCTAAGACCCGTGCTCTTCTGCTTCTCGAGCGCTGCGTGCAACTGGTTCTCATCGATTACTTGGTTCTTAACCAGGAGGTCGCCAATGCGAATTTTTTGCTTGAATGCGCCCATTAGAGGCCTAGATCCGCGACGCGCTGCTGACTGCGTTGCCGCAATGCTGCGCTCAAATTGGGTAGCTTCAATGCTTCCTGGTAGGCAAGCCCCGCATCGCGAGTGCGACCTAAGCTATCCCATGCCGAAGCCAAACCATACCACCAGCGACCCTCACCTCGATTTTGCTGCACCAAAGCCTCATAGCTCATCGCCGCTTTGTCGTAGCTCTGCACAGAGAGATAGGCAGTGGCCAAAATATCGTGGTACTCCACATCGTCTTGAATAGTAGGAATATTGACGCTTAACAACTGCATCGCCTGCTCGGCCTGCCCAGCACCCAGCATCAAGCGGGCCTGCAACTTGCGATAGCCGGCCCGATTTACGTCCAGCGAAAATCCATTCTGCAGTAAGCGCTCCGCAGTAGTAGTATCCCCTTTCTGTAAGGCTAGCTTAATCATCGCTTCACGAGAATTATGTGCGCTGGGATTCGCATCAACAAATTCGCTAAGCTGTTGCATCGCCATTTCGTTCTGATTGCTACTCGCTAGGCGCAAAGCTTCTTGAACCTGCATCTGATCGCGCTCTAGAAAACTAAGACTGCGCGGGCTACGAATCGGGGCGCTTGGTTCAGGCGCTTCCGATACTGGGGCCGCCGCAACTTCGTCACTGGGCGCTGGCTCTAGATTTGCGGCTTGTTGCGGAACAGGGCTTGGCGCAACTTCAACCGCGACAGGTAGTGGCGCGATAGCAGCAACGTTTATCGGCTCCTGGAATGGCTCCGGCATCGCTGGTTGAGAGATTTCTTCCTCTAACTGCATTTGTGTTGCACTTGCTTGTTCAGCGATAGCAGTTTGCGCTTCTAAGAGAGCCCGATTCTGCGCCTCTAAGGCCTGCATGCGCGAGGTGATTTCCTCTAACTCGCGTTGCTCGACACTCGGGGCGACGCTAGCTACAGACGCTTGGGCGGTAGTAGGCTGCACAAGGATCGGTTGAGGCACGCTAGAGGTCAGAGATTGCCAAAAATATAGACCTCCTATAATGAGGCCGAGCGTAATCGCGATGCTAAGTACAAAACCTAGCAAGGAGCGGCTGCTCTTACTGCTATTGGCATCGGAGGCTACCGGCACAAGGCGTTCGGCGCCAAACTTTGGTTGGGTAGATTCTTGGCGACGCTGATCCAAGTCTCGCAACATGTCATTTACTAAACTCATATGCGTGACCTCAGAGGTAATAGCTTGCTATATAAAACAACAACGCCGCGCCGGCTATCACGCCTATACTCGCTGCCATCATCGGTTTATATGAGACACTAGGCTCCATTACCCCTTCCGTATCCTCCGCAGCGCGGCGCACATGCTCGAGCTCAATAGAACGATCGCCCTTACCATACGCGGCCATCATTGCCTTGTGAGAGAGAATATTGACGAGGCGCGGAATGCCTTTGCTGCTCGCGAACAAATAGTCGAGTGCGCGCTTGGAGAAAACAGCGGGCCCATTGTAACCGGCGGTCGCCATGCGATGGGTAACATAGCGCTCAACGCCGTCGCGGTCGAGGGACTCTAGTCGATAAGAAAACGTAATGCGCTGCTGAAGTTGTCGAAGCGATTGCTTCTGCAACTGCTCATCTAGCTCCGGCTGAGCAAACAATACAACTTGGAAAAGTTTTACCTTCTCTGTCTCCAAGTTTGTTAATAGCCGCAATGCTTCGAGCGTCTTCTCTGGCATGGCATGAGCTTCGTCTATAAACAGAATGACTTGCTTGCCCTCTGCGGAGAGCTGCATCAGCTTTCGGGTTATGTGCTTGAGTAAACTATGATGCCCCGTGTCGGCATCGGCATCCAAGCCCAGCTCCTCTGCGAATGCAAGGAACAAACCTTTCGGACTTAATACCGGGTTCGCGATATAGGAAGTTACATAAGTCTCTTTATTCTCTTCAAGCGTATTCAAAACTTTGCGACACAGCATTGTTTTGCCAGTGCCCACTTCGCCGACCACTTTGATGAAGCCTTCTCTATTGGCGATAGACACCATCAGCATATTGTAGGCTTTGTGGTAGCTCGCCATATTGAGAAAGAACTGCGTATTCGGTGTTAGCGAAAACGGGAGTTCTTTTAGGCCGAAATGTTCGAGATACATAATTGTCACCGCTTCTACGAGTTGCGCTAGAAGACCTTCGTTCCTTTAGAATGAATTGATGTCTTGGTTAATCTGTCTAAATCGATCACTGCTATCACGAATAAACTGCGCCTCGTTGCCTGGGTTGGCAATCATAGGGCGCAGTAGAATGATGAACTCGCTCTTTACAGTCGAGCGTCGACGCTGGTCGAATGCCGCGCCCACCACTGGAATGTCATTCGCGAAGGGGATGCCCGCTAGGTCGTCCGTACTGCGCTCATAGGCCAAACCACCTAGCACCACTATCTTGCCATCTTCGCCGCGAATCACACTGTCGAGCTCGCGCACTGAGGTGCGCGCCAATGGAATCTGCTCGCCAGAGATTGTCTTGCTCTGCTCAACCACTGTGCTAATAGTGGGGTGCACGTGAAGAGTAATCTTTCCATCCGCACTAATCTGCGGCGTGATGTCCATTGAGATGCCAGAGAAGAAAGACGCTAATGATGCGCTAGCATTCGTCGTCGTATTATTGCCACCTGCAATCGTGGTAGAGCTTGCGCCGGTCTGGAAATACTCTTCGTCGCCATCTTGGAACACGGCCTTCTGATTATTCAACACCTTCAGGCTTGGGCTCGACAACACTTGAGTGGTGCCACGTGACTCTAAAATTTTAAACACCGCGTCGAAGTCGGTGAAATTGGTGACGATGGAAAGCGGGCTCGAATTACCAGAAATCGTGAAATCACCAGCCGAGCCATAGGCCGCTGTCACTGTGTTATCGCCATTCACTGCACCACCAGGGCCAAAGGTGTCGAAATCGATTGCCGACTGAAAGCCCTTGTTGAGAATCACCTCTAGGAACTGCACCTGAATCGTGACCTCTCGACTCAAGATATTCTGTGCACGTTCGATGTACTGCGCTACGCGATCCAATTCATGGGGGTATGCCGTGACCATAACTAAGCCAACTTGAGGCTGCACTACAACACTCTTGCCGTCGCTGTTACCCGAACTGCTCCGCGCGGCAGAAAGGCCAGATAGGATTCCACCGCCACCAGCATTAGCGCCGCTATCATCGTCTCGACGAACCGACGTGCCCACTAATGCAGCGATTACTTCCTCGAAATCTTCCCAAAAATTCGATTCAGTTTGAGTGGACACTTGACCACCTTGTCCGCCTCCAGTATTGCCTAATCCACCTGTTGCGCCACCAGCCTGACCGCCGCTTTGGTTACCACCAGAACTACTGCCATTGCTAAACCCTCCGCTCTGGTTGCCGCTATTCCCATTATTATTGTTGTTGCCACCACTCTGCCCTCCGCTCTGACCAGAGGAACTTACCTGCACGGAGGAGGTACCAGTACGACTTACATTCAAGTAGTCCACTGTGAATAATCGAGTCTGTAGACCACCAGGTTGCACGTGATAAATATTGCCTCGGCGCGAAATCTGATAACCATAGGTCTGTTGTACGGCTTGCATCACATCATCGATAGTAACGTTTGGCAAAGAGAGACTTATCTCCCCCTCGAGCTCAGGGCTCACTGCCACGCCAAAGTCAGTGCCTGCCACAACATTCGCGAAAAAATTCTGAGCGTTCTCGCGATTGGCGACAATATTGAAACGCTCCTCGACAGGCGCTGCTATCTCGTCCGCCAAGAAAACAGAAGGCAGAATTGCATCGATCTCGGCTTGCGAAGGTGCAACAGGCGCTGTATCCAATGTAGCCGCGGCTTCCTCGAGATTGCCCCGAATACTATCCAACACTTCCGTATCGGCGTTGCGTTGCTGGCTCGTGTTGCAGGCACCAAGGAACAGAAAAAGACTCACCAGTACTATCCTGGGAATCGATTTCATTCGCTGTGCTGTAATGGAAGATCTAATTAACATCCATACTCCGATCTATCTTTAGTCGTTCATAAGGGCGCAGCTGCAGAGCGCCAAAAAATTTTACTCAGTAAACCTATTGAGGTTCTGCCAAGGTCTTCACTGTGTTGCTATAGGTGGCCACGCGCTGAACGGCGCCATTGACTCGTAGCGACACACTCTGCGCATCGATCGAGATCACTTCGGCTTGACCAATCATGTCGCCTGTCTTTACTAGTCTTTCGTTAATCATTGCAACGGGCTCTGCACCGCCCGCTCGGATGAACGTTACCTTGTAATTACTATCGAGCAAGCCAGTAGCACTGCCAAACAGGCCCGCAAGAAAACCCTCACCGCCCTCGCCTTCAGCGGCAATTGGAGCACCGGCTGGGCGCGTTGGATCTCTTAAATCTTCGCCACCGAAGACCTCTGCCTGCGCATCCAAACTAAAAAGCGCCAATGCCATTAGCATTACGCAACAGAGCTGGTCGCGACGCCCTCTTAGAGAAAAAATGAAGCGTACTTGTTTAATTGCGCTATACACCGATAAACCCCTCTTCCGAGCTTAATGTATGGAGCTCGAGGCGCACTCTCGCCTCGGGCCAGAGGGTTTGCTCGAACTGGAAGCTATCCCAGAAGAAGCTTTGATCCATCTCCTCTAGGTACATCAGATAACGCAGGGTACTGAAATAATCTCCTTGAAACTCCAAAATCAGGCCATGTCGAAATACTTGAAAACCAACTGAGCGCAATGCGCTAGTCGCAGTTGTTGCTGCGGCCGTGGTAGCCGCAGTCGCCGCTGCTTCCGCCACCCCGCCCCTTGCTAAGCCGTTCGTCAAAGCTCTAGGTGCAATATTCTCTACTTTTATAAGAGTCAAACCCTCTTGGCTATCCAAGACCCCCGTCAACATCTGTGTCATGCCATTGGGTGACACGAGATTGCCCGCGAGCAATTCAATATCATCCTGCACCGTCGCTTGATCTGCTATCAAGGTGCTCAATCGCTCACGAATAAAGCTATCGGGGTCTTCCACGCCAGTCAGCTGCAACTCTGCGGCGCTAGTTTGCTGGTCGATTAAACGACGTTGTACCGTGCTTAGCTGACGATCAAGACTGGCAATCTCTTGTTTAGCCGGATCATTAATTAGGATCACAAAAAAGTAGATCAGTCCGCCGAAGCCAATAAAAGCAAGAATGAAACGTTCAGCCTGGGGCCTGACATCGAACCATTCGGTGAACTTCTTGAGCCAAGTCTTCGGGTTCACTCGCGAGTCTCCAATTCAAATTGATAGAGACGAGTCCGCTCCAATCCTTCTACCGGCGTCGTGTTGATAAGGTTACCTAAGAATCGGGAGAAATCTCGCTCGACTAGCGGACTCTTACCTGCCGCCAAGCGGTTAATAAACTCGGGCACCATTGCGCTTTGTTGTGCGATGCCTTTCAAATATACCTTCTGACCACCATTCATAAAGTCGAACTGAGTTAGCCATAGCCCATCTGAGGCCGCCCTTGAGATATCCTTCACATACTCGGAGAAACCGGTGATATTGCCTAAGTTAGAACCACGCAAGAACTCCAGCATCTCTCTACTTTCAGCTAACTCCTGTTCTCGCTCGTTCAACTCAACCACCAAAGCCGGATCACTAGCGCGGCGCGCAAGATTCTGCTGCAACTGGCTCGTAATTTCTGTCTGTGCCGTAAGTTGCGATTGCGTGGTCTGAATATCTGAGCGTAGCGTGCTGGTTTTGAGGAAATTATTCGCCCACATCACCGCCATGATGAAAATGACGAAACCAGCTAGCTGTAGCACTCGTATCGCATTAATGAGCTCACGACTTGGCCTAAACTCGGGCAAATATAGGTTGACCTGCTGAATCATGCCGCCACCGCCTTGTCACTACGCAGCGCCGCACCAATCGCCACCATGCAGGACCGCTTAACGTCTTGATCTATACCCTCTGCGATATCGATTTTTTCGGAAAACTCCAAGACCGTCACCGGGACCGACATGACTTCGCTCAGGCTTGCCGCCATCTCGTAAGAGTCTGACGCACGCGGCGCCATCACCAGCTGGGAGATCGGGTCTTGGCCCATCTGGCTCTCGTAGTAATCCAAGGAGCGCTGCACCTCCAATACTAGCCTGTCGCGCTGCGACTCCCAGTCTCTCGAGCTCATCACGTCTGCATCTAATTGCGTACTAATCTTACGAGTCAGATACAACTCTCCGTTCCGGCTTAAGTTCATCGTGCTACCGGACTTACGCAGGTCGATAAAAGCTAGGCCATTGGTATCATCTAAGAACTGCTGGGTAATATTGCGAATAGCCAATTCAGGCACATCTATCGACTGCAGCTTCAAATCTGCGCGACCAACCAGATCGATAATTGCCTCGATACGGGATTTAGGTGTCGCGACTACATAGAGCATCTTTGCACGGCCACGGAACGCATCATCTGGCACTGGAAAGATATCTATCGCGGCATCTTCTACCGGCATATCTAGCAAATCTTTAATCTTCCAGCGTATCGCCGACCTTAATTCGGAATCTTCGACTGCCGGGGCCTCAATCATGTAGAGGTTATAATCACGCGGCGAGAGCACATAATTGCAGTTTGCGCCACCCAGCTCCATGGAGTCCACTAGAGCTGTGATCACCTCGCGTGCCTGGGAACTTGATTCCAATTTTTGCCTACTGCACTTCTCCAAAAGGGGCGCACCGCTGCCATTCGAGTTGTCACGCAAGACCTGCGCGATCAGCACGCGATCTTCGCTTACGCTCAAACCCACCAGACCGGCAGATTGCTTATTTTTGGAAAACAATTTCAGCACAAATAAACCTATAGATTGGGCGAGCTTAGCGCCTGCGCACTTAACTGCCTAATAATAAAGAGAACCGAGAATGAAAGCTCAAGACGAACGAGCAAAGCACGGAAACTCTACATTAATTAAAGTTCTTGAATTATAAAGGATAAGTGCATAAATTCTATATGGAAATGGCGCATTTCGGGTACATTTAGGGTAGGTTTCTTGCGCAAAGAGTATACAAATCTCAATTCTGTCCTCCCTTGCGGTCAAGGGGCACTAACGATAGCCTCCCCGCCTAACGCTGACCGCGCCCCTACATTACATCTTGGCGCTAACTTACCCATTGAGAAAACGCCATGTTGCACATCGCTCTATACCAACCCGAGATTCCCCCAAACACTGGCAATATCATCCGTCTAGCCGCCAACACCGGCGCAATTCTCCACTTGATCAAACCCTTGGGCTTTTCACTCGACGAGAAGCAAGTGCGCCGCGCTGGCCTAGACTATTACGAGGTCGACAGGGTGCATGTGCACGAATCTTGGGAGGCCTTTCAGACCGAGGGGCCAAAGGGTCGTCTTTTTGCCCTAAGCACGAAAGGCACTGCCAGTCACTGTGAGGCGCAATTCAGAGATGGTGATATTTTATTGTTTGGCCCGGAGACTCGCGGCCTGCCAGCCGATATTCGTGAGGCGCTGCCTGCGGAGCAGGTATTACGCATACCTATGCGAGCACAAAGTCGAAGCCTGAATCTTTCGAACTCCGTGGCTATCGTTCTGTATGAGGCATTACGGCAATTAGATTTCGATTTCGAGGAATGAGACGAGCCCGAGCAGGGAGTTGATCGCCTGCAAGGCAGGCTCCTACAATTAGATTTTTTAAAGATCCAAGCGGTAGGAGCGCCCTAGCTGCGACAAGTCTTAGTTTGCGGCATCACCTGCAGGCGCTTCACCAGCGGCCTGTGCTGCTTGTTGCTGCTTGCTCTGTGCGTACAGTGCATCGAAGTTCACTGGCGCGAGATTCACAGGTGGGAAGCTACCTTTTACGATTAAGGAGTCAATTGCTTCACGCGCGTATGGGAACAGGATGTTAGGACAAACAGCCGAAAGCACCTGCTCTAGATCCGCATCTGCCAAGCCTGTGCAAGTGAAGATGCCCGCTTGGTGCACTTCCGCTAGGAATGCGGCATTTTCTTCGATTTTAGCTTCAACAGTAATCGTAAGTACGACCTCAAACATGCCTTCAGAGATGCGTGCGCTCTTGCTGCCAAGATTGAAAGAAATCTTTGGGGCCCACTGCCCTTGGAATACCGCGGGGCTGCGTGGCGACTCGAACGAGGAGTCTTTCACATAAATGCGCTGCAGAGCAAAAGATGGCCCAGTGGCTTCTTGCCCATTTGCTGCGCCAGCCGCTGGAGCTGTGGTTTCAGTGCTTTGGTTTTGATCGTCTTTGTTCTCTGCCATGATTGTTCCTGCATCACTCTTGGGTTGTTGTGAAAAGGGGCCTGTAAACCATTCCCCCAAAGGGAATACCTATTTTTGCACCAATGGCAAATTATCAGCTCGCCATTCAGTGATTCCGCCGCTCAATCGCATTACATTCTCGAATCCGGCGCTTTTCAATATCTTCACAGCATCGGTCGATTGCTGCCCTAAGCGGCAGGCAACGATAATCGGCTTCGCCTTATGTTTTTCTAACTCGGAGACACGACTTCCCAACTTGCTCATGGGGATGTGCACAGAGTCCACAATATGGCCGGCGTCGAAGTCCTTTTTCTCGCGAATGTCGAGTAATACTGCATCGGAGCGATTAATTAACATCACTGCCTGTTGACAGCTAAGTGCCTCACCTGCGCTTCTGGAGCGATGGAGCACTAATGCGATAACCAGCCCGACCCAGAGCGTGGCAAGAATCCAATGATTCCCAACAAATTCAATAAATTGCGCCATAATCCGAATCGGTCTCCACCGTGCTAAACAGCAACGGTATGGTGATGCTGCAACGTCCCAACGCGTAGGACGATTGCAAAAAAGGGAGGCAGTATACACGCCAATGCACGCCATAAGAAAGTTCCAAACCCGCCTGAAGCAAATAGACGCCCCTACTTTTAGCCCAATTGCTCTACTCTACAGTCTCGCTATGAGGCGGCGTTTCCGAGATAATATCGTCGCTGCACCTTGTTGAACGTACTAAGAATTGGAATCCCTATCGCTATGAGCGCAAGCACTGCTAATCCCACAGCTAACATCCCCTTCAAAAAAACCGCCCTTCTACTCATTCTAGATGGTTGGGGTTACAGAGAAGAGACCGAATACAACGCCATCAGCGCCGCCAACACACCAGTTTGGGACAGGCTCTGGGGCACTTGCCCCCATACGCTGATCAAAACATCGGGGGTTGAGGTAGGCTTGCCTACTGGGCAAATGGGCAATTCGGAAGTCGGACACATGAACCTAGGCGCTGGCCGAGTTGTGTATCAAAACCTGACCCGCATCGACAAGGCGATCGAAGATGGCACCTTCTACCTAAACGAGCCCCTAGTGGACGCAGTCGACAAGGCTATTATGGTGGACAAGGCCGTGCATATTCTGGGGCTCCTATCTCCAGGTGGCATCCACAGCAGCGAAGAACAGATTCTCGCGATGATCGAATTGGCCGAGCAGCGCGGCGCAGAACACATCTACTTGCATGCGTTTCTCGACGGCCGCGACACCCCACCGCGCAGCGCATTAGCATCCTTGCAGCGGGCAGAAAAAGCTCTGCAAGACACGGGCTGCGGCCGCATCGTGTCCATCGTCGGTCGCTATTTCGCGATGGACCGAGACAATCGCTGGGATCGCGTAGAAAAGGCTTATAACCTCATCATGGGAGCGGAGTCCGAGTATCGTTTCGCAACTGTCGAAGAGGCGCTGGCCGCCGCTTATGCGCGCGACGAAGATGATGAGTTCGTAAAAGCTACGGTGATTGCACCGGAACAAGAGTCCCCCATACATATCGAAGATGGCGACACACTAATTTACATGAACTTTCGCTCGGACCGTGCCAGAGAATTAACTCGCGCTATCAACGACAAAGAGTTCAGTGGTTTTACACGCAATTACCAGCGCGAACTGGGCGACTTCGTGACTCTTACAGAATATGCCGCGGATATCGACGTAGTCTGCGCTTACCCGCCACAGCCTATGAACAATGTTCTCGGCGAGTATTTGGCCAACGAACATAAAACACAGCTACGCATCGCCGAGACCGAGAAATACGCGCACGTCACCTTCTTCTTTAGCGGCGGTAGAGAGAAAGAGTTCGAAGGAGAGACCCGCGAGCTAATCCCCTCGCCTCAAGTCGCAACCTACGATTTACAGCCAGAGATGAGCGCCGTGGAAGTCACCGACAAACTCGTTGCGGCGATTCGCTCCGGCAGCTACGACGCCATCGTATGCAACTATGCCAATGGCGACATGGTCGGCCACACCGGCAGCTTCGAGGCCGCGATCAAGGCTGTGGAGACGCTGGACGTCTGCCTTGGACGCATCGAACAGGCTATTCTCGAGACCGATGGGCAGTGCCTGATCACCGCCGATCACGGTAATGTAGAGCAGATGGTAGACCCGAGCTCTGGCCAGGCCCTGACCTCACACACCAACGGCCCGGTGCCATTGGTCTATGTTGGCAACAAGCCTTGGCAATTTGCCGCACCCGGCAGCCTATGCGACATAGCACCTACCCTGTTGGAATTGATGGAGATGCCAGTGCCAGTAGAGATGACCGGCACCCCTTTGATGCGCAAAGAAGGCTAAGTGAACGCGAGTAGGACGAGGCAGTACACATCAAGAAGAGTGCGCCGCGATTGCTTCGCGGCGCTACTTTGCGCCCTACTCACCCTAAGTATCCCGCCCGCACTACAAGCCCAAGAACCACCCCCAGAGGAACAGCTCGCCCAACTCAACTCTGCGATCGCCGACATCGAGACTTGGCTAAACTCCGCAGCCAATAACCGCAGTGCGCTCGAAACACAGCTGCGTGAGAACACTCAGAAGATCGACAGCATCCGCGCGCAAGTCGCGGAGAATCGAGACGCCATCGCCAATCTGCAATCACAACTGAACAGCCTGAACGAGCGCAGTACCGCGCTAGAGCTAGAGAAGAGCGCGCAGGAAACGCTGGTCAAGCAGGCCGTGCGTGCTGCATATGTGTCCGGGCAAGAACCCTACCTCAAGCCCCTATTGAATCAACAAGACCCAGCGCGAAGCGCCCGCATGCTCAACTATTACGAGCACTTCAATCGCGAACGCCTAGCTAGGGTTCGAGAGTTTCGCGAGACACTAAGCGAGCTACTAGCCACACGCGCTCAGATAGCGGCATCCACGGTTGAGCGCGACACAACCCAGACGCAGCTGCAAGCACAGCTAGATTCCCTCGGTACAGAGCAGGCTCAGCGCAACACCCTCCTAGCCGCTTTGAAGGACGACATAGCAACGCGTAGCGGCGAGTTGCAACAACTCACTGAGGATCGCGGTCGTTTAGAAGCCTTGATTGCTAAAATTCAGGAAGCGATTGCTAGCATTCCACCGCCTGAGCAGCTTACTCCTTTCGCACAGTCCCGCGGCAAACTGCCCTGGCCTGTGGCCAGCGGCACAGCACTTAATCGTTTCGGCGCGGCCTATAGTGACGGCAACTTGCATAGAGCGGGTATTGTTATGGAAGCCGAAATCGGCTCTCCAGTGCGGGCAGTGCATCCAGGTCGAGTCGTATTCGCCGACTGGCTCAGGGGCTCAGGCTTGCTAGTGGTTGTCGATCATGGCGAAGGCTACCTGAGCCTTTATGCAAACAATCAGAGCCTTGTGAAACGCAAAGGCGATTGGGTCAACCGCGGCGAAGCCCTAGCAACCTCGGGCGAGGACGGCGGCACGGGCAGGCCGGGCATTTACTTCGAGATAAGGCACAATGGCCAGGCGCAAGACCCAGCTCTATGGTGTGAGACTTAATAGAACTAAGGCCAGCAGGAAAATCACTAGGCCATTGTTGGCGCAGGACCGTTGCATGCTATGCTCGGTGCATTGGAATTATTGCCCTTCGGGGTTGAATGAGTTCGGAGGCTTGTCATGAACATGTTTTTGCAGAAATTCCCAAGCAAGCGCTTTTGTGTTGGGCTGCTCTGCAGCGCTCTAGGCGCCACTAGCTATGCGCAAAATCCCAGCCAGGAAGAGGCACTACCCCTGCCCTTTGAGGAAGTGCGTATCTTCGCCGAGGCTCTCGACAACATCCGCAGCTCCTATGTGCGCGAGATCGATGACAAGACCCTGCTCGAATACGCCATTAAAGGAATGCTCTCTGGACTCGACCCACATTCCGCCTATCTGGCAGGCGAAGAATACGACTCCCTGCAGGAGAATACTCAAGGGCAGTTTGGCGGCCTAGGTATCGAGATTGGGGAACAAGACGGCTATATTAAGATCATTTCCCCCATCGACGACTCGCCAGCTTCACGCGCGGGCATTCTGCCAGGCGATTTGATTATCGAACTCGATGGTAAGCCCCTACGCGAGATGCCTATCAACGACGCAATCAATATGATGCGCGGCGAGATCGGCACCACCATCGATATCGGCATCATGCGGGAGGGCGTGCCTGAGCCTTTAGAGTTCACGCTAACACGCGATGTGATAGCCGTGGCCAGCGTGCGTCACCGCGAACTAGAGCCCGGCTATGAGTACTTACGTATCTCTCAGTTCAAGGTGAATACCGGCACCGAGGTAGAAGATGCTTTAGCCGAGATACGCGAGGCGACCCCCGATTTGAAGGGCTTAGTATTGGACCTGCGCAATAATCCCGGTGGCATCCTGCAGGCTTCGGTACAAGTCGTAGACGCCTTCATCACCGAAGGCAAGATCGTCTACACACAAGGCCGTGACAACGAAGTGCAGATGGAATTCTTTGCCGACGCACTAGACCCAAGTGGCGGTGTGCCATTGGTGGTACTCATTAACTCGGGTACCGCCTCCGCAGCAGAGATCGTATCGGGCGCCCTTCAGGACCACGGCCGCGCCGTCATCATGGGCACCCGCAGCTTCGGCAAAGGCTCTGTACAAAGCGTAATGCCAATCGCCGAGAACCGCGCCATTAAGCTCACCACTTCCCTTTATTTCACCCCCGATGGGCGCTCTATTCAGGCCCAGGGCATCAAGCCCGACATCGAGGTAGAAGAGGCATTGGTTACACGCGCAACTGGTCGTGCAGGTTATACCGAGGCGGATCTCGAAGGGCATCTACGCAATGGCAACGATCTCGACGATATCGTTCGCGAGCCAACCGTGACGGCTGAACGAGTAGTGCTCAACGACTATCAGTTACAAGAGGCACTTACACTTTTGCGCGGCTTAAACATCCTCGACTCTGCCCGCAATAGGAAGAGCAATCTTAGTACGCGCATTACCGATGCTAGAGCCCAATAACGAAAAAGCAGAACGAAAAGTGAAGCAGAACGACACAGGACCTCTTCCCTTTAAGAAAGAGCCTAAATACAAGGACCCTTTCTTAGAGGCTATCAAGAAGAATCCGCGCCCTCTCTCTATGGTTGTGATCGGTATGATAGGCATGCCGCTTATACTATTATTGAGCGGGCCAGATCGCGCACAGACGCCCGAACAGTCTCCTGTTATTGAGAACACAATAGAAAGAGTGACACCCACCCCTCTAGAAGTAGAAATAGACGCGACCCCCGACAACTCGGGCAATATCACGACAATGCCAGAGCTCGGGATTAACAATGCCTCGACAGACGCCTCAGCCCCCTTACCGTTTCATGAAGACGCCGTAGCCCTTATTCCCACTCCCAGCATCACAAGCCCAGTGGTCAAACCGCAACGACCAAGCATCGCTCTTATCATCGACGATATAGGCTACAACGCCACACTCGGAGAACAGGCAATTGCTTTGCAAGGCGCCGTTACTTTCGCAGTACTACCACATACACCACATGGAAAAGAGTTAGCGGAACTTGCCAACCAACAAGGCAAGGAAATCATGCTACACGCGCCGATGAGCAATCTTGCCAACATGCCCTTAGGGCCGGGCGCGCTTACCGCTGAATTAAGCAAAGAGGTTTTTGTCGCGACACTGAATGATGATATCGACGCAATCCCTCATCTTCAAGGCGTCAACAATCACATGGGCAGCGCGCTAACCGAAATGACCGTGCCGATGCAGTGGGTGATGGAAGTACTAAAAGCTCGCGATTTATATTTCGTGGATAGTTACACTACCGCTAAGAGCGTGGCAGGCAAGACAGCCATGGCACAAAACATCCCTACGGTGACCCGCAATGTCTTCCTCGACAATGTGCAAACCCATGAAGATATAGATCGTGAATTCAAGAAATTGCTGAAGATGGCGCGAGAGAAAGGCGTAGCCGTAGGAATCGGCCACCCCTACAAAGAGACTCTGATTTATTTAGAGCAGGCCCTGCCTCTATTAGAGGAACAGGGCATAGAATTGATTACCGCATCGCAGATGATTGAGTTGCAGCACAAAGCTACAGCCGCATGGTAATACCTTGTTCGGCCATATACTGCTTGGCCTGCTCGATCGTAAATTCCCCGAAGTGAAATATACTCGCCGCTAGCACCGCATCCGCGTGACCTTCTACTACACCATCGACGAGATCTTGCAGAGTACCTACGCCGCCCGAGGCGATAATGGGCACACTGACGCTATCGCTTATGGCGCGGTTGAGTTCAAGATCGAAACCGCTCTTAGTGCCGTCACGATCCATGCTGGTTAACAGCAACTCACCTGCGCCGAATGCCACCATGCGCTTGGCCCATTCGATAGCATCGATACCCGTAGCCTTGCGACCACCGTGAGTGAAAATCTCCCAGCGATTGCTCTCGCCCTGCACGCTGACTTTCTTGGCGTCCATCGCCAAGACGATGCACTGCGAACCAAATCGCGCCGCCGCTTCTCGCACGAACTCGGGGTTGAAGACAGCCGCAGTATTGATGGCGACTTTGTCCGCACCCGCGTTCAGCATGGTGCGAATATCTTCTAGTGTGCGTATGCCGCCCCCAACGGTAAGCGGAATGAACACCTGCCCCGCGATAGACTCTACCGTGTGCACGGTGGTCTCACGACCCTCGTGGCTGGCGGTAATATCGAGGAAGGTAATCTCGTCTGCACCGGCGTCGCTGTAGCGCTTCGAGATCTCCACGGGATCCCCCGCGTCACGAATGTCGAGGAATTTTACGCCCTTCACTACTCGTCCCTTGTCACAATCCAAACAGGGAATAATGCGCTTGGCCAGTGCCATTGTTTAGCTCCCGCTCTCGTCGCAGTAACGTTGTGCTTGCGCCAGATCTAGCGCGCCTTCGTAGATCGCCCTGCCAGTAATGGCGCCCATAATGCCACCACCGGTCGCGGTCTTGGCGACGGCCATCAAGGCGTGAATATCTTCGATACGACTAACACCACCGGAGGCGATCACGGGTATGCGCGTTGCCTCAGCCAATGCGACAGTTGCCGGCACGTTTACACCCTGCATCATGCCATCGCGCGCGATATCGGTATAAATAATTGCCTCGACACCATCGTCAGCAAAACGCTTGGCTAGATCGATCACGTGAACATCGGAAACCTTCGCCCAGCCTTCGGTAGCCACCATGCCCTCTGCCGCATCCAGCCCTACGATAATTTTACCGGGGAATGCTTTACAGGCCTGCGCGACAAACGCCGGATCTTTCACCGCTTGCGTGCCAATGATGACGAAACTCACGCCTACTTTTAGATAGCGCTCGATGGTCGCGAGATCCCGTATGCCACCGCCGATCTGCAACGGCAGGTGCGGGGAAGCTTGCGCAATCGCCTGCACGACCTCGCCATTAACGGGTGTGCCCGCGAAAGCACCGTTCAAGTCGACCAGATGCAACCTGCGAGCGCCCTGCTCCAACCAGTGTCCAGCCGTCTTAACTGGGTCATCAGAGAACACCGTAGAGTCTTCCATGCGGCCTTGCTTGAGGCGTACACATTGTCCGTCTTTTAAGTCGATTGCGGGAATTACCAACATGAAACTAAACCTTATCGTCTAAAACTAGAATTTTAACTCTCGCCATTCCACGCGAGAAAGTTGCTCAATAATTGTAGGCCGCCGTGCTGGCTCTTCTCTGGGTGAAATTGCACAGCGAACACATTGCCCTTGCTCAAGGCTGCCGCGAAATCGACGCCGTAGTGGGTCATGCCCGCCGCGGTCTCGCTTGGGTCGAGCGTAATATAATAGCTATGCACGAAGTAGAAACGCGTACCATCCGCGATGCCAGACCAGAGAGGGTGGGCTTGAGTCTGTTGCACGATGTTCCATCCCATGTGGGGCACCTTCAATGCCTCGCCATCGTTCTCAAACAATACGGGTTTCCCATTCGCTTGACCATTCGCAAAAAGTTTAACCTGCCCCTTTACTAGACCAAGACAATCCACGCCGCCATTCTCTTGGCTGCTTTCCATCAAGGCCTGCATGCCTACGCAGATACCCAGAAGGGGTTTGCTCTGAATGACTTCGGCGACGATCTCGTCGATGCCGAGGCGACGAATCTCTGCCATGCAATCGCGAATAGCACCTACGCCCGGAAAGATCACGCGGTCGGCCGCGAGGATCGTCTTGGCGTCGCTGCTTACAGTCACCGAGACATTCTTACCGCAGTGTTCCAAGGCTTTCGCCACGGAATGCAGATTGCCCATCCCATAGTCAATGACGGCCACTTTATTCATAGTACTAACCTGAGAATGCGCTAACGAAGACGCTCTTTACAGAGCGCCTTTAGTCGAAGGAATGACGTTGCTAGCGCGGGGATCGATCTCGATCGCCATGCGCAGCGCGCGCCCGAATGCTTTGAATACGGTTTCGATTTGATGATGCGAGTTAATGCCACGCAGATTATCGATATGGAGCGTTACGAGGGCGTGATTCACGAAGCCTTGAAAGAATTCATGAAACAGGTCCACATCGAAACCACCCACCGCACCGCGCGTGAATGGGATATGGTACTCGAGCCCTGGGCGACCTGAGAAATCGATAACCACCCGGGAAAGCGCCTCGTCCAAAGGCACGTAGGCGTGCCCATAGCGGCGTATACCCGTGCGGTCTAGTGCCTTGTTGAAGGCCATGCCGAGGGTAATGCCAAGATCTTCCACCGTGTGGTGCGCATCAATATGCAAGTCACCAACTGCCTTGACGCTGATGTCGATCAGGCCATGACGAGCCACCTGGTCTAACATGTGGTCGAGGAAAGGCAGCCCTGTATCTGTGTGGAGCTCGCCGCTACCGTCGAGATTCACAGAGACCTTGATCTGGGTTTCCTTAGTGTTTCGTTCTACTGTTGCTGCACGTGATGACATCGAAATTCCCCGCATAGTCCTGTTTCGCGGCCAACGCCGCCAATATCAGGTGCTGCGCATTATACGGGCAGCGCAATGGCTTTGAAAGCAAAGATGCCCCCTTTTAGCTCTACTAGGCAATCACTAATAGCGTGATTTCCCCAGCATTTTTGCTACTTTTGCAATGTGCCACTGCAGCGCTTTCAGGTACACTGATTGGCATAGAACGCTCAGGAATTCTCCTTGGCATTCGTCGCCGCCACGCCGCGACCACCCGAATTAGCCCGAGACCGACAATAAAATGATGAAACTGATCAAAATTCTACTTCTCTCTATAGTTAGCCTAACTTTGATGGCTGTTATTGCATTGGCGCTCGCGTTTTACCTGATTGACCCATCGCGCTATCGCCCCGCGATAGAGTCCGTCTTCAAGGAACAGACTGGGCTAGAGCTGAATATTGCGGGCGAGATCGAGTGGGCATTCAACCCCGTCTTTGGCCTTAGCATCAACGATCTGCGCCTGACCAACCCGAACTCCCCCGCCGAGCTCGCCTCACTTTCTAACATTGCCATCAAGGTTGAACCTAGAGCGTTATTCGACGGGCGCCTGCAGATGCAGGAGTTTGTCGCGCGCGACCTGCATATCAACTGGATCGTCGACGCACAGGGCAATGGCAACTGGCCCACAAGCACGGACACGGAACAGCAGAGCAGCCCTAGCCCTAGCACAGGCGAGAGTTACGACATCTCCGCCGCTATCGCCCAGATCACCGTAAGCAATGCCAGCATCGCCATACAAGATGCGCAGATGGGCGTGAATAGCAATTTCGAGAATCTCAATTTCAGCAGCTGGGACAGCAATGTGGACAACCGCCCATTCCCTTTCGAGCTGAGTTTTGAGCTAACAGACAATATCGCAGAGCGTAATTCCAACGTCAGCATCGCCAGCACCGCAACCGTTGACCTAAACCGCGGCAATGCCCGCCTGGATGACCTGCGGATCAAGCTCAACCCTCTGCAACTGACCGGCAACATCGCCATCGATGATTTCAACAATGCCCTCGCCTGGCGTGGCGAGCTTGCGAGCAATACTTTCGCGCTAAGTGACTTCTTAGACCTCTACGTGCGCAGCGAGGAGCAGGCCAGCGAAGCTGCGCTGGGCGAGTACAACACAGAAGACGATCAGTTCAGCCTGAACGTGGAATTCAACGGCAACGACCGTCAGATCAACATCCCTGCGCTAGCAATCGCCTTGGACGATATGCGTGTCAACGTCGACGCGGGCTATACCTTCGCCACTGCAAACTCACTTGCCAACCTTCGTTACAACCTCAATACCAATGCGCTAGATCTGAACCGCTATACCGCTAGCGCCGAGCCTGAAGTGGCCGACGTTGACCCAGAGGCGCCTCCAGCGCCAACACCTCCTAGCACCGTGGCACAAGACATCGAGCTACCCATAGAGCTACTGCAGAGCACGAATATTCAGGCAAGCCATGTCATTCAGTCTCTCGCGGTAGGCGGTCTGCAGTTCGGCGCTCTCGATGCTGGCCTAACTGTGCAGGGCGGCGTACTGAATTTCGACCTTCGCCCCGTGCCCTTCTATTCCGGCCGACTCAACACCACTATCAACTACAACACCCAAACCAACCCGCCCACGCTGAACTCCGTGAGCTCTGTGCGCAATGTGAATGTGGGACAACTCGCCGAAGCACTACCCTTCGCCGAGTTTGCTCAGGGCAGGCTTAGCGTTGAGTCCGTCCACACCCTGTACGGCCGCACGGTTAATCAGCTGGTCAATAGCGTGAGTGGCAGCACTAGCTTTAGCCTGGACGACAATGCGATCGATATCGGCATCGTCAAACAACTGTTCTCCTCGATATCCGTATTGAGCCCCGCCGGCACTGGCGACCTCGCCCAGAGCTGGCCCGATGTCGTGCGCTTTAGCAGTTTTGCAGGAAACCTTACGCTCACCGATGGCGTGGACGAAAACCAACAATTCAATGTGACCATGGACAATTTCGAGATTGCGGCCACAGGCGGCTTGGATCTCGCACAAGAGAGTTTTAACTACAACGCCACACTGACTGTATTTGGGCCGCCAGCAACACAGACCATTCCCGTTGCCCCTCTATATCAAGGCGTCGGCTGGCCGGTGGTCTGTAATGCGCGCTTCGACGCCACATTCAGCGAGTACTGCGGGCCCGACTTCGGCCGCGTGCGCGAGTTATTCGTCGATATCTCGCGCAATGAGGTACAACGCCGCGTACAAGACGCAGTTACAGAGCGAGTGCCGAACGAGCTGCAAGATGCTGCGCGCGGCCTGCTCGACCGCCTCCGCCGTTAAGCCCTATGGCCAAACTTACATTCGCTCAACGGGTGCTGGAATGGTTCGCCCATAGCGGGCGCCATCACCTGCCTTGGCAGGTTCATCCAGACGCCTATCGTGTGTGGATATCCGAGATCATGCTGCAGCAGACACAGGTGAACACGGTAATCCCCTATTTTCAGACCTTCATGGCGCAATACCCCAATGTTGCTGCATTGGCCAAGGCCCCGCAGGACGAAGTACTGCACCTGTGGACAGGCCTCGGCTATTACGCCCGTGCCCGCAACCTGCATCGCTGCGCACAGATCGTGCAAGAGCAGCACCACGGCAAATTCCCAGACACTGTAGAAGGACTTGTAGCATTGCCCGGCATCGGCCGCTCCACCGCCGGAGCTATCCTGTCACTGGGCATGGGCATCCGCGCCCCGATCCTCGATGGCAACGTCAAACGTGTGCTGTGTCGCTACCACGCCATAGAAGGCTGGCCAGACCAACCCAGCGTGCAGAAGCTGCTCTGGCCCTTAGCCGAGGCCGCCACACCCAAGACTCACTTCGCCGACTACACCCAAGCCATGATGGACTTGGGCGCCACGCTTTGTACTCGCGCCAAACCCGCCTGCGAGGGCTGCCCGCTAAGCCGCAGCTGTCAGGCCCTTGCGAGCAATCGAGTAGACGAGCTACCCCACCGCAAGCCCAAGAAGAAGCTGCCAAGGCGCAGCACCTATATGCTGATGTGTTGCAACGCGAAAGGTGAGGTATTGCTAGAACAACGCCCAGCAGCGGGGATATGGGGAGGCTTGTGGAGTTTCAAGGAGTTCGAAGCACTAGAAGACTTGGACACCTATACTCGCAACGCCTTCGAGACAGACGCACCCGCCATGGAGATATGGCCAGTGGTGAAGCATACCTTCAGCCACTTCCACCTCGACATCACCCCAGTTTTCATCATGGCCCATCCAAGCCCCACGGCGGTCATGGAGCCTAAGCCCCTGCTCTGCTACCCTCTGCACTCAATGCATAGCGACAGCGAACATGCAGTTGGCCTAGCCGCCCCTGTTAAAGCGCTGCTAGCACAACTACAAAGCAGGCTCGCCAACACCCCTGCCAGCCCCACATAAAGGAATCAGCATGTCCCGCACCGTGTTTTGCCGCAAATATCAAGAGCAGCTACCAGGCCTGCCCAACCCGCCTTACCCGGGCGCCAAAGGACAGGATATCTTCGAAAATGTCTCCCAAAAGGCCTGGCAAGAATGGCAGACGCAGCAGACCATGCTGATCAACGAAAAACAGCTGAGCATGATGAATCCCGAGCACAGAAAGTATCTGCAGGCAGAGATGGATAAATTCCTCTCCAACCAAGATCACGACAAAGCAGAGGGATTTGTACCCCAAGAGTGACACCTTGCTCTTGACTCGACATAGCCACTGCGGGTTTAATACGCGCCTTGTCGAAAAGTCGACATTTGTAAGTAGTAACAAAGATATGCCCAGATAGCTCAGTTGGGTGTAGGCAAGCGGCTTCGAAGCATCGCTTCGAGCGCAGCCGGAACGACAACGATCTGTGATCGTTGGCTGGAATGAGCAGAGGTGCAAAGCAACGCTTTGCCATCTTGCAGGACGCTCAGAGCAAGTAGCAACACAGATATGCCCAGATAGCTCAGTCGGTAGAGCAGAGGATTGAAAATCCTCGTGTCGGTGGT
>CAXBOY010000034.1:0-29561 GCA_963977405.1 uncultured Gammaproteobacteria bacterium
AGCACGCCAGTAGATAAGGTGTTTGAGAAGTATGCGTGGAAGAAAAATGCGTAAAGCAGATCAAAGGGGTCAGAGTAACTTGAAAATCAAATTACTCTGACCCCTTTGGTAACCTCTTTGATTATTCTGGCTTGTTCAGTCCCGCCCAGCTGTACAGGGTCATGGCGACTGATTTTTCGCTATCTGCCATTCCCCATGTGCCGCCAGCACCTTCAACGACATAGAACTCGTTCGCGGCGTGGGAGTTGCCACCGCTACCAACCATGCCGCTCGCGATAGGGATGTTGAGAACGTCGCCAGAGAACAGATAGGCGGGCCAATAGCCACCCAACATGGTCTCATCCGAGGACAACTCGTTCGGTGCCATGCCAAAAGCGGCACGCATCTCATTTGCGGCCACGTGCAGATCGCTGTCATTCGTAACTTTCGCCCAAGGCACATCGCCGACAACATTAATCTCGACGTCTTCATAGCCGTGCTTATCGAGGTGAGTGCGTAGTTTGTCCACGATGTCCATGCCGTCTTGTGCTGGCAAGTAACGGAAGTTGTGCTTAGACACGATGCGGTTGGGCAGAATGGCGCCCGAGCCGCCTTCGAACATGTTGCCACCCCATATTCCGTCGAGATTCATCGAGGTGCCATAGCGGCGCATCTTGGTAACTTCATAGGGGTCATCGGCTATGAAGCGTGCCACGCCTAAGTTAGTGGCAGCCACATCAACATTGAAGTTTGCAGCCGACTTGCGGAGGCGCTCGTCTTCCGCAGCAGTCAAAGGTTCGATGTCGTCGTAGAAGCCATCGATCATCACCTTATTGCCGGTCTCATCCACTAGTGTGCTAAGCATCTGAATATGACGCCAGGCTGGCGCATCGACAGAGCGCTTATTACCACCATGGATATTGCTGTAATTGGGGCCACGGCCCCAGCTCTCACCGCTAGTGATTAATTCTACGAAGACACATCCTTCAGAGCCACCGCCGCCCCACATAGCATCTGCGCCGGCGAACAGCTCAGGATGTTCACGCACGAACTTGCGGTATCCGATAGACATACGCTCTTCATCACCCTCGGCAACAAAAATTAAATTAACGGGCAATTTCCCGGTAGTTGCCTTGATGGACATCATCGCATTCCAAAATGCCATCTGGCGGCCTTTCGAGTTTGCCGTGCCGCGGCCTATCATCACGAGTGGGAAGGGGGCTTGTGGCATTAATTCTGCTGCGAAGGGGGGCGCCTTCCACAGGTCGGGTTGGGTGATGGGCATGGTGTCGTACATCCAGTACACCACCAGAGTCTTCTCGGCACCCTCGTCACATTTTGCATAGACCACTGGGTTGCCTTGTTGGCCCCACTCGGTGATCCCAACGTCATAGACTGTGGTCTCTTGGCAGCCGAGTTGGTCGAAGAAACCTTCCACCATATACGCGGATTCCTGAATGCCTTCGCCAGTGTTTGAGATGCTGGGTTGCTGTATCCATTTCTGCAGATTAATGACATGCTGATCTATGTTCTCGTCGATATAGGCGAACACCTCTTTGAGATCGTCGTTGTGGACTAGGCTCATGTCGATATCGGTAGTTGTGTCACCATGAGGACGAATACCAAGGGGCTTCGCAACTGGTGCAGGTGCCGCAGCGGACGCGGTGCTAGTCGACATTGTATTTGGTGCGCTACTTTGTGAGGGATCGTCGCTACACGCAGAGAGCAGGACAGCACTACTTGCGAGTAAGGGTAGCAAAGGTACTTGCCTGAATTTTTTCATCATGGTTACTTCTCTCCTATGACGGCAGTCGAGCAAATCGGGTGGGTAGATAGCGAGACGGAACACGAAGGCTTAAGCAGAAAGCGTACCAAGCACGAATGCGCAATGCGTGTGAGCGCAGCCGCATTGCGACGGCAAGAGGGAAAATGAAATAGCATTCATTATGTTACGAATAAAACTGCAAGTAACGGTGAGACGTATTTAGAATATTGCAGAACTTGCTTTGCACACAGTTGGTGCGAGTGTTTTTGACTTCAATGCACGGCATTGTGCATTCTGGTTTAGGCGGCGCCCAATGAGTGTGCGTTTCTGACGATAGATAAACGGGGGCAGAGTAACTTAGTTCAAGGCTGATGGGCCGGGAAACTTAGAATGGTTATCAAGTTACTCTGACCCCCTTGATCTGCAAGGAGAACCATGACAGTACTTACTACTAAGCAGAAATTTCTCGGGCTGGCCGCATGGTTAGTTGTGAGCTTCGCGGCGTCGGCTGTTGGGGCGGTAGCGACAATTCGTGCCAGTGAATTCTATAGCGAACTAATGCAACCCGCGTGGGCACCTCCAGCCGCTGTGTTCGGCCCAGTATGGACAGTACTCTATGCGCTAATGGGTATTGCCGCTTGGCTGGTTTGGCAATCTGGAGGGCTGCAGAAGCAGCGCGTAGCCATTGGCTTTTTCCTCGCACAGCTGGCTGTGAACGCTTTGTGGAGTTGGTTATTTTTTGCGTGGAGTTTGGGCGCGTTGGCGTTTATCGATATTCTGTTTCTAATTGCACTAGTGGTCGCAACCATCGTATGTTTCTGGCGAGTTCGCCCATTGGCTGGCTTGCTACTTGTGCCTTATTTGCTGTGGATTAGTTTTGCGGCAGCATTGAACTATTCTATTTGGCATCTTAATCCGCAGGTGTTGGGGTAGGGTGAACAGAACAAATGGGGTCAGAGTAACTTAATTCTAGTTTAATGGGGCGAGTAACTTAGAGTGGGTGTTAAGTTACTCTGACCCCATTTATATCCTAGAAGCGATAGTTCAAGCCAAGTGAGGCCGTACGCGGCTTGTTAGGGCGTGCGCCATCAGGGTCACGAGAGACGATTTCCTGTTGATCGAGTACATTTTCCAGCTTCAGGAAGGTCTCAAGTTTCTCCGTAAAGCTATAGCGGCTGATCAGATCTATCACGAACAGTGCGTCGGTAGTGGAGCGCGGTCCTGTCGCTCGGTTGCAACTTACGCTAACGCATTGCTCGTCGATAAATTTCGCGACGATATAATTGTTCCATCCGCTACGGTGTTCGAACCCTGTGCGCACACTAAGTAAGTGCTCTGGTACATCCTTGAGTAGGTCGCCACTGCGCACACCGGTGGCGGCATTGTCGCTGCTAATTTGGGCATCGGTCCAAGTGTAGGCAACATCAAGAGGGATGTTAAAGCTGCGTGTTGCGAACGAGGTACTAGCCTGTAACTCGACACCAGAGATAGTGGCGGCCCCTGTCTTATAAGTGCCAGATGTCTCGCCATTGCTGCATGGGCTAGCTAGCGAACAGTTCTCAGACTTATTCGAGAAATCGCTATAGAAGGCGATACCCTCTAAGAACCAATTGTTCTTCGCGTAGCGCAGGCCAGTCTCCCAATTGGTGCTGGTCTCCGGTGCATCGATCTCTTTCGCGCCGGCACCAAGTGGTGAAAAGCCACGATGGACTCCGCCAAGTAGTTGCCATTGATCACTGAGTTCATAGGTGAAAGAAGCACCCGGCAGGAATTCCTCAGCACTATTGGTCGCGCGCGCTCCTAAGACACTCCGGTTCGGTGCATTGTAACGCTGCTCCTTTGTATCGACATCTTCGTAACGAAGCGCTCCCGTAATACTTAGTCTTTGGTTTACTTGCCATTCATCGACGAGCCAGAAGCTCATTGCCTCGGCGCTGCCTACGCGGTTGTCGCCGCTGCCGGGTAGCACGGTGCTGCGATATTGGAGGGCTCCTTCGAATTGATCATATAAGTCGACTTCCTGATAACGATCGACCTCGTCCTCATGACTGCGTGCGCCAAAGTTTAGTTGATGATCCTGCAACTGCAGCGCGAAGTTGAGCTCGACGCCTGCGGATTCGTAGTAGCGATTATTGTGTTTATAGCGCAGGCCGTTGCGATCGATTTTTCCTTCAAGTACACCTTTAGCGATCGCATCGCCGTTGTTGGCGGCGTTGACAAACGCAGAGCCTCCGTCGAGCTTGAACCAATCGCGATGGAAGTTATTGCGGTAGGCCAATACGGTGGCACTCAAGTTATCGCGCAGGTCGATGCTATAAGAGGCCTGCAAGCCATCGTGCTGATTGTCCATCTCGTCTATTGAACTCATCGAGTAACGACGGTTCTCGTTCGCTTTGAAGTCGGCATCGGTGAGGCCTAAATAGGTCTCGTTGGAAGTCTCTTCGGAGTACTGGGCCTTCAGGTAGATGCGCTGCTGTGGGCCATCGCCCTGTGACGTCCAAGCGAGCTTCGCGACATAGTCTTCGATCTCGAAACCCGCCTCTTCGCCGACGCGGTCGATGTCCTTGAAGCCTTCGCCATCGCGCTGAACGGTTTCCACCAACCAGGCAAGCCCGTCTTTCTCGGAACCGAACCAGCCGTGCAGATCGCTGGAGCCGCGCTCGTCCGCACTGATCTGCACCGCTCCGCTACTGCGCTCGGGGATAGGGGTGGATACTAGGTTCAGAACGCCACCGGTGGTCTGCGGACCGTAACGCAGCAATGGCGCGCCCTTAAGTACCTCTACAGCGTTCTGGCGGGCCGCGGTGGGGAAATAATAAGCGGATGGATCTGCATAGGGGGCAGGGGCAACCATGACACCGTCTTCGAGAAGGGTGATCTTGCTGCTGCGCTCGGAGGTGGCACCGCGGATGCCAATATTCGGTCTGAGGCCAGCGCCGTCTTCCTCGCGTATGTAGATGCCGGGTACGGTCTTGAGTAGCTGATTAATGTCTGTTGCGGCTTCGATGCGCACTTGTTCTTGGCCGATTACAGAGCCAGACCCGGCTACGCGGCGCGCGTCCTCGCGGCTGCCGATAATCAGGAGCTCTTCTTGTGCAAGCACCCCGGTGCTGCTGGCACCAATCATGGCGAGGGCTATGGAGCGGAATAGGGCGGTACGTGCAGGCGATAACATGGTCGATCCTCATAACTTGGTCATAGCGATGCCTGAGCATCAATTAAGAGAAGCAATGATAATGAGAAAGATTCCTATTAGCAACAATAGTTCGTGTACTTCATGTATCGAAGGGATTATTTGGAGCATCGGTCATTGAGAGAGCGAACGGACCGAAAAACAAATGGGGTCTAACTTAGAGTGAAAATTAAGTTACTCTGATCCCATTTATGACCCCAGTCAGGAGATTCATCATGATGAAAATGCTGGATATCGGAATAGACAATGCCATCGCGTTTCGCATCTCAGGCAAGGTGACTGAAGTTGATATGGAACTCGTGTTCAGTGAGATGAAAGGCAAGGCTCGCGCATATGGCGACATAGTGCTTTATGAGCAGATCGATTCCTTCGAAGGTGTTGAATTGGCGGGTATCATCGACAAGATTCAATACCTATTCGAGATGGGAATCTCCAATATCAAGCGAGTGGCGATTGTTACCGACAAGCAATGGGTTTCTAAGATTGTAAGTTTCGAAGACAAGATATTTAGAAATATCGAGATGAAGTGTTTTCCGTTTGAAGAGAAGGCACAGGCAGTCGATTTTCTGAGGAGTCTTTAATGAAGGAGTTGACGGAAACCACTATTTCTTGCCCCTACTGTGGCGAGGCTATCGACGTCCTCATCGAGGCTTTGGAACAAGAACAGGAATATATCGAGGACTGTCAGGTTTGCTGTAGCCCAATCGTGTTTACGGTGACGAGTGGGAGTGACGGTGACCCGCAGGTATGGGTGCGGGCAGAGAATGAGTAGAGACAAATGGGGTCAGAGTCGATCAAAGGGGTCAGAGTAACTTGAAAATCAAGTTACTCTGACCCCTTTGATCGGGACCTTTGATCGAAGAAAGCATGATCAAATTACTCTGACCCCTTTGATCCGATCGCAGATGATTTATCTGCGAGGCCTGCGCGCAGCGGTCTTGTTCGCGCCTGTTTTGCCATTGCGTGACTTCAGTCCTCGCGGGCGGCCCGATGGTTTATCGGCTGGGACTAGCTGATGCGGAGCATCGCCGATCATATCTTCGCGGCCCATTTCCTTTAGAGTTTGGCGTAGCAGTGGCCAGTTCTTCTCGTCGTGGTAGCGTAGGAAAGCTTTTTGTACGCGGCGATGTTCGATCTGTTTTACCACGCTCACTTTCTCGCTCTTATATGTCACCTTCTTAAGTGGATTCTTGCCGCTGTAATACATCGCGGTAGCCAGTGCCATTGGCGAGGGGTAGAAGGTCTGCACCTGGTCGGGGCGGAACTTATTCTTCTTCAGCCACAGACCAAGATTGAGCATCTCATTATTATCGGTGCCCGGGTGGGCGGCGATGAAGTAGGGAATCAGGTATTGAATCTTGCCGGCCTTCTTACTGAAGCGATCGAACATCTCCTTGAACTCATCGTAGGAGCTAATGCTCGGCTTCATCATCTTCGATAGCGTGTTCTCTTCGCTATGCTCAGGCGCGATCTTCAGATAGCCGCCAACGTGGTGGCTCACCAGTTCTTCCACATACTCAGGGTCGCGTACGGCCAAGTCGTAGCGAAGGCCTGAGGCAATCGCCACGCGCTTAATGCCGGGCACGGCACGTGCTTTGCGATACAGCTGTGTGGTGTGTTTATGATCCGTCTCCAAGTGCTGGCAGATGGTGGGGTAAACACAAGACAGGCGACGACAATTCGACTGGATGGCCTCTGACTTACAATTGAGGCGATACATATTCGCGGTGGGGCCACCGAGGTCGGAGATGGTGCCGGTGAAGCCAGGCACTTGATCGCGAATCTGGCCGATCTCTTTGAGGATGGATTCCTCAGAGCGGCTCTGAATAATGCGGCCCTCATGCTCGGTGATTGAGCAGAAGGTACAGCCACCGAAGCAGCCGCGCATGATGTTAACCGAGGTCTTGATCATGTCGTAGGCGGGAATCTTGGCATCACCATAGGACGGATGGGGGCGGCGCTGATAAGGCAAATCGAATACGCCGTCCATCTCGTCTGTTTCCAAGGGAATTGGGGGCGTGTTCACCCAGATTTCCTTAGTGTCGTGTTTCTGTACGAGTACGCGGGCATTGTGCGGGTTGGCTTCCTGATGCAATACGCGGGACGCGTGAGCATACAGGGCCGGGTCATTACGTACTTTGTTGAACGACGGCAAGCGAATGTATGTGGTCGCCTTCTCCAAGTCGTTCTTGCGATGTAGGGGCATAGGGATGATGCGCACAGGACTTGGCTCGTCGACATCGGGATTAGCGTCGTTGGTGGCGCAACTCTGTGTTTCTGGGTCTTTCATCTCATATGGGTTGGGGATGGCATCGATCTTACTCGGCCAGTCGATGCGCGTAGAGTCGATCTCGGTCCAGCCTGCGGGTACTTCATCTAGCAACACGGCGGTGCCGCGAATATCCCGCAGTTCGGCCATGGTGTGGCCCGAGGCGATTTGATGGGCGACTTCGACGATTGCACGCTCGGCGTTGCCGTAGAGCAGGATGTCGGCGTTGGAGTCGATCAGAATCGATTTGCGCACCTTGTCGCTCCAGTAATCGTACTGGGCAATGCGGCGCAGGCTCGCCTCGATGCCCCCAATCACAATAGGGGTGTCGTAGTAGGCTTCGCGGCAGCGTTGGCTGTATACGATAGTGGAGCGGTCTGGGCGCTTGCCAGCCTCGCCGTGGGGCGTGTAGGCGTCATCGGTACGGATGCGCAAATCGGCGGTATAGCGGTTGATCAGTGAGTCCATATTGCCCGCGGCGATGCCGAAGAAGAGATTCGGCGCGCCAAGGGCCTTGAAGGGCTCTGCGCTGTCCCAGGCGGGTTGGGCAATGATGCCGACGCGGAAGCCCTGGGACTCAAGCATGCGGCCGATCACCGCCATGCCGAAGCTCGGGTGATCTACATAGGCGTCGCCGGTGACGATGATGATGTCGCAACTATCCCAGCCCAGCGCATCCATCTCGGCGCGAGACATCGGCAAGTATGGCGCTGTGCCATAACACTCCGCCCAGTACTTGGGGTAGGAGAAAAGGTGGCGCGCTGGCGCGTTGCTGATGGGTGTTGCGGCTTTCTGTGTCATGGTGTTCCGGCATTTCCAATGTTGAGGAATGGGGCAAGCTGGATGAGCTGCTCATTCAGAATCATGTTGCCTCCTTGCAAGATAGCAGTAATCACGACATCGCCGTTATCCTGCGGCAGCACTCCCTGTGCCGTGTAATTACGCACCGAGGCGGCGAACATGCTATTCATCAGCGCCTCCTCATTCGCCCTTAATTCGAGTTCTGCGTACAGCAAACCTACCACACGGCCCAGTGTAAGCTGGCCCATCGTCAGTAGGGCAGGCTCGCCGGGCCAAATAATCTCTAAATCTGCTTGGTGCTCACCGCCCCAGGCGGTGGCGGAGATTAGGCTGTGCTGCGTAAAGGGTTCGCGCAACATCGCTATATAGACTTCTTCAAGCTGAGCGGCCGATGTGTCTGGGTCACCCATCTGTAAATTGCGTTGCAGGCGCAGATATTCAGCCACCAGTGTAAGGTCAACGCCTTCGAGCTGTGTCTGCATGGCAAAAGCACTAACGGGAAGCTCGGACTCTAGCGCGGCGACCTGTATGCGTTGCTCCAATAGCAGGCTAGAGGTGGCATTCTCGGCATCCACCTGTTCGCGGGCGACATAGTCTATGCTAATGCCGCCAAGGGTCAACCTTTGTACGCCATTGAATTGTGCCGATTCGGCGTTAATGGCCAGAGAACCGGGCAATGGCGATGCGTCTAAGCTGGCGCTTTGTAGCTCCACTTCCAGCGTGTCGATGGTCATGGCATATAGGGGCTCGCTGACATTGACGCTAGAGCTGTTCAGTCCCACAGTGGCGGCACCATTGCGGGCGATGTCCATGTTTACCTGCAAATCCTCGAAATCGAAGCTCCGTTCCTGCTGGGTAAAGTGGAATGGTCCGCCGCGCAACTGGGCGTGCAGTGCGCCGTCGAAACCAGCCATGAGGGAGATCTGTGTGCCACTGTCAGTCGCAAACAAGGTCTGCAGAAAGTCATTGTCCTCTAAGCCCTGCAGCACGGGGGTGATGTCGACCCAAGCCATGCCGAAACGAAGGCCTTGCTCAGTCCACAACAGGGGGCCATGGATTATTTCCAAGTCGGCATCTAGCCTAACCTGCTCATAACGTACGCCGGCTACAACGGGAGACTCAATCTGTAGTGTGCCGATGCTATCGAACCAATTTGACCGCGTATTGACGGTAAGACCAGGTTGGCCAGTGAGTTCGCGCAGGCGAGCGGAGGTGCTACTGTCATCGATCATCAAGCCCATTAGCATGGGAATGGTGGCGAATAAGATGATGGCCACGATGCCAATAAGCACAGTAAATTTCTTCATCGAGCGAGAACCTATAAAAAGAGAGGACTTAGGGCGTGCAGCTTAACAGTTTCGGCGGGTGCGAATAAGGGCGGCGCTCAGGGCTTAAGCATTTCGATGTGGGGGATGCCGTCCTCGCCATAGGGCGCAGAGCAGCTAGTGAAGCCGAAACTACTATAGAAAGCTTCCAGATAGAGCTGGGCAGAGATGCGGACACCGCAGTCGGGGTAGTGCTGCGCACAGACGGTGAGCGCGTATTCCATCAATGCACGACCGGCGCCACTGCCGCGGGCTGCGCTAGTAGTTAGCACACGGCCAATAGAGGCCTCAGGGTATTTCAAGCCGGGGGGCAGTACTCTGCAATAGGCCATGAGTTCGTCATCGCGCATGGCTAAGACATGAATGGCGTCCAGATCTCGACCGTCGACGTCCAAGTACACGCTGTTTTGTTCTACAGCAAAGACTTCTTGGCGGATCTTGAGAATCTGATATAGCAAGTTCGTTGTCAGCTGGTTGAAACGTAAGTACTGCCATTGCATGGAGGTGTGGGTCAAATTAAACCTCGAATAGGGCTGGGTCTACTTCTGGTAGGTGTTCGAAGCCTGGGCGTGCGAAGTAATAGCCTTGATATAGATCGATGCCTTGCTCGCGTAGCCAGATAAATTCTTCCGCCCTTTCTACTCCTTCGGCAAGCACGCCGATGTCGAGTAGGGAGCAGGTGAGCACTATGCCTTTGATAATCGCCTGACGTGATTTGCTCTGGTCGACGCAATCGACAAGGGCGCGATCAATTTTTATATAGTCCGGTTGAAAGTCTGCAAGCAGGTTCAAGCCTGCATAACCGGCGCCAAAATCGTCTATAGCAGTAGAAAATCCCAAGTTCTGGTATTCGCGAATAATCGCGATTAGGTGGGCTTTTTCGACAACTTCCTCACCCTCGGTGACCTCGAAGCTGATGTTTTCAATGGGGAAATTATATTCTTGCGCAGCAGCGATAGTGGTGCGAATGCACAGCTCTGGCTTGTAGACTGCGTTGGGTGCGAAATTTATGCTGAGCTTAACTTTCATGCCAAGCTGCGCTGCCTTGCGAATAGCCTTCACTCGGCAAGCCTGGTCGAACCTGTAAAGATTATCTTCGGTGACGTTTTTGAACACCTCTGCGAAGGGCTCGCCTTTGATGCCGCGGGCGAGTGCTTCGTAAGAGACGATTTGCCGTGTGCTGGCGCGCACGATGGGTTGAAATGCGAAACTAAAGTCGAAACCAAGTTCGGCCGCATTCACACATTGTTTACAGCTAAGTTCCTTAAAATATTGCTCTTGCATAGTGCGCCTTCTAAAACAGATGGCCTCGTTCTGGTTCCTGCTTACTCAATCTTAATCAGCAAGTTCTTTGTAGAGCGCTGTGCGCGCACGGAAATTCAAGCCACCCGGTACATCCCTAGCTTGAATCATATACACCACGAATAATTCATTGACCGGATCAACCCAAAAAGCGGTGCCTGCTGCGCCGTCCCATCCAAACGTGGCCGTTTCAGGCTTACCCATTTGGGTGGGCATCAAACCGAAGCCAAGGCCGAAATCGCCGGCATTGCCGAAGAAGAAACTGCTACGGTCGACTTCGGTGCCGATTTTCGGCTGACGCATAAGCGCGATTGTCTCTTCTTTGATTAGGCGCGTCCCCATGTACTCACCGCCATTTATTAACATAAAACCGAAGCGAGCATAGTCTTCTGTCGTTGAATTCAAACCACCACCGCCGGAAAACATCGGCTCCTTAACTAGGGGGGTGGTGACACTGCCGTAGATCGGTTCGGCCAGGTCGCCCGCTTTGGATGCTGGAATATAGAAGCTAGTGTCGTCCATGCCGAGGGGGGTAAAGATCATCTCGTCTAGCAATACATCCAATGGCTTGCCGGAGGCGACCTCTAAGACAGCGCCTAGCACGTCGGTCGAGCGGCTATAGTGCCATTTCGTGCCTGGCTCGAAACGCAGTGGCAATGCGGCAAGGCGGCGCGCGAGCTCTAAGGCGCTGATCGCATAGGAGGAGGAACCGGCTTCGAGGTACATCTTGCCTAATTCGCTATCGGGGTCGAAAACGCCGTAAATCAAACCGGATTCATGGGTCAGTAGATTCTCAACTGTCATGGTATTCAGCGCCGGTCTGACATGCTCGCCTTCGCCCATTACCGTGAGATTTGCGTACTCGGGGATGTATTTGGAGACAGGATCTTCTATCGCAAGCTTGCCCTGTTCCACTAGCATCATTGTTGCAATGCTGACGATGGGTTTGCTCATGGAATAGATGCGGAAGATGGTCTCTGCGCTCATGGGGGTCGCGTCTTTGGGACCTTGAGTGCCTACAGTCTCTAACACACCAACTTGGTCTTTGTTCGCGACCATGAGGATTGCGCCAGGAATCTGTCCTGCATCGATAGAGGCCTGCATGCCTGCGCGCAGTGCTTGCACGTCTGCGGCGTCGAGGCCAACCGCGGCGGGGCCTGCCATCTGCAAAGAGCTAATATTCGCGTCGGGCTTAGCGAAGGCGGCCGCACTGATACCCACGCTAAGTGCAAGGGCGAGGAATAAGGAGCTTTGGCGGTGCTTATTGTGAGAGTTATTGGCGAACATTTTAATACTTCCCCTTTGCCATTATTTTGATTGGTATTTATGCAATGGCATCCGTGCTTATGCAGTGATGGCCATGAGCATAGCATGGACAATATGCTATATATCAAGTCGTCCTATTGCTGTTTGCCGCTTCGCCAGCTCATGAAAATACCAAGGCCAAGTAAGGCACTACTGATCATGAACATGATACGGAAGTTGCCCGTGTATTCCAGCAGAATTCCCGCTGCAGATGGACCAATTAGCTGACCCGCGGCAAAAAACAGTGTCACAAAACTGATTGCCACTGCAGCCTGCTCGCGCGAAACCGTGCGGGTGGCGGCGGCGAGGATGGAAGTAAACTGCCCCGTAGTCGAGACTCCCAACAGAAAGTAGTGCACGGCGAAGGCGGGATAAATTGGCCATGCCACGGGCAGCAGCGTGCCGATCATGGCGAGGGCCATGCAGATCATCAGCGCGTTGGCGTGGCCAATGCGGTCTGCACCCCAGCCCCATCCAGGCGCCGCGAATATTGATAGCACACCCATTAAAGCCACGAGGTGTCCAGCGCTAGTGGGCGAAAGTCCGGTGTCCAGCGCGAAGCTATACATGAATAGGGATTGCAGAATATAGGTAACGCCCACGATTCCGTAAACCCAGGCGATAGTTAGGACATGGGGGTTGCGATAGGCACTAGCAATGCCGTCTTTCTTGCGTTGCTCCGGAGTACTCGCCTTCGCCTTCGGAGGGTCTCTAAGCAGCCAGAACACGAGCACAGCGCTCAATAGGGCGACCGATGCGAACAGGGCCCATACCATGCGCCAGCCATCTTCCTGACCTTGTCCTGCGTCCGTGAGCAAGGGCACGAATGCCCCAGTTAAAAACATGCCAGAGCCTACGCCACTATTGGCTAAGCCTATGACGGTACCTCGGCGCTCGGGAAACCAGCTACCAAGTAAGGAGATCATGGGGGTGTAGGCGAATGCCGTGGCGGCACCCAAAAACAGCATCAGCATTATCAATACTGGATATGTAGAGGCGAGTGCCAAACCACTGAACCCGACAACGGCGAAGCTGGTGCCGAGCAATATCGCGCGGCTAGCCCCAAAGCGTGCAGCAAATAGGCCGGCGGGTAAGACTAAAGAGAGATAGCCGAGCGCGGTGATTGTGCCGAGCAGCGCAGCCTGGGTGAAACTAAGGCCAAGGCTCGCCTGCATGCTCGGCAATACTAGCCCATAGGCAAGGCGGGCAAACACGACCACCACGATGCTAGTGAGAATACTAACGCCGACGAATTTAGCTAAGGAGGGCGGTTGCGGCGATTCTGCTTCCGTCATTCAGTGTGGTCGGCGCTGCGGTGTATGACTGTGCCAGTGTTGTCGCTAATCTCGACGTCCACTTCCACGCCTGCGCGCACGCTCTGGGTTACGGTGCAGTAGTTCTCGAAGACCTTGAGAGAGTCCGCTAAAGAGCTGAGATCTTCCTTTGCTACACCTAGTTTCAGCGCAACCTTGACCTTGGTGATGCGCAGAAATTTGTCTACGCGGCCAGTAGTGCCAGTGACCTCGGCAGTCATCTCGCCCGGGTCTTCCTTCTTTCGGCTCAGGGCGTAGATCAGACTGGCGGAGAGGCAGTTGGCTACCGAGGCAGCGAGCATCGCCGATGGGCTGGGGCCTTCGCCACCACCTAAGGGCTCAGGCTCATCCGCAAGAATATTGCCGAACTCGCCGAAATCCAGTTGGAATAAGTAACGCTCTATGCGCTTCAACTTCAATGTGAAATGCTTCTCATCCATAGTGGGCTCGTTTTGTTGAATAGGGGACGCGGTGCATGATGCCATAGCTGCTGCTGTGCCGACACTTCCTCTTTCGGGAACATTTCCTCATCATAGTGTGAAAGCGCTCGCATTTGTAGAGAGCGCGTTATATGCCAGCACTGCGCAAAGCAATGTTAAGCTGATGTCCTGCATTCAATACCGCAAGGGGGTGCCATATGTTCGAAACCGCTGAGCTAGGTCGCACAGTCAGTAAGGACGATTTCGATGCGCAAGAACAGCAATTACACGGGCAACTTCTTAGCTTGCAGCGCCAGCTTCGCGACTTGCAAGTACCGGTGTTGATCGTCATCTCTGGGGTTGAGGGGGCGGGCAAAGGCGGTGTGGTCAATCGTTTGAATACTTGGTTTGACTCGCGCGGTGTGCGCACCAATGCGTTCTGGGAATTGAGCGATGAGGAACGGGAGCGTCCGCGTTATTGGCGTTTCTGGCGAGCACTGCCCGAGCGTGGCAGCATCGGCTTGATGCTCGGTTCTTGGTATACCGAGCCGATTGTTGAGCACGCATTCGAGCGGACCGACATCGACAAGTTTGAACATGAGTTACGGCATATCGTCGAGTTCGAACAACTGCTGATAGATGACGGCGCATTGATCATCAAACTGTGGTTCCATATTACTAAGGAGGAGCAAGACCGCCGCGTGGATCAGGACATCGAGGCCAATATTGCCAGCCCGCAGTTGAGCAACTTCGCTAAGCAATATCAGCGCTTCATCACTGTCTCCGAGCGCGCCATTCGCCATACAGATCTGGCCATCGCGCCTTGGCATATCATCGAGGCAACCGACGAGTATTATCAACATATCAGTGTTGCAAAGATTCTGGTCGACGCTATGTCGCGCTGCTGCGAGCGTTTAAAACACTCCACACCGAAGAAAAAAGCCGCAGTAGAGCAGCTGTACGATGTCGTGGAAGGAAACGGCAAGACCATTCTGGATAGCTTAGATCTCACCACGAGGATGGATCGCGATGCCTATGAGCCAGAACTACAGGAATTGCAGCATCGGTTGCGGCGCTTAACATGGCAGGCAAAGAAGGAGAAACGCGACACGGTATTGGTGTTCGAGGGCTGGGATGCGGCGGGTAAGGGGGGCAATATTCGTCGCCTAGTGGCGGGCATAGACGCGCGCTTAGTGCGGGTGATCTCCGTTGCCGCGCCGAACGATGAGGAGAAGTCCCACCACTATCTCTGGCGCTTCTGGCGGCAATTGCCGAGACCGGGCTATGTGACTGTGTACGATCGCTCTTGGTATGGGCGTGTTCTCGTAGAGCGCGTGGAAGGCCTGACTCCGAGACGTGATTGGGAGCGTGCTTACCAGGAGATCAACAACTTCGAGGAGCAGCTTACCGAGCACGGCATCGTATTGAAGAAGTTCTGGCTGCACATAAGCCCCGAGGAGCAACTACGCCGCTTCAAGGAGCGTGAAGAGGTGGAATGGAAGAACTATAAGATTACCGATGAGGACTGGCGAAACCGCGAGCAGTGGGAGGGCTATGAACACGCGGTACACGACATGGTGTCTCGCACCAGCACAGCGACTGCGCCCTGGACGCTAGTGCCAGCAAACGATAAGAAGGCGGCACGCCTGATGGTGATCCGCTCGGTATGTGAGGCACTTGAGGACGCCCTCGAGCAAACTCCCTGATTCCTTTGAACGCGCTGGATTCGCCTTCGCCTCTTGCTTGTGAAAAGCGATTGCTGCAAATTCGCTAACAGCGAAATTCAATTCAGGAGAAAACCGATGTCTGTTGCCAGACTGTCCCAAACCTATCGGGGGCTTTGCGCTCGTCTATTGGCCTTGTTTTTGTTCAGCGGCGCAGCAGGCAATGTACTGGCCCAAGAGCGTGTGTTGGTCGATGCCGTGATGACAGAGGGCACGAACATGGCGGCGGCTGTCTCTCCCGATGGACGCACGCTCATTATCGCGCTACAAGGCGTGCTCTGGACATTGCCAGCGACTGGCGGCGATGCCCGGGCCCTAACTCCGCCAGAGATGGACGCCCAGGAGCCAGTGTGGGCGCCAGACGGCTCACGCATCGCCTTCTATGGTTTTGTGGGGGATGCCTTCGCGATCTGGTCGATGAACCCAGATGGTAGCGATCTGACTCGTCTTGCCAGTGGGGCGAGCGCCGATGCCCGCTACCCAGCCTTCACCGCCGACAGTCGGCAGATACTCTACTCCAGCGATGAAGACGGCGGCTATGCCGTGTGGATGACGGATCGCACGAGTGGTGAACGCCGACCATTGACCAGTGCCAGAGAGACCGGCTACGCAGCCCCGACTACGCCTTATTTTTCCGGCGACGGCAATTCTGTCTACCCGACACTCTCGCCCTATGGTAATAATTTGGCTTGGGTGATCGATGGGCCCATCAACCGCTTAGTGGTCCGGGATCTAAATGCGCGACAAGGTTTTCGCGAATTGTATCGAGCCCCCTTACTCGGCGCGCCTCTTTGGTCAGCCGATGGCAACGCCCTGTACATCGTCGGCATCGACGAGCGCGAAACATTTCTAGCCCATGTCCCCCTAGATGGCATAGGCGCTAACCATCTAGTTGAAGGCGGCGATATATTCCCGTTCCGTCCCAGTCTAGGGCCAGATGGCACGCTTTATTACACCGCAGACGGTCAAGTTAAAACCCTGAACCCGGCCGGAGAGCCAGGCCGAGCTGTGCCTTTCTCCGCCAAGGTGACTCTCGACCGCACGCCTTATGAGCGTCGCACCTA
This sequence comes from uncultured Gammaproteobacteria bacterium, assembly GCA_963977405.1. Classification (GTDB taxonomy): domain Bacteria; phylum Pseudomonadota; class Gammaproteobacteria; order Pseudomonadales; family Pseudohongiellaceae; genus UBA5078. Next base: position 16,460 of record CAXBOY010000034.1, read on the forward strand.
TGACTTCCTCGATCAGACCCCTAAGAAGGCACTAGGCATTATCGATCCCATCCTATCGCCCGACGGCAGCCAAGCCGCGTTTGCCGCATTAGGTGACATCTGGCATAGCGATTTAGCGACGGGTGTATTAAAGAAGCTCACAGACGATGTCGCGATCGACATCTCTCCTTCTTGGTCTCCCGATGGCGATCGCATCGCGTGGGTTTCGGACCGTGACGGTATCGCCAATGTGTGGGTCATGACGCTTAGCGATGGCAACACTACTCAGCTTAGCAATGTCGACAAGCCTGCGAGTGCGCCGGTGTGGTCGCCCGACGGCAGTAAGCTCGCGTACTTAAAAGACGAGGGCAATAGCGTGTTTGTCTCTTCCACCGTCAATGTGATCGACCTATTGAACTCTAGTGAGACCGTTATCTCCGAACCTATGTTTGGGCCTAGCACACCGGCGTGGTCGCCCGATGGCAGCAAGATTGTCGTCACGCACCGCGATCCCGGAAGTAGTCGTTTTCGTGAAGGTTTTAATGAGCTCTATGTGTTGCCAGCCGAGGGCATCGGTGAAAAGTTTTTCGTGGCTCCTGTGCCGGGCAAATCTCTCGGACGGCGGCAACACAATCGTCCGGCTTGGTCCGCAAACGGTGAGATAGTCTACCGAGTCGATGGCTCATTATGGTCCGTGCCCATGGGCAACGAAGGCAGTTTAGGAGAGGCGAGTCTCATCGCAGTGGCAGGAGAGAACCCGAGCTGGTCTGCCGATGGCAGCAAGCTTATCTATATGGACGGCGCCGCGATAAAGCTTTATGACAAGGCCTCTGGGCAAACACGAGACTTAGAGATCCAGCCCGAGTGGGTGCAAGTGAGGCCGACCGAGTCTCTCACGATCAGGGCAGGGCGATTGTTCGACGGCGTCAACGACGGCACTACCTCGTCGGTAGACATCGTGATTCAAAACGGCGTAATCGTCGATGTGCGCATGGCAGGGTTTAGCCAAGTAAATGGCGCCTTTATCGATGCCTCTGACAAGTTTGTGATGCCCGGTCTGATCGAGAACCATACCCATCAGTCAATAAACCAGGGCGTGATGCTAGGTGAATTGTATCTATGCAATGCCATCACCACTGTGCGTGAGACAGGTGATGATCCCTACCACGCCGTGGAGCGCCGCGAGGCGGAGGCCTCTGGTCGTCGGCCCGGTCCGCGCGTGTTTACCGCCGGACCTTTAAACGAGGGCACACGCATCTCCTATGGTGTCTCGGAGACGGTCGAGAGTGAGGAGCGCGTGGTTGATTCCATGCGCCTGTCTACGGCTTTGAAGCTGGATATGTACAAGAGCTATGTGCGCCAAGACTACACGGCGCAGAAGCGCGTGATCGAATTAGCCCATGCTAGTGGTATCCCCGTGTCATCACACGAGCTCTATCCGGCTGTGGCCAATGGCATCGATCAGATGGAGCACATGGCTGCGACTAGCCGACGCGGTTATAGCCTGAAGGAGAGTCGTCTCAATATCGCCTATCAAGATGTGATCGAGTTGACTACGAAGTCCCGTGTAATCATTACGCCGACCATGGCCTTGAGTGAACGCAGCTCTGACTTGGACGCCCAGAAGGCGACGCTGCTGAAGATCGTGAACGGTGGTGGTCGCATAGTGGCGGGGACGGATTCGCCGTTCGTGACCTTCGCAGACTCACTGCATCGCGAATTGGAAATATATGTAGAGGCGGGGTTAAGCACCTCGCAGGCGCTGCGATCGGCAACGGGCGATGCGGCCGATGCTCTAGGTGCTGGTAATCAACTAGGAAAGATCGCGCGGGGGTATCTGGCGGACTTGGTGATACTCGACGGCAATGCCATCGAGGACATCACACAAGTGCGCGCGATCAATACCGTCATCAAGAATGGCGCAGTGGCCTGCCGTAATCCGCAAGATACAGCAGCGCTTTAGAACGCACCTGCGGGCCCGGGGAACACGACCGGGCTCTGCACACCGGTCTCTGAGATGCTGGAAACGCCGAAGAAATAGTTGTCTATCACTACATTCTCTAGCGTGAACTCATCGACATCCCCAACCGTCCGGTAATTCGTCCATTGCGCATCTGTGGTTAAACGCCAATGCAATCGATAAGAAACTGCACCGGGCACCTTCTTCCAGCTCAATGTTGTGTCTGGACTCACCTGACCGCGAATGCTGACCTCGACTGGAGGGGCAGGCGCCCACGCCAATGAGGCGAGGGTGACGGCATTGAGCGCAGTTAATTTCGCGGCGTAGTCGAAGTCTACATGTTCGATAACGTCGCCATAGGCAACGCCATTTTCCACGCGAATATCTTGGTGCTGCTGGGTGTAATTCTCGTTGGTTTCCATGATGCGCACAGCTGGCAAACCAACCTCGTTGAAGGGGCGATGATGACCACCGCGTCCGAAACGGTCGAGGCGATATACCATCATCACATCGAGATTAGGCACGAAACGATCGGCCATAGTATCGATGTAACGCGCGAGGTTGCGTGAGGCGGAGTCGACCTCGCCACCTTGGAAACGACGCTGCTGCGCCTCCTCCGGCGTCTCGACATCCCGCGTTCCCTCGGAGAAGACTCGTGCAGTGGAGTTATTCACCACGCCGTTGACGCCACGGATATTGCCGATCATGTCGTTATTGATGACCGCCTGCATATGCCAGCCGTGGTCGAGTAGGTATTCGGCGAAGATGGCGCCGCCATTCAAACCCTGCTCCTCGCCGGAGAGACCGGTATAAACGATGGAACCGGGAAATTGATACTGGCTCAGCACGCGGGCGGTCTCTAGAACTCCCGCCATCCCGGAGGCATTGTCGTTCGCGCCTGGGGAGTCGGAGGTGAAATTCATCGGGTCGCTGACGCGGGAATCGATGTCCCCACTCATCATCACATAGCGATTCGTGTCACGGGTGCCCCTTTGCACGGCGATAACATTGACGACCTCTACAGGGTCTGGAATGCGGTTGGTGCCGGAGACGATGCCGCTGACATAGAAGACTTCTAAACAGCCGCCACAGGCCTCGGAGATAGCCTCGAACTCGGCTTTGATCCAGCGCCTTGCAGCGCCTATGCCGCGCGTTTCGGATTCGGTATCGGAGAGTGTGTGACGCGTGCCGAAGCCCGCGAGTGTTTCGATATCGCGTTGGATGCGCGCGGCTTGGGGTGCTACCCCGATGTCGTAGAGTGCCATCTCATCGGCGACGGCCCCTAGCGGGAGTACGCTTCCGATAAGAAGGCTGCTGACTAGCGTTTTATGCATCAAGGTCATGTCTGGCTCCCGTAAATCCAAGCACTGAAAAGAGAAAGTGCTCAGACTAACAGTAGATAGAAGACCTGTACAAATGACTTTAGTCGCGTGTGATTAGCATGCCCAAGAGTATGCCTGCCGCAGCGGCGCCGCCGATTGCCTTCCAAGGCTCATCGTGGACTTTGCGATTGGCTTTGGCGGCAGACTTCGTTGCACGCAGCGCGAGGTCTTGGCTGATAGTGTTGACGGAGCCACGGCCCTCGTTGATGCGATCGTGCAGCTTGGAGCGCGCTAAGACTAGCTCGTCACCTGTCAGATTCACGGTTTCTTTAAGTAGGCTTTCGATGTCGGTGAGACACTTGTTGAACTCGCGGGACAGTGCGGCAGTCTTTTTCTTCTTCATGGCGGATAATCCTAGAATAAATGTAACGCCATAGTGACCCGTCTAGACTTTTACATCTGTGCGCTAACAGACATTGCTCACAGCTCCGTCGCCTGTGAGCAATGTAGCCCTGCGATGGCTAGTCGGTGCCCATCATCGGGTCCGAGAGGCCATGCTTACCAGTCTCAACTCGGCCTGCGAAACGCCGCGAAAAACCGCTGTTCGCGTCGCTACTTACACTCAAGTCATACCAACTCGCCGAGTCTTGCAAAGACCAAGTTCGCTGTACCGTTTCACCCGGCTCTAGCTCTACTAGCCAAGGTCCACCGCTACGATAGGCATTGTCTTCGATCATCAACTTGCAGGCTGTGCTGCCCGTGTTATGGAATGAGATGCGGACATCGCCATTGACATAATCCAGCTGACACTCGGGTTTGGCGCTTTGGCTTGGGCTTGTGTTGAGATTGGAGATTGCACGCACGAAGCCATTAGGGGCGTAGATCCAAAGATCATATATTCCATTGTCCTGAGCGGTATCCCAAACATCTGCCAGAGTCTTGCCTGCCTCGACTGTATAGCGACGTGGTATGCGATCCAGATGCAGTTTATCGTAAACATGGAACACCACCCCCTTGCTGCCGGTGTTGCGAAACGCCAGGCTCACGGTAGCATCGTCTTCCACCAAGGAGTCTACATACAGCTCATATGGCAGTTTGCGCGAGAAGCGTGTGCCGCGCTCTTGGTACAGTGGCTCATGTCGCTCTGGAACGCTGTAGCGGTCCATCGTCAACTGCTGGGCATCCGTCGTAGCATAATTGCTAGTGTCGGGTAGCTGGGAGAGATCGGCTTGCTCGTGACCGCTGAAATCGAAGGCGGAACTAAGATCGCCACACACAGCACGATGCCAAGGGCTGATACCTGGCACTGTCACATCGAAGCGTTTCTCGATGAACATTGCGAGCGAGGTGTGGTCGAACACTTCCGAGCTTACCCATCCGCCCTTACTCCAAGGCGACACCACATACATCGGGACGCGTGCGCTCAGACCAAAAGGGCGCACGTTGCCCGATATCGTATCGTCTTCCTTGAGATAGGCACGGGCCACGTCATGGAAGTATTCGCCGTCCAAGGGTAGGGTAGAGGCGCCTGCGAGCGTGCCGTCGAGATTGTAAGAGGGAACCGCGGGAGGAGGCAGGTGGTCGAACTGGCCATCGTTCTCATCGAAGGTAAGGAAGAATACAGTCTTACTCCATACCTCGGGGTTACTGGTTAGGGCATTGAGTACTTGTTCTGTATAGTTGCTCCCCTTCTGTGGGCTAGACGGTCCGCCTGGGTGCTCCGAGAAGGACTGCGGAGGAAGCACCCAGGATACGGCCGGCAGGGTGCCGTCTTTGGCATGGGCGGCGAGATCGTCAAGTGACCAGTGGGACATGCCATTGTTGTAGATCGCAGAGCCTTTTTTTGCAGTGCGGAAGCTCTCGAACGCAAGGCAGCCGTGCATAGCGCCAGTCCAATTATCGTTCGGGTCTTGATAGATGCGCCAACTGACCCCTGCTTCTTCCAGCACGTCTGGAATGGTGGGCCAGTTAAAGGCGTTGCCCTTATAGGTATAGCCAGGCTCTGGCCATATATCGACCTTCGGGTTATTTATCCAGCAACGCAGATTATTCGGTTCGGAATCCGTATCGGTGCTATTGATACCCTGTGCCCGTAGCTCGGGGTTGAAGTTACTGCCGCTGAAGAAGGTAATGCGGTTCGGATCTGTGCCGGAGGTGATTGAACAATGGTAGGAGTCACAGATTGTGAATGACTCTGCCAGCGCGAACTGAAAGGGAATATCGCTGCGCTTGTAGTAGCCCATCGAGTTGTCGTTCTTATACTTAGGCCAATGTCCAAACTTGCCTTGGTTCCACGCCGCCTGTGAGTCGGAGAAGCTATGGGGGGTACTTGGCGCTAAGTAGGCATTAAATTTTGTGGGGTCCATATGAAACGGGGCGATCTCGCGCTCGCCATTGGACTGAAACCACACCGGCTTGCCGCTCTCTAGAGGTACTGGGAAGCGATCGCCGTAACCACGCACTCCTTTCATGGTGCCGAAGTAGTGATCGAAACCGCGATTCTCTTGCATAAGGATTACGATGTGTTTGACATCTTTTATCGTGCCGGTATCGATACTGGCCTCTACGGCTAAGGCTTTGCGAATGCTCAATGGCAGGGCAGCAAGGGCGATAGTTGCACTCGTGCCTGCTGAGAGTGACAGAAATTTACGACGATCAATAGTCATGCTGAATTCCTATACAAGTACAATAAATTTTATGTGAGACAGGCGATGCACCGAGTAACAATGCACCGCCTGCGAAACGCCTCGCCTCTATTTAGAAGCTGTATTCGTATTGCGCCCAGAAAGAACGTGGCTTACCGTTCCAGCCATAGTTGTAGTAGTAGCTGGAGTCGTTATCCGTCACTTCCCCACGCACACCTGCACGGCTAACTTGCTGATTGCCTAGGCCTGCACGCTCGAAATAGTCTTCGTCGAGGAGATTGACTGCGCGCAGCAAGAAGCGATGCTGATTATCGTCGCCCATGAAGTACTGAACGGAGCCGTTCACCACTACGTAGTCGCCGAAGTTATTATCGGGATTGGTGCGATTGCCATTGGCGTCAACGATGCGGCTTGAGCGCCCGTTCCCATAGGCCCACTCTGGTCCCTGCCATTTGGTATTCAGTGCGAATACCCAGTCCGGGCTTGGGGTATAGGTCAACAGAAGTGACGCAGACCATTCCGCTCGCTCGCTCGATTGACGTAGAGCTTTCGAGCCTGCGTCACCTGGCACCACGAAGTTCAATGCGCGACCGGTACCGTCCTCTAGCGCCGCTAGGCCGAAGATTGGATTAGGCTCTAAAGACTCCATGTCGGTGAAGGAGAAATCCGCTTGCACCTTGTCGAAATCGAATGCGATATCCAGTGTATAGCCCTGAATGTCTTGCTCGAGCTTGCGGTTGAAATTGGCGACATCGAAGCGAGAAAAATTGTTTGCCAATGCATAGCTACAGAAGCTACTCGGGATCACAATGTTCGGGTTGATGTCTTCGGGCTTCACATCGGGGTAATTGATACAGACGTTCTCGATGGCGGAGGAGCCGAAGATGTTGTCGATCACCGTATCGAAGTAACCGAACTCGACGTTGAACGTACCGCCCATTAAGTCGCCGTTGATACCGGCACCGAAGCTATAGCTCTCCACATGTTGGGTTTGGATAGACGGGTTGGTGACGCGATTGCCCGTCATGCCTGCCTCGGTCAAGGTTGGTTGGCTATAGGATGTACCGCCATTAGAGCGCACATAGAAACCGCCGGGCAGTTCCTGGCGCACGCCATACTTCCAGATGTCCTCGTCGTCGAAGGCATCGTTGAAATCTTGGCGGAAAGATAGCGACACATTGGTTTCGATAAATGCCATCGAATTGAAGCGCACCTCGCCGTAGACGCCCGTGGAGCTGACCGTGTCTTTCTTCATGCCGTAAACCGAATCTGAACCATCTTTGTAGTTGATGTTCTGCACACCTACTACGGTCTCTAGGTTATCTGTCCAGGTCATTTTCAGGCGATTGTTGATGCCCCAGTCGTTGTAACCAGCCTTGGCTTGATCGGTCTCGCCGAAGCCTTTGACCGGCTGACCATTACCGAAACCCGCAGTACTTTGAATGACATAGCCGATGGGGCTGCCGATAGGGAAGGGGTTGGCCAGAGTGCCGTAGGGGCGGCCATTAGCATCGACGTAATAACCCGTCTTAGAACCCGTTGCAGCGCCTTGATTGGCGCCGTAGGGGTCTGTTACGCAACCAGCAGGGAGGCCTGGCACCGTAGCTGCGAAACTCTCGAATTGCGAGGCAGTCTTGAAGCTGCTGATGCCCTGTGCCGTCGCGATCGCTTGTATGTCGCTAGGCAGGTCTTGGAAACGGGGAATATTACAAACCCGCGCATCGACCTCTGTGTTCCATAGGCGAGGATTGGTGAAGTAGGCTTCCGATTCTAGCGAGAGCCTGTCGCTGAAGTCGGTATGGAACTTCGCGTCGAACATGGGGAACTCGGTGTAGTTGGGCTGGAAGACCGTGAAGGAAGGGAATGAGTCACGGAAGTCGATAGTAGAGTATTGATAGCCAAGTCGGAATTGTGTGTTGTCGTTGATATCCCACAGATACTTAGCCCCGATAAGATTGTAGCTATAGGGAAAGTCGTGTTTGCCGCCGAGTGCAAGTACGTTGTCTGTGAAGGCCTCTTCGCTGAAGATCTCGTGGGCGGCAGTCTCGTAAGAGCGACCAAAGAACATCAGATAGTGGTCGGAGTTCTTGCCCAGTGGGACTGTCACGTTGCCGTACATTTCACGCGTGTTGAAAGCGCCAGCGTAAACACCGATCTCGCCATGGACTTCATCGCCAGACTCGGGGCGCTTGTAGATAACGTTCACAACACCCAGACCACCATTGCCGCCGAAATAGAGGCTCTGACCGCCGCGGAAAATTTCCACGTTTTCGATCATGCGCGGGTCGATCGCGGTTGCGCCCCACAGACTTTCCAACGGCGTGCCGCGGTCGAAAGTCGGAACACCGTCCAGAAGGAGTAGCGTGTCGCGGTCTGTACCGCCGTCGATACGAATGGTGAATTCACCCTCATCTGGTGAATAGCCAATGTTCGCGCCGCGGATAAGACCTGCGGAAAGTTCTCCAAAGTTGGTGAAACCTCCGGTACTGATTTCGTCTGCACTAATCAGCTGTACTTGAGTGCCGAACTTGGCGACATCGATGGCGAGCTCTGTGACGCCACCACGAACCACTTGACCCTCTACCACGATCTCTTGAATAGATTCGCTATCGTCATTCTGTGCGATAGCGGGCGAGCAAACACCCATGCACAGCAATATTGCCGCACTTAGTTTGCTGGAGTTTTTCTTGAAGGGAATATCTTGGAGCAACATACGCAACCTCTGCCTGAAGTAGTTTGGCTTTAGATAATGTTTTTTTAATCAACATAAGAAGATGAGACACGGTTATTGAGGCCAAGCAAATTGAGTCTCATTGGCTGTGCTTCGGGAAAGAACTGTAGTGGCGCAATGTTGCAACTAGCGGGCAGAAAGTTGATATTTTTTGTCGATTTTGATGACAGCGTGCTATCGAAAATACATAAAAATGACACATGCCGGGCTAGAACGCAGAATTATTGATTTAGCGCACGTTTGTTGAGAGTGACTTCTGAGAATATGATGGTGTGGAGTCACTTCTGGCTTTACAGCAAACCCAACCGAGAAGGAGATCAAGAAGATGTCTAGAGAAACTGGTGATCGTTATATTTGTGACTCTTGTAAAGCCGAGTTGGTTTACATCAAGGGTTGTCCTTGCCCCAGTACTATGCCGCACTCGGAGATCTGCTGTGGCAAGCAGATGAGCAAGATCGAGAAGTAACGCAAAGTTGATGCAGTAAGTAGATCTATAAGTGATGTGGCGTCTGCAAAGCCGCCACAGGGTACTGCTTTGTCTGTAAAGGTTTTAGCGCTTCCCGTTCTTAGCACTAAAATTGACATAAATAGCAATCGCATAGTCATTTATGGCGTAGGCGCGCTATCCCATCATTCCTGCTATCCTAATAATCCTAAGTAATTCATGAGTTGTGTCGTTTACAATTAAACGGCACACGCTTTGCAAAGGGATTGTTGTCTAATTGCTAGGTCCGCGGCACTGCAGCTATGCAGCCGAGCTAAGTAAGGAATCCACAATGACCTTCGACCCGTTTGTTTTGGCACGCATTCAGTTTGCCGCCAACATCAGCTTTCACATTCTGTTTCCTACCATCACCATCGGCCTGTGCTGGATTCTCTTGTACTTCCGTACCCGATTTACCCTGAGTGGAGACAAGGACTGGGAGTATGCCTATTTCTTCTGGGTGAAGGTCTTCGCGCTGACATTTGCGCTGGGTGTGGTGACTGGGATCACCATGAGTTTTCAGTTTGGTACTAATTGGCCGGGTTTTATGGAGACGGCGGGCAATATCGCCGGCCCGCTACTCGGTTACGAGGTGCTTACCGCATTCTTTCTTGAAGCCTCTTTCCTCGGCATCATGCTGTTCGGCAAAAACCGTGTGTCGAATCGCGTGCATCTGCTGTCCTCGGCTCTTGTGGCACTTGGCACTACCTTCTCCGCATTCTGGATTCTGAGCCTCAATTCCTGGATGCAAACCCCCACGGGCTACACTATAGAGAACGGCGTGATGATGGTAGAAAGCTGGTGGGCGATTATCTTCAACCCGTCTTTCCCGTATCGCTTCACCCATATGCTGATAGCTTGTTTGTTAACAAGTGCCTTCTTCGTCGCCGGCATTAGTGCTTTGCGTGTACGTCATAATGTCGATGGGCCCGCCACATGGAAGGTGCTCAGGACAGGCATCTATATGGCGGCGATTCTGGCGCCGCTGCAGATATTCGTCGGCGATTTGCATGGGCTCAACACTCTTGAGCATCAGCCAGCGAAACTTGCGGCTATCGAAGCAATTTGGGAGACCGAGCGCGGTGCGGAACTGACCCTGTTCGGTTTTCCCGATGAGGAGACGCGTACTACACGATTTAAGATTGCGATTCCCAAGGCAGGCAGTTTGATTCTTAGCCATGACATCAATGGTGAAATAAGGGGCTTGAACGAGTTCGAAGGTCTACATCCGCCGGTTAGCCCGGTGTTCTGGGCGTTCCGTGTCATGGTTGGCGTTGGTTTGTTAATGCTCTTTGTTGCATGGAGTGCCTCTTACATGCTGTGGCGAGGCAAGGCCGATAGGCCGTTGCCATTAAGGATGATTTCCTTGATGACTTACTCGGGTTGGATCGCGGTACTAGCGGGCTGGTATGTCACCGAGATAGGCCGGCAACCTTGGATTGTATATGGTGTGCTGCGCACAGAAGAGGTTGTGGCGGAACATGGCAGTGGCATGATGTTGACCACGCTGATTGCCTATCTCTGCCTATACGCCTTTTTATTCTTCTCCTACCTAAAGACCATTCACTATTTGGCATCGAAGCCAGCGCGCTCATTGTCGACACTGCAGCAACAGGCGCAGGAGTCACAAACAAGCGACGGCTCTTTCACCGCTAGTCCACAGGGAGGTGAGTAAAATGGAATATTGGCTACCATTGTTCTTCGTAGCGGTCATCGGTTTCGCCTTGTTGATCTATATTATTTTAGACGGCTACGACCTCGGTGTTGGCATATTGCTAGGGCTTGCCGACGAGGAAGAAAAGGATCAGATGATTGCCTCTATTGGCCCCTTCTGGGACGCGAATGAGACTTGGATAGTGTTGGGGGTTGGGGTGCTCATGATTGGCTTTCCAGCGGCCTATGGACTGGTACTTACCACGCTATATCTTCCCGCCACCTTAATGCTGATGGGCTTGGTGCTGCGAGGGGTCTCATTCGATTTTCGCGCCAAGGCAAAAACTAAAAACCGTAGCATGTGGAACAGATTATTCACGGTAGGCTCACTCGTTGCCGCTACTAGTCAGGGATGGATGCTTGGATCCTATGTGATGGGTTTAGAGTCTAGCCTTCTAAGTTATGCATTCTCTGCTGGAATCGCGCTAGCCCTACCAGCACTCTACATAATGTTAGGCTGTGGTTGGTTGATCATGAAGGCAGAAGGGTCGCTTTACCGCAAGTCGATTCAGTGGGCGCGGTGGACCGTCTTCCCTATGGGTATCGGAATATTTCTGATCTCTATCGCCACGCCACTTATCAGCGAAATTATCGCAGACAAATGGTTCACACTGCCGGCGGCGATCGGTCTGTTTCCTATCCCGATCACTACTATGATTGCCTATGCGGTAATCGTTTGGGTGCTGTGGCACGAGCGGATACTGGAGGCGGGATTCGGCTGGCTGATATTCGTGTCACTTATCATAATCTGTTTGATGTCGGCACTGGGACTGGCCTATAGCATCTATCCGGATATCGTGATCAATAAGATGACGATCTGGGATACCGCATCCTCGACTGAGTCTCTTCGTTTTACTTCTATCGGCATTGCGATCACCGTTCCAATGATTCTGATCTATACCTTTTTCATTTACCGAATATTCTCTGGAAAGGCCGCCAAACTTAGTTATGAGTAATTTAAAACTGCGAATGGACATGCCCGTGGCGTGTTGCAGCGCTCGAACGTTACCCAACACTTAAGGTTTTTAAAATCAACTACTTACAAAACCGTGCCTAAATGTGTTCCCCCAGCACGACATCTATTCTCCCTAATTGCCTAGGTGGAATTAGCAAGTCGTTGTTTTGAATGCATATTTCTTCGCTGGCATAGGCCTTGCTATATCACTGATGCGTACATGGAAAAAGTACAAATTCATGAACTTTTGATAACTGTGAGGATACAACGATGAAAAAGTCATTATTGATTGCATCTACAATACTTCTTACCACGTCAGGCTTTGCATTAGCAGGCGATCATCCTTCATTCAGTGAGGCCGATACCAACCAGGACGGTACTTTGAATACTCAAGAGCTGACTACAGCGGTGCCACAACTTGAGCTTCAAAGCGCAACTGAGACAGTGACCACTGCCGATGTTAAGCGAGCAATCCCAGAAGTTGAGTTCGATGATAGCGATGTAGTTAACGCCGCTCCTATCGGCGAAGAACAGTATCAGCAGATCGTCGACGCGGTTGATGACATGGAAGAATCAAACAGCGTTAGTTCTATCTGATTGATCTCTGCCGAGGCGCTTGCGGCTGTGTCTTTCATTACACAGCCGCAATATTCGCCGCTTATTCTTAAATTTTTTTCATAGAACAGGCTAAGCAGGAAGTGAACGAGTATATCGACTCATTGTAGTAACAATGACGGATTCGCGCTTCTAAACGATCAAGCCCCGGCTATATTCATGGCTGGGGCTTTTTCTTTTTGAGCAATTAAGAGATTTTAGCTCACTAAGTACAGGATCAAATTAGTAAATAGTGCGTTTGAGTAATAGCCTAGCTAAAGAGCACATACTAAACCAACTTTATCCGCCCCCTCTTCGAAGCAAATTCCCATTAGTGAATAAGCGTCCCATTTTCAGTAATCAATTCTGGGCAATCCTTCCGCATAACTTCAAATTAATGCTTTCATTTCAAATACTTAGTGGTTTGGAATGTATCTTGCTATCAGTGTTTTCTACTTGCTGTGGTTTAGAAAACTCAGCGGCTTACTTAATTATGAGGTTTTAATATGATTCTATGGAAAGTTAGTTTCGTTAAAGGGGATGCTAAGTATTTGCTTTGTTGTATCGCAGTGCTGCTTACTTTGTGTGCTACGGCATCTACTTCAAGCGCTGACTCCAAGACGGACAGTTTTATAGATCAGTATGCACAGATCACCATCTCCGGCGAGTCTGAACGGCGCAGAGGTCAACTGTTAGGTGAGCTTCTCGAGGAGGCAGTT
>CAXBOY010000035.1:0-27203 GCA_963977405.1 uncultured Gammaproteobacteria bacterium
GAGGCCGAGAATGATGGAGACGGCGATGAAGATGTATTCGTGTTGAGTCATATTATTTTTTTAGTAGCGCCGTTAACGCGGCTAGGGTTGTGGCGAGTTCGTATCCAAATGCCCCATAGCTGTAAACACTAACAGGATCGGGTGCTGTAAGTAAGGAAATAAGGCGGGCGAGTGTTAGGGCGCCAATAGCCAGAACGAGCAACATCAGACCGGAACGATAGAACTCTGCTTTGAGCAAAGCTAGGGCACAGAACAGCCCGATACCCGTTTGTAGGCCGCCATACATTGCGCCTACCTCGGCGTAGGCATCCCCATTGCTCAATTGAATGCCAGCGAAGCTAGCGGGAATCCCGGGTGAAAGGAGGCTAAGGAATCCATAGCCAATGAACGCCAATGCTGAGATACCCAGAACCGCTTTGCCTAGCATCATTGTGATCTTCCTTCGGAATCTTAGTTTATTGATGTCGTGTAATAGTTAAACGAACACGGAGCTGGAGTAGATCAAGATACGCACTAAGTTAAGGCAAAGGCTTGTTGCCTTACTGTCTTCCCAATAATGGGAAGTCGTGTGGCGAGATCGCGTGCCGGAATCGGGAAACTCACCAAGTCTTTTCTAGTTGAAAATACAATTATTGCTTATATTACAACTAGATAGGCATGTGGCATGAAAGCTGCTATTCCTAACGCATGGACATTGTAAAAACCACAAAACAGAAGAACATCTACCGGCGCTACTGGTGGCTACCTGTAATCATACTCGTATTGGTCGCTACTGCATCGATCGCTAGCAAATACCGTAATGTAAGTTACATCACCACTCGAGATAGTCTACTCATCGGCGAAGTTGTCGCTGGCGACTTGTCGGTATCCGTGCGCGGCTATGGGCAGTTGGTGTCGCGAGACGTCTACTGGATTGGTGCTCAGACTCAGGGCAGGGTAAGCCGCATACTCGCTAAGCCAGGGGATCATGTGGCCGAGGGCGATGTTCTAGTAGAGCTGCTTAATCCTCAGTTGCTGCAGGACTTGAGGGATGCTGAGCTGGAATACGCCGCACATAGGGCGGATGTGCAGGCCAACCAAGTTGAGCGTAAGACGCATTCGCTTGACTTGGAGACTGAGGCAGCTACTGCTGAGATCGACTATCAGACCTTGAAGATGAACCTCGATGCGAAAACAGAGTTGATGTCGAAGGGTTTGCAGATAATCTCCCGCCTAGACTATGAGAGCACGCAGTTATCGGTCCAGAAATTAAAGCAGCGTTGGGATATGCAGCTACAGCGAGTGAGCCAGAGTAAGGAGTCGCTAAAGGCGAACTCAGAGGCAGACGAGACTAGGCTTTCCAAGACAGCCAATGAACTGCAGAAAGTACGCGATCAAGTAGACAATTTACAAGTAAGGGCCAGCGTGGAAGGCATCATTCAGGAGATGAATCTGGAGTTAGGTCAGCAGCTCTCGCAAGGTGAGAATATCACTCGCATCGCCAGTCCGGACCAACTGGTGGCCGAGGTGAAGATCCAAGAACTACAGGTCAATGATATTCAACTTGGCATGCCCGCGAAAGTCGATACGCGCAGTAGCGAAATCTTGGGCTTCGTATCGCGCATTGACCCTGCGGTAATCGATGGCTCAGTTCTGGTGGAGATCGAGCTGCAGGGAGTTTTGCCCAAAGAAGTAAGACCTGATCTCAATATTGAGGCCAGCATTAGCGTCGCAAATGTCCCCGATACTCTTTCTGTACGTAGACCCGTGTTCGCACGACCAAACTCCGAAGCAAGCGTCTATCGACTCAATGCCGATGGCGACATTGCGCAAAGAGTCAACGTTCGCTATGGCGAGGCGTCCAGTGTATCTGTGGAGATTCTCGAGGGGCTGCAGGCCGGTGACCGCATCATCGTGTCCGACCCAAATGCATTTAATACTCACGAAAGAATATTTATCCGCTAAGGACGAGTCTATGACAGCGCCATGTCTCATTGAATTGAAAGCTATCCGAAAAGTATATTCTATCGAAACGCTCGAGACGCATGCTTTACAGAATATCAACTTGCAGATCCGTAAGGGCGAGTTCATCTCAATCACCGGAGCGTCTGGGTGTGGTAAGTCCACGCTGTTATCGATTATCGGCTTGTTAGATGTAGCAACGTCGGGAGAATACCTGTTGGCAGGGCAAGATGCGTCGAGCCTAGATCGAGATGAAAGAGCTCGTCTACGCAATAAAGAAATCGGCTTCGTATTCCAGTCCTTCAACTTGATTAGCGACCTAACAGTCTACGAGAATATCGAGCTGCCACTGACTTATCGCAGCGATCTTTCTGACAAAGACATCAAGAGAATCGTGTTGGAGTCACTCGAAACAGTTGACATGCTTTCTCGCAAAGATCACTTCCCATCGCAACTCTCGGGTGGTCAGCAGCAGCGTGTTGCAGTCGCGCGGGCAATAGGAGGAAGTCCGTCCCTGATTCTGGCGGATGAGCCATGCGGTAATCTCGATTCCAAGAACGCTGAGTCTGTGATGTCTTTGCTGGAGAAGTTGCATGAGCAAGGCGCCACGATCTGCATGGTCACCCATGACCCGGTATCGGCTCGACGAGCAGATCGCTATATCGAACTTTTCGATGGCCAGGTCGTATCAGACGAGGCTCGTAGCACGAGTGAGAGGACGCTGGCGGCGACAAGCTAGTCTTTCTCGATCCTTCCTAAAATCATTGCTAGGGAAATGCCATGCTGCTCTCCGTCTCCGATATAAAGTATACCTTTCGACAACTTGCCAAGAGCCCCGGCTTCGCGCTGCTATCCATCATAGTCCTCGCCGGCGGCCTAGGCATAAGCCTGTTCACCTTATCCTTCATTAATACCATGGGTTTCAAAGATGTCGATCTACCCAATGGTGATCGCATTGTCGAGGTCTGTAGCGAAGGAGAGTTTGGCAGCTGTGTTCCACTGAAAGCGTTCGAGTTCGCTGCGATCAGAGATGAAATTGAGACCCTCGAGAATGTGGGAGTCTACTACATGAAGTACGGGGTTTTCGTGCAATCCGACGAAGTGTTTCATGCAGCGATGGTGGCGCAAACTGAGCACAATATGTTCCGCTTTACGCAGAGTGGCCCGCTCCTAGGAAGAGTGTTGCAGGAATCCGATCAAGACCCGCTGGCCATGCCAGTGGCGGTGTTAGCGTACGACTTCTGGGCGCTCGCATTCGACAGAGATCCCGAGATAATCGACAGCTATATAGATCTTGCAGGGGAAGCCACTCGCGTAGTAGGGGTCATGCCGCAAGGTTTCACGTTTCCACGTTGGACCGATATCTGGGTGCCTGCAGGGCAGGGTTTGATCAATCCTGTCGTGAACGATATGACACTGGTTTCACCTTTTGCTTATCGCAAAGAGGGTGTGTCGAGCGCTCAGGCGAGCCAAGAAATATCCAACTTGATCAGCCGTATTCGACAGTTATATCCCTATGTCGAAGATGAACGTTATACGCAATTCCAACGCATTATCAATCAGAGCGACTCAGGATTTGTGACGAGTTTGCCTATGAAGAATATGCATGGGTTTGGTAATAAGTTAGCGTTCTCGGTGTTGGCCATTTTGTCCTTCATACTGTTCCTCTTAGCTTGCATTAACGTCGGCACATTATTGCTGGCGCGCACCAATGAAAAATTGAAAGATGTTTCTATTAGGGTTGCATTAGGCGCGCCACGACTAAGATTGATGATGCAGACCATGGGCGAGAGTATTGTGATTGCCATAGTAGGTACTGGCTTGGCGTTAATGTTTACTGGCTTATGCCTTGAGGCACTTAATATCTTTCTGTTGGCGATACTTACGGAAGATGGCTTGGAGTTCTGGATGGACTTTGGCGTAGACGGTTTCACCTTACTGTTGGCAACTATATTTGCAGTATTCACTGTTGCCGTCACCAGTGCGCTGCCTTCCTGGAGACTAATCAATGGTAATTTTAACTCTATGATGCAAGATGGGACACGTGGGGCGATTGGACTTAAAACTAGCCGTTTTAGTAAGTCACTCGTTGTTGTGGCCGTCTCGTTAATTTCGATTCTGCTTTATACCTTCATTATATTTGGCGTAGGTTTATGGTCGATGGGGGACACCTTTCGGTTGGTGGAGCCTAATGGGATATACAGTTCCGAGGTCGATACATATGGGCAATACGCAAACGCCGAAGAGCGCTTGCAGTTCTTTCAAACCCTAGAGGCAAGGTTGGAGCAGCACCCGGATACAAGTGATGTCTTGCTCGCGGGGGTAGTGGGCCGCCAGACGCTTGAGCTGGATGGAGTGCGCTATCTCAGTGAGCAGGACAAACCCACGTCGCTTGTGCAGATTATCTCTGGCGATATCGGCTTTCTTGGTGCAAGTCTGCTCGAAGGGCGGCTGCTCGGGGATCGCGATCGTGTTAACAGCGTGCCCGCCGCAATGGTGAGCCGTTCCTTAGCGACAAGGCTCTGGCCGGGGGAGTCACCGATTGGTAGAAATCTGCGTATTGGTATCCCAGATCAGCGCGGGCAGACTCAGTCGTTCACGGTGATGGGGATGGTGAGTGATTCCCCTATCGATGGCGACAATATGTTCAAGCAAGAGTACGACATGGTCTACCTGCCTCTAGGGCAGATGGACTCCCAATACATCTCTGCGATTATTCGCAGCCCAATCGCGGAGCAGGCCGCGATAAAGATTCTGGGCGATACGCTACTCGAGCTCAATTCGGGTCTCGATTTCAATATTATAAGCTGGGTGCGGACCCGACAGGAAACAAGTGTGGTGCTACTAACCGCAGTGTCAGTGTTCTCCGCGATCGGGATGTTCGCGTTTCTCGTGTCCATTGCTGGCGTATTTGGGCTCACCAAGAATTCCATCGCCTTGCGTACACAAGAGATTGGTACTCGCCGAGCGCTAGGTGCCACCGACAGCATGGTAAGCCGTTCATTTACCCTACAGGGAGCTAAGCAGGCACTACTAGGCATTGCAATCGCTAGCCTAATCTGTGCACCTGTTTCGTTTCTGATTGCTAGCGCGGCGGGGCCAGAGTACAT
Source organism: uncultured Gammaproteobacteria bacterium (assembly GCA_963977405.1). Taxonomy (GTDB): domain Bacteria; phylum Pseudomonadota; class Gammaproteobacteria; order Pseudomonadales; family Pseudohongiellaceae; genus UBA5078. The sequence goes on from CAXBOY010000035.1 coordinate 5,052, forward strand.
ACTGCCTGGCTTGTCATCGGTGCTGCTAGCTTTTCTGTTATTACTTGTATGTGTGCTTCTAGCGATTTACTTGCCCATCAAGGCCTTGTTGCGTAAAGAGCCGAGTGAATTATTGCGCCATCAATAGTGCAATAAGCGTATTGTTGAATGTTCTTGAGACCAGAGGCGAATTCGCCCACTATAGTTTTCAAAGATAATGCGCGGTGTTTGTAAAGAATAAAGGGATGTTATGAAAGAACCAATTCTAGTCGCCGATGACAACCCTGATGTGGTCTCTGCACTACGTTACCTGTTGCAGACCGAAGGCTTCGAGGTGACCACCGCTGGCTCTGTACAACAGGCTATCGACGCCATTAGTAAGCTGCGTTTCACCGCCGTGCTGATCGATCTGAACTATAGCAAGGACACGACCTCCGGAAACGAAGGCCTAGAATTGATCGAGCGGATCCATGCAACGGACCCCAGCATATCCATAATCGCCATGACAGCCTGGGGCAGCATAGAGACCGCTGTTAAAGCGATGCAAGCTGGTGCCAGTGATTTTTTGCAAAAGCCTTGGGAGAACGAACGGCTGGTCTCTATCTTGAGAAACCAGTCTCGCCTTGTTAAGGCGGAGCGCAAGAGCAGTCAGTTGACAGAGGAGAACAGAATACTGCGTGGCGAGATCGAGCAAGCAGGCGACGAGGTTTTCTGTCGCTCCTCTGCAATGCAAGAGGCGATGCGTAAAATCGAACAGGTCGCATACACTAGTGCCAGCATACTATTGACCGGAGAGAACGGGACAGGCAAGAGTTTCCTGGTCAACCGCATCCACCAACTGTCCGAGCGAGCAGAAAAGCCGCTGATTAAAGTCAACATGGGCGCTATCACCGAAACCCTGTTCGAGAGTGAGATGTTCGGGCATATCAAGGGGGCATTCACCGATGCGCGAGAGTCACGAATAGGCCGTTTCGAGTTGGCCGATGGTGGTACTCTGTTCCTCGACGAGATCGCCAACACGCCTCATTCGCAGCAGGCGAAGCTATTGCGTGTATTGGAAGACTATCACTTTGAGAAGGTAGGATCTTCGCAAACACAAGTCGCTGACTGTCGTTTGATCTGCGCTACTAATTGCGATCTAGAGACTGCAGTTTCTGATGGGGTCTTTCGAAAAGATTTATACTATCGTATCAACACTGTGGTTATCGAAATACCGCCTCTGCGTAGTCGCCGGGAAGACATTCTTCCTTTCGCGGAATTCCTACTAGATGCATTGAAACGGAAATACAATAAGCCATCGCTACACTTTAGTGCAGAAGCGCAGCAAACATTGCGTAGTTATAGTTGGCCAGGCAATGTTAGAGAATTGACACATGTGGTCGAACGCGCGGCGATCCTTGCGCGAGACGTGATTGACGCACCGATCTTAGGTCTAAGCCAGAGTGGAGTTGCCCACAGCGATGATTCTGCTCAAGAGTGGCAGGATCTTACTTTGGAGCAAATAGAGAAAAAAATCATAGAACGTCGCCTTGCTCAATGTCAGGGTAATAGTCTTCAGGCGGCACAGACACTGGGCCTATCTAAGAGCGCTTTCTATCGTCATGTAAAGAAGCATGGCCTGAACTGAACCCGGTGTAGGGGAGAAGCCCTTGTCTCAAGAGAAAAAGAGCAACGGTGATGGGGCGAGTTTTGCTAGCAAAGGTTTGCATGGCTCTATAGAGCGTCAGCTCACTCTACTCACCCTGCTCGCTAATTTGATCCCATCGAGCCTAGTGGTTTTTCTCCTTTTCTATTTCGAAGTCTCAGCCTACTTAAACGGAATTGTGGTCTTCCTACTACTTTTTCTCACCCTATACTGCGTGTCGAGCGTCTGGAGGCAGTCGCAGTATCAATTTCGTAGCCTGCATAATCTGCTAGAGGCGATTGTGCAGGGAGATTATTCATTCAGGGGGTCGCGCAGATTCGGAGACAGTGCGTTCGGCGCCTTGATCTCAACTATCAATGATCTCGCCAATACCCTGTACAAGCAGCGCTTGAAGTCCGAAGAAAGCCAGCTGCTCGTAAAGAAAGTGGTCGATCAAATAGACGTGGCCATCATCGCCTGGGATCAGCGCCAGACGATACAGCTGATCAATCCCGCAGCACGACGACTATTGAATTTTCCAGAAGACCAACTTGGGAAATTGTTGCTGCCCCCTTTGCTTGATTTCGCCAACGAACTGAAGGTTGGCGAAACCCAAGTACAAGAACTGCAGTTTCAGGAAGTGCGAGGTCGCTATAGGCTGCATCTTGAACGCTTCATAACTGACGGCGATACTCACAATCTGTTGTTCCTTACTAATCTTTCGTCGATTCTACGCTTGGAAGAGAGGCGTGCATGGCGCAATCTAGTAAGGGTGCTGAGCCATGAGATCAATAATTCGCTGTCGCCATTGAAGTCTTTTAGCGCAACGCTAAACACACAGATCCAGAAGCGGGAAACCGATGCGGAGCTGAAACGAGAGCTAACCGAGGGAATGAATATTATCGGCCATCGGGCAGACTCACTCGCCAAGTTTGTGCAGCGCTACTATGAAATTGCAAAACTGCCAGAGCCTGATCGAAAGGCTACAGATTTCCAGCAATGCTTAGCGGGCTTGAGCAAATTGTTTCCAGGCAACGAGATACGTTTCGAAGGCAAGCAGGTGACTTTAGCAATCGACCAGGCACAGATAGAGCAAGTCATAATCAACCTAATTAAGAATGCGGTAGAGGCCGCTGCAAGTGGTAGTTTAGTCGAAGTGCAGTGGCTGGCGCATGGCTCTGCGCTAGTGGTGAGAGTTATTGACAATGGCTCCGGTATACAGAATATTGAGAATGTTTTCACGCCATTCTATACCACCAAGGCGAGTGGTTCGGGCATTGGGCTGGTTCTATGCCAGCAGATCGTTGAAGCACATGATGGCGACTTAAGCCTTGCCAATCGTCAAGATGGGCAAGGCTGTGTTGCAACAATAAGGCTTCCTCTTGCTGTCTAGTATTTCCAGACAGCAGAGGTTAGTACGCTAGAAGTTTCCTCGCACTTTGAACGCGAAACGTCTGCCTGTAGTAGAGCAGCTGTACTCAAACTCCTTGGGAATGTCGTTGAGGATATGACCGACATAGCGAACTCGTTTAGGGCAGGTCTCGTGGTCAGTCATGTTGATGGCCTCGAAACGATAGGTGAGACCCGCGAAACCAACCTTCTCGACATAGAACGTGAGATCGTGTGCTAGAGCAAGATTGTATCGATTGTCGATGTCATAGAGGATGCGCCCGCCCTGCCAACGTCCGGTGTAGTTAAGGCCATAGTTCAGCTGATAGGCGGGCAGGTCGTGACGATAGCTGACGCGGTAATTACCTCTATCGTATGGAGGAAAGCCATGCTCCACGGCAATCATCGGATCGTTGTGAAACTCTGACTCCTGAATGGTGGCCGATGCTGTCAGCAGTGCCTGTGGAAGACCGACAAAACCAAGCTTAACGCTGCCATTTAGAATGATGCCGTAGGTTGCCGCTGAGCCAATATTTCCGTTCGTGGACTGCAATACTGTTGGTGTAGAGATATCCACTTTACCGATCTTGTTGTCGTACTCGTAGTGGAAATATTTCGCATTGAGCGCGCCGCCGTCATTAGGCAAGCGATAGTCTAGTGTGACCTCCCCACGTAAACTCTCTTCGGGTTCAAGTTGAGTATTGCCCGCAACTGTGTCCTGATCGTCGTCCCGCTCGTTGGTGGCGCGAGAGAAATCGGCAAAACTTAACTGTGAGACATTGCGCTCTAGTGTCGTACGCAATTGTAGAGAGCCGCTAATGTTGAAACGGAAATCGAGCTTTGGCTTTAGATACTGAAAATCGCGTTTGATATGGCCGTCTGCATTCTGCTCGATCTCGGAAAACTCTGCGACTAGAGAGCTCTCGAGCGACATGCGAGGGGATAGCTGCCAGTTATGAATGGCAAAGGGCTCGTAGCGAATCTCCTCTACCGTGGAGTCTGCGTTGGGCAGGGGAACAGGTGTGAGACCCCCGAAGGCAGGATTAGCACCGGTGGCGCGCAGTACACCTTGTTTGAGCACTGAATCTTGAGTGGTTTGCGCCGCTTCGATACCGAGCTCCAAGCCTTGGCCCTCGCGCAGGCTCAAGGTGTAGGAGCTACGCGCAATGCGCTCGCTATAGCGGCTTTGGGAGGAGAGGAATAGATTCTTAGTCTCTGCGCCGCCAAGAGATGTTGATACGAAGCGTTCGCGCAGCGTATCGGTATTTTTCTCATTGACGATGAACAATGCCTTGAAGCGATTGCCGCCAGCAAAGCTATGTTCGTAATCTCCGCCAAACTCCCAGTTGTCAGATGTAGCGGGAATATCCTCTCGCTCATAGCTCGGGACGGGGGTAGCTCCGTTGAGGTCTGTAACGACACGAAAGAGTTCTACTGGGGGATTGCTCTCATTGTAGAGCACGTTGAATGCAATTCTGTCATTGTCTGTAAGAGCATAGGATACGTTTGAGTTGAGCGAGTAGTTGGTCTGCTCTCTGTAGCGATCATAGGCGACTGTGTCGTTCGGCGAGAAGTCGGCGTTGAGACTGTGCTCAAAGCTTTCGGTATGTTCATAAGCTGAAGAGATAGTACCGCTAAGCAGGTAAGTCAATTTTCCTGACTGTCCGCTCCACGCTAGTGAGCCACCTGGCTCTACGCTGCCATCGGCAAAATGGGTAGCATTCACTTCTGTGGAAATGCTGGAGCGCGACAGTGATTCTAGCAAAACGATGTTCACTAGTTGACCACTGTTCTGTACATCTAGATCGCTAGAACTACCCCTGATGATCTCGATGTAGTCCACTTCGTTTGCCGCGATTCTGTCGAGCTGACTACTGGCCTCATTGGCCTTGCCCGCTAGGCGTTTGCCGTCGATGAGGATCTGTGCGCTAGAGCCTAGGCCGCGATCGGACGAGGAAGATGAGCTGCTAGTGGTCAAGACCAGGTTGATGCCAGGAATTCTATTGAGCATGTCGTTCACCGTAATTGGTGCGTACTCTGCAAAATAGGCGCTTGGATAAGTAACGTTCGAGTTCTCTTCAGCGCTTTGCGCAAATGCATGGACAGAAAGAATGGATACATAGAGTAGGGAAAGTGGTCTGACTATTTTTCGATGCATAATTTAATACCGATTTATTGTTATTGATTGATTTAGTTTGCTAAGCAGCTACCGCTTCTGCCGCAGCGCGCAATTCTTCGCGCAGCTTTGCCGCCCGCTCGACTCCGAAGCGAGACTCGAACTCCGCTTGTGCCTTCCGCCATAGTTTGATCGCGACTTCGAGTTTGTCTTTGCCCTTTGGGGTGATCGAAACAATGCGAATGCGTCGATCCTCTTTGTTATTTGCGATCGAGATATAAGCATCCCTTTCAATGGGGCTTAAGCTGCGAGCCAGAGTAGTTCTATCCATGGCCAGCTCTTGTGCAAGTTCGATAATACTTAAGGGCCCTTTGTGTTTGATGATTGCCAATATTGTGAACTGCTGAATGTGAATACCACTACCGAGAATCATGCGTTCATAGAACTGCGCAAGATGCCGACTAGCGTGTCGGGCGGTAAAGGAATAACAAGGAATATCTAAGGCACTCAATGTGAAACTCCGGATTATAGGTGTATATGCACGCAATATGAGTGCATATACACTCACTGTCAACGCGAAGTCACAAGAAATGACATTCCGTCACGAGTTGGCGAATAGTGTGGGTGGGTCATAGAGCGAGCGGAGAAATTGCAAGTATGTTGTTGGCGTTGATCCTATTTCCAATTCTTAGGTCAAAAGAGTAAGTTTAGAATCGCCAGTGGAGTTAGAATACTCTTCGAATATTCCACTGCCCTTCGGTTTCGCTACTATGTCTATCCACGATTTATCTAACACTGTCACAACTGCTCTCTCGCTGCATACGCCATTGCTCGATCTGCTAGGCTGTGAGTATCCGATTCTCTGCGCTGGCATGGGTGGGGTCGCGCGTGCAGAGTTAGCCGCAGCGGTAAGTGAGGCGGGTGGGTTTGGTTGTATGGGCATGGTACGTGAAAGCCCGCAATTCATTCGCGCGCAAGTAACGCAGTATCGTGCACTTAGCCACAAGCCCTTTGCGGTTAACATAGTTCCCGCTGCAACAGCGCCTGCGCTTTTGGAGCAACAGGTTGCAACCTTAATCGAGATGAAAGTTGCAGCTGTTTGCCTTTTCTGGGACGTGATGCCCGAGGTCGTACAGCGTTTTAAGGGCGTAGGTATCACGGTGATTCATCAGGTGGGCAGTGTTGCGGATGCCCATAGGGCATTGGCCGCTGGCGTCGACATTTTGATTGTGCAGGGTGTAGAGGCCGGTGGCCATGTTTGGGCTAACCAGAGTATTTATACTCTTCTACCCGAGATATGCCGCTTCAGCGCGGTTCCAGTTATCGCAGCGGGGGGTATCGCCACGGGTCAGGCTATTGTCGCCGCTATGATGCTCGGTGCCCAAGGGGTTAGTTGTGGTAGCGCTTTCCTAGCGACTTTCGAATCAAATGCCCACAGCTATCATAAGCAAAGAGTGATAGACGCGAAGGCGGATGACACTCTGTACACGACAACATTCCATATCAACTGGCCGGACGATGCTCCTGTAAGAGTGTTGCGTAACAGCGTTACAGAGACAAGCACACCTGAACAGTGTAGAAGCGAGGAGCGCGTGAAGATAGGTGAGCAAGATGGACAAGATGTTTTTCTCTTTGCCACAGACTCTCCCTTGAAAGGCGCAACTGGCGAGCTAGAGAAAATGGCACTTTACGCCGGTCGTTCCTGTGGCGATATACACGGTTTGTGCAGCGCGGCTGATCGACTACAGCAGTTGGTGATGGAGGCGAGAGTGTCGATGCAGCGCATCGCGAACCCTGAGGACTTCGCCTTCACCGACCATGAGATGAGCTCTAGCCCCTGCATGGCGAGTGAGTTCAATGGCGACTACTCTGGTCATTGCAGTGATGAGGAGCTCTTTGCCTTCATTGTGGAGTCTCTAGAGACAGAGAATGCAATAGCGAGAGTCTGTGGATTCTCGATGGGGCAGGCCGGTAACAGCCGCAGGCATGATCTCCTGCTGAAAATTCATTTCGAAGGCACTAAAAATTGCGATGGGCTAGAGCAATGTATCGAGATTTTGGGCAAGCAAGCGGGTGACGCAGTAGGTGGTGAGTTCGAAGAGTGTATGGCAATACAAGGCTTCATTCCACGTATGCAATATATCAGGAACGGCCAAGATGAAGTGCTGCAGAAAATTAGCGAAATTTTGCCGCGTGTTGGAAATTCCAGAATATTCGATGAGCTTAAATCGTTACGAGCTCGACATAAAATCATTATCGGATTATTCGATCAACTACTTCAGTAAACTTAGCGTGGCTCCACTCTCAAGATAATTCTCTGAGGATCGAACTGCGCAATAATATCCGGATCCATTTCTCTAACTGTCATCATTGGGTGAACTAGATCGCTTCCGCTGAATCGAATTCGGACTGCGGGGTCGACTAGGATATTCTGATACCACTGGCGGTCTTGTGCGGGGTCAATATAGATTTCTCCATCGAGTAGAACAAAACCAATATTGACCGAATAAGGATCAGAAGGCAGCGTCTCAATCTGCATTACTCCGCTAGATGTTGGTATCTCTGTCATTGGGGCCTCCACACCACTTAGGCGTCCGCCAGAGAAATACAGGAAAGGCTCCGAGCAAGCCGTTGTGCCGAGCAGTAGGAGCGCTAGGAATAGATTCCCGAACTTTGTCTTCGTTTTTGTTTTCTGCACGTGATTAAGCCCCTATTATTTCTAAATTAATCTTCTACGATTGCTTGAATGACCGCGTTTATAAAGTCGGTTCGCAGGTCGCCATTCGGGGTTTGAATCATCATTACGCCGACTAGGTCGTTGAAGGGGTCAACCCAAAAATACGTGCCGAATGCGCCACCCCAGCTGAAGCTGCCTTTGCCTCGTCGTGTATTGGCTAGAACTGGGTCCAGTACTACCTCGACAGTTAAACCAAAACCTAAGCCCTCGGCACGATTTGCTGCCGGCCCGTACAGTTCGCCAACGTGGTTGGACGCCATTAGCTCCACAGTGCGTATGCCTAATATCCGCTCACCATCGAGCTCGCCTCGGTTCAATAGCATCTGCGCAAAACGCATATAGTCGGAAGTAGTGGAGTAGAGCCCGCCGCCACCAGAGAAAAGCGTTTCGGTATCCAGCCAAGAGGGTGTCTCGTCTTGGCGTGTCAATTGTCCATCGTCGGTGCGCTCATACAAAGTGACGAGGCGTGGCAGTTTATCGTCGGGAACTACAAAACTCGTGTCGTTCATCTTTAGGGGGCCAAATAGGCGCTCCTGCAGGAAATGGTCGAAGCTCATGCCCGAGGTGATCTCAACGATGCGGCCCAGAGTTTCGATACCAGCAAGAAGGCTGTATTGCCATTGAGTGCCAGGCTGGAAGTCTAAAGGCACTGCGCCAAGGGTTGGAATATAACTCGCAAGATCTGCAGAGGTAGAGCGAGGAGCCAAACGCGACGTGGTGCGCGAGGCAATTCCGCTAGAAGCAAGCCCGGAAGTGTGGGTCAGTAGGTCGCGGACGGTAATCTCTCTAGAGGCTGGGGTCCTGTAGATATCAGGATCTCGTGAAGGCTCAGCATTTGGATCAGTAAGCATGGCGACAGTGGTATTATTAAACTCGGGAATAAACTTCGAGACTGGGTCTTCTAATCTTAGTTTACCTTCCTCTAGCATCATCAGGATGGCGACACCGGTGACGGGTTTGGACATCGATGCCATGCGGAAGATTGCGTCGTCGCGCATTTCAATCGCGTTCTCTCTGTCCATGTAGCCCTGCGCAGAGAAATGCACGATCTCGCCGTGTCTAGCTACCGCTGTGATGGAGCCGCTAATGTAATCATTGTCTCTATACCGCGTCATCACGTCATCGATACGAATGAGGCGCTCGGATGAAAGCCCAACAGACTCGGGGCTGGCGGTTGTTTGTGCAAAGCTTTCGGCGCCTAAGGACAACGCGAAGGCAACGAGAGTTAGCGAGAGCAGCTTTTTCAGTGGCTGCGAGACGGAAGAGCAAGTGTGCATTTTCTGAACTCCGTTATTGTTATATGCCTTAGGTTGCGTTTGCTGAGAGAAAGGCGATAAGTGCAGTCTCTATGCTTTCTCCAATGCTGGGGAAAAGTAGCAAAACTAAAATAGTAAGCGCTGAACCTGCAGCGCATAGAATAAGATAATTTCGTAGTGTCATGATGGGTTTCCTTGAGAAGCCCCAAGAAGCAATTCAGGGGCAAGCAGTAACATAGAGTTCTTATGGCCTTAGCGCGGGACGAGTTCGAAGACCCAGCTATTGCCGTCTTCGATATCTGCTCTAGCAGTGGCGATGGCCTGTGCAGAGACAGGTGTGGGCACGCCGTTGTATTTAGCCAGTAGCTTTGCAGCGACGCCATTGAGCACATCCCCCTCCTTAACACGCACCAGTTGTCTTGGGTAGCGCACATTATTCACGCGCAAAACGCCTTGGTCATTACCCGCGTCTGCGTCGAAAGCCCATTGCTTCCAGATTTTGCCGAGAAAGGATTTCATGTAGCCAGAGATCACGTAGATTTTACCCTCGCTCTCCAAGATGAATATGCGACGTGTGGACATGGGGTCGTTGAGCTGAAGCTCGATGGTGAAGATATCGTCGGTGAAGCTCCAGTCTGGTTCTGGCCCCACATGTAATTCACCGGACAGCATCTCTCCGCCGGGGAACACCACCGTTGCGCCGTCTGCGCTGCTGCGTTGAATGCGTAGCGTGCCAATCGCAACTGCGCCTATCAACACCACGAAACCTACCACCTGCAATACAATCTTAATAATCTTCACTTGCTAGCCTCCGAGGCATCAGTGCTTGGATGATAGGCGATTTGAGGGGCAGTTTCTCATTTTTCGGCAATTCAATTTGCAGAGAAATTAGCGGCTAGAGCTTCTCGATCGATCAACTCGCCGCGCAAATACACTTGATGAATGCTCCGGGTATTGCGGATGTCATCCAGAGGGTTGCGGTCGAGAATCAACAGGTCCGCTTGAAACCCAGGCTTGATCTGTCCCTCATTGACCAAACCCAACGCTCGCGCTGCTACGCTAGTCGCGGCAGCAAGTGCCTGTGCCGTGCTCATGCCGTGGCGTACAAATATCTCAAGCTCTCTATGCCCGGTATAGCCAAATGGGTGGTCGGGCACAGCGCCGGCATCCGTGCCCAGCACGATATCGACGTTTGCATTACGCATATAGTCAAAGCTGTTATGTAGGGTTTGCTCGAGTTGCTGGTTTCTCACTGGCAGAGCTTGGCGTTGTGCGGACGCCGAGAGTCGTTCCGCAACCTGTGCTTGTAGGGTCTGCGCTAGAAATTCGTCGTCACCTATTGCCTCTCTGCGCAGCTCAGCCAAACCCAAGTTCGGAACAATGAATACATTGTGCTGCTTAACGGCATTCGCGATCTGCTCAGTAAAACCCTCTTCCAGTCTGCCATGCAGAAACCCGCGTGTTCCTGCGTCAATCAGGTCGAGCATATCTTCTGCAAATTGTTGATGCACGACAGCACCTAAGCCTAGTCGATTGCCCTCTGCTATGGCAGCTCGATAGATATCTGGTCGCAACTTTTCCTGCGAGCCGCCGCGATCATCGACCCAGAGCTTGATAAAAGGGATGTGCAGATTCGCGACTTCTTGCACTGCACCGCGGGCTTGTTCTGGGCTAGCAAGTCCCCGCAACACGGTGTTTCCTGTTTGTCTTTCGACTTGCAGCGCTTCTGACAGAAACTGGTTATTGGGACCTTGGCCGGGTGGAGCCATGCCAGCCGCAAATATAAAACGCGCCCCACCTATTTCACCACTGGCCTGCAATCTTTGTAAATCTAGCGCAAATACGTCGGGGTCGCTGCCGGCAGAGAAAACGGCGCCAAAGCCGTAGTAAGCATAACGATTCAAATGATCAACAAGGTTGTCAAGATTGTAATTCTGCGCACCCCAACTAGTAGGGCCCTCATAGCCCAAATGGGCGTGAGCATCGATCATCGCAGGCATCACTGTTTTCCCAGTGAGATCAATTCGTCGCGTGCCAATGGGAATAGACAACTCTGCGGTAGTCCCGACCGCGGCTATCGCATCACCACGCAATAATACTGACGCATCGGAAAGTACAGGGCCGTCACCGACGATGACTCGCAGGTGTTCAAGTAGTAGGTATTCTTCAGATTCACTTTGAGCCATCGTTACGAGGCCGAACATAATCGTAGTTAGCAGCACAGCAGTTTTACTAAAGTAATTTACGCAGCACAGTTTCATCAGAGCTGGCTCCTTTTGCTTATCGATCTTTTCTACCCCGAGTGCGTAATCTATACGCCCTTACCTTCGCTTGACTGACAGCATAGTCGAAGCCCCCTCCAAAGTCGCGGCTAACTAAGTACGCCATTACGAGGGACTAGCTGTAGATTTTGCAGATGGAACTAGTTAAGTTGTCAGTATCCGAAATCGTCTCACACGCTGGAAATTATGCTTACACTTTCATCTATATTCTGGACTGCAGTTGCCGTCTCTCTTGTCAGCTTCTGGTGGCAGGGAGATATGATCAAGACACTTGCCCTGCAGTATCTTGATCAGCACTTCCGTCAAGTTGATCTGCAGCTGTTAGATCAGACTATTGTGCTTAAAGGCGTGTGGCCACGCCGCGGCGATTCTGGTGCTCTGCAATTGCGTAGGCGCTATCGGTTCGAATTCACCTCCACAGGGGAAGAGCGCTATAAGGGCATGATCGAGCTCAGTGGGCGTCGACTGCAGCGTATCGAACTCGATCCGCATCTAATGCCAGACACTCAGGACCGTCTTCATTAATTTTGTCCTTTAGCGACCGAAGACCTTAGCGCTGGGTAGTAGAGGAGTAACGCGAAGGCTCTTGCTACTACGTAAATAATCATCGCCCACCACAGACCACTCACTCCGTATTGCTCTGCCAGCCACCACCATGCAAACAAGAAAACCGCGACCGACATGAATGCGGCATTGCGCATCTGTGCGGTGCGCGAAACGCCTATAAAGATGCCATCGAGCTGGAATGCCCCAAACGAGCAGAAGATGTAGATGGCGGCTAGGAACAGCATGTTGTTAGCAGCCGCGCGCACTGCCTCGAGATCTGTCAGCAGCGCCACTGCATACTCGCCGAATATCCAAATCAACAATGCAAGAATCGTCGCCGATATCCCTGCTAACACGGTGGAACGTTTGATGGCGAGGTCGAAGTGCAGACGATCCCTTGCGCCAACCGCTGTACCCACCAAGGCCTCCACGACAAAGGCATAACCATCGAGGAAGAACGCCGCGAAGGAAATGAGTTGCATCAGGATGTGATTGGCCGCGAGTATCACGCCGCTAAAGATAGCGCTCTGATTGATGAAGAAGCTAAACGAGAAGATCATCAGTAATGTGCGAATCATGATGTCTGCATTTGCCGCTAGTGTTCTCTTCAGCGCTATTGCGTCGAGTATGCGCGCTTTGGGCCAGAAGCTTGCGCCCGAAAAATTGCGTCTTGCTAGCTCGCGATAAATAAGCGTGCCGGCGAAAAGCAGCGCACTCCACTCCGCAATCACGGTGCCAATGGCAATGCCCTCGACGCCCCATCCCAGCATGCCGGCGAAGAGCACATCCAGGGTGATATTCAGTCCGTTCATTGCGAGTTGTACGATTAATAATGCCTTACTGTTGCCCATTCCTATCAATAGGCCCATCAAAGCGAAATTAGCCAGCGTAGCAGGCGCGCCCCAGATTCTGATCGAGAAGTATTGCTGTGCCAGAGCTTCCATCTGCTCACCACCACTGAGCAGCGAGAAAGCAATTGCCGAGATGGGCCACTGCAACAGAATTAGGAGAATGCCGAGCGCACCGCCAAGCAGTAGGGCGCGGCCCAATACCGCCCGCACTTCCTCTTCATTGCCTGCGCCTACTGCCTGGGCGGTAAACCCAGTGGTCCCCATGCGTAAGAAGCCGAAGCTCCAATACACGAAAGAGAATATCAAGGCGCCCAGTGCAATAGCGCCAAGGTCGGCGACGTTACCCACGTTCCCGATTACCGCGGTATCCACTAAACCCAGCAAGGGGACTGCGGCATTCGCCAGAATAATGGGCCACGATTTGCGAAGGATAAAGCCGTAACTGATAGATTCAGTGTTCGTCATAGTTAAAAGCGGTTAGAGGGAAAACAGTGAACTGTAGCCTATGCACTGCTAACATGCGAACGCGAACTAAATCGGAGAAAGCGAGCAATGATCAAACTACATCACCTGCGTATAGGGCGTTCTATTTTTACTGTTTGGCAGCTAGAAGAGCTAGGTGCAGAGTACGATCTTGAGGTCTACATCCGTGACCCAAAAAGCATGCGCGCCCCAGAGTCATTGCAGGCAATCCATCCCTTAGGAAAATCGCCGGTCATTGACGACGAGGGACTTGTCCTCTCAGAGTCCAGCGCCATAACAAGTTATCTGTTAGAGAAGTTCGATGCCGAGAACCGCTTTGCGCCATCACGTTCGGACCTTGCCAATTGGGCGAAGTTTACGCAGTGGCTGCATTATCCGGAGGGCTCCGTGTTTTTGCCCTTGCTCGTTAAAATGTTGCTTCTGCGCTCGGATCAGGCACATGCCACTTTCGAGGGCTACAGCCAAAAAGAGATCCCACTACACTTTGAGTACATTGCAAATCAGCTCGGTGACTCACCCTATATTCTTGGCGATGACTTTACTGCCGCCGATTTCGGCATAACTTATGTCGTCTCGCTTGCGGAGCGCCTAGGGCAGCTAAAGCCTTGGCCCACCCTACAAGCCTATCTCGCTCGTAATCTGGCTAGGCCTGCATATCTGCGCGCGCTAGAGCGTGCTGTAGAATAGGGCGCCAACGACGCCGGCTGTAACCGCAGAACAGGAAATGGAGAAAGCGCTTTTGTCGAAGTTCGAATTCATAATGATGTTTGTCTCTGTGGTGGTTGCATTCGCCATGGCGGAACTGCTGATGGGCTGGGGCAAAATCATCCGAGCGCGCAGCCGCGTCAAGCACCCTTGGCTACTGGCTGGCTGGTCTTTTTGGCTGTTGATTATTATTACCTACCACTACTTAGGGTTCTGGGAGTATCAGGCTTACAACTTCACGAAGGTAGCGCCCATGGTGTTATTCCTGGCGGCGCCGGTAATGATGGTGCTGCTGACCTTTGTATTAACCCCGGACCTGCGTTACTTCCAGAAGATGGATTTGGAGGAGCATTATTTCCAGACTAAGAACTGGTTTTTTTGCATGGTAATCATTTTCCTAATCCTGTCGCGAGCGTCGGACCCCTTGCTGCCCGATTTTGCGGAGACCTGGATGGGCCGCTCGGCGGGCACCTTACTGGTCACCCTCTCGGTTATCTGGCTTCTGTTCACCAATAATCGAGTGGTGCACTACTTTCTTTTATGCTTCAACCTCGCCTACCTGATTCTGGTAGCGAGCTTCATACCAGTGACCGGCATGACCGCCTTCTGATCAAAGGGGTCAGAGTAATTTGATTTTTTCTGCCCATGATTGCAAGGCTTCACGAGGAACCCCCGAATGACCGATAAGATTAAACTGGATATCATTTCCGACGTGGTGTGCCCTTGGTGCATCGTAGGTTACAAACACCTTGAGGCCGCCATCAACGAGCTAGGCCTGCAAGACAGTGTGGAAATTGAGTGGCAGCCATTCGAGCTAAATTCCGACATGCCCGCGCAAGGCGAGGAGCTGCGCGCTCATGTGCTGCGCAAGTACGGCGCCCAGCGCGAAGACAGCGATAAAGCCCGAGCCCACATTAGTGCCCTTGGGGCGGAGTATGGGTTTGAATTCGACTACTTCGACGGAATGAAGATAGTGAACACCCGCGACGCCCATGTATTGCTGGATTTCGCGCACGAGCATGGCTTGCAGAATCAACTAAAGCAGCGCCTGTTTGCGGCCTTCTTTACGGAGCATAAAGATGTCTCCGATCGCGCCGTTTTGCTGGCAGAGGCGCAAAGCGTGGGCTTAGATACCGCTGCAGCCACGTTAGCCTTAGATGACAGCGAGCGCCGCAGCCGCGTGGTGAGCCAAGAGCAGCAATGGCAGCGACAGGGCGTAACCGGGGTGCCTACCGTAATCTTCAACCGTCGTAGCGCTATGACTGGTGCGCAACCCCAAGCCACATACAAAGAAGTGTTGCAGGAGTTAGCTGGGCTGTAGTCGGTAAGTTCAAGGCAATATTGCTCCACACTTTACTTTCTGATTATCGAAGGCGTAGTATCGTATACCACGAAACTCGTGGCTTTTCGATCAAGGAGTAGAGAATGATTCGCAACATTCTTTTGCCGATTATTGTAACTGCACTCGCCCCATCAGCATTCGCGGACACGGAGTTTGAAGATAGTGTTCCACTCGAGCTTGTTAAAGCGCTAATGGGCAATACCCCTTATGGTGAGCCTAGAATTTTTTCTGACTTGAGCAGTGACTTCCCCAGCGTTGATATCCCTGACGACCTAGTCCTAATGGGCAGTATCGAGCGAGGCTTTGGAGTGGCCGCGGTGTTTCGCACCGAACTTTCGGTCAATCAAACTGAATCCATACTGCGAGATGCGTTCATTGACACTGGGTATATAGAGTTCGAATTGCCTAGTATGGGTGGTTTAGAGAATGGCTTTGTCAGTGCGTTTGTGAATGCTCCATTACGGTATACCCGCTTCTGCCATGACAGCTTTGGTTTCCTCACCACTAGCTTTAGCCCAAGTGAACAGCAAAGGGTCGTTACTCTGTCGTCCAATCCTCCCAATGATAATCGTAGTTGTGCAGATCAACTGGCGGAGCAGCAGCAACAAATGGGGCGAAGAGTTGGTGGACTGGCCGGACTTCAACAGCACTTGCCACGAATGGAGCTGCCAGCCACCGAAGTTCGGAGATCTGGACCATTTTTAGGCGCTGGTGGGATGTCAGGCTCAAGTAATTCAATCGAAGTAAAGGCGAATATCAACGTAGAAATGAGCGTCGAGGCGATGTTCGAACACTTTGTAGGGCAGATTCAGGAGCAAGGCTGGACTGCTGATACTCAGAATATCGGCGCATCTAGTGCAATCGGTATTTGGACAAGCAGTCCCGTGCCGGGCACCGACCTTATTGGAACCCTCACGATTCTAAAGACGGGCGACGAGTCGTTTGAGTTGAAGTTTCAATTGACCTCGACAGGCGCCAATAACAACGCCGGCCAAGGGTTTTTCCGCAGTAATTGAAAGCCAAAGTTCTAACGACATAAATCTATCTTAGCTTTGTGATGCCAATCAGGAGAGCTATAACACCGCCTACCATTCCAGCCCAAGCTTCGATGGGAGTATCCCCACTCACTGCGCGAGTAATCTGCGAGCCTGCGGAGTCGTAAACATTGAAACCCCAGATCGCTAGAGCAACACCTACGACAACTAATACTATTCCAACAATTTTATTGTTCATTCTTGCTCCGAATTTTTTAGGGGGTTCAATAAAGTGAATATTATTGTTCAAGCGTAACGTTATACTTATTAAGCAACTCTGTTTCTTTCTCTCCTTTCAGTGATAAGCGCCCCTTGTCCCAGATATCGATAAGTTTTTGTTGCTTTTCTTCAGTAATATTTTTTGAAAAAATAGGCAGTTCAATAAGTTTGTTCTCTAAGCCCGGGCGAACGATCTTAAGCTCATCTTCTAGGTCCATTTTTCTTAATACATGCTGCAGCACTAGCTCATTATCCGCATATAGATCGACCCTGCCTTCACTAATCATGAGGAAGATACGATCGACGATATCGTCGAAACCTGCAATCACTTCAACTTGATTCGAGTTTTTAGGGTTATCGATGTAATTCTGATAATCGGTACTCATGGAGCTGTAATCCCAGCCTGGGCCAGTCGCGATGCGTTTGCCATCAATGGACTCGATGCCACTATAGCGCCAAGGATCGTCTCTCCTGACAACAAAGGCAGAGGTATAGGCGAATGTTTCTTGGGATGCAAATACGAAGTCTTGTTCTGTATTCTCGGAAAGTAGATATTCTGGCAGCATATCGCAGTCACCTTCGGCGACCATCTCTAAGCCTCTTGCTAGGGGTACTTCATAGTACTCCAATGTATAGCCTTTCGATGTATATATCTGCTCCAGCATGTCTATTACTACGCCTCTTTCAGGAGACTCTGTTGATGGAAAAATTGTCATGGGCGCCCATTGGTCGTAGCACACTCTCAATGTTTCAGCCTGGCTTGTATTAGTCAGGCTAGTGGCTGTGAAAAGAGCAGCAAGGAAAAATAGGCGATGCAGTTTTCTATCTTTCGACATGGTCGCGACCTTTATCTTTTGCACCATAGAGTTTTACATCAGCCCGCTTGAAAATTTCGATTATCGAAGTGTCAGTTGGATCGGAAGAATCGATGCCAAGACTAACTGTATAGCTGACTGCGATGCCATCAATCTCTAAAGTTGAATTACTAATAACTTTTCGAATCTTCTCAGCTAGTTTAAACGCATCGTCGCTACTTGTATCTGGTAGGAAAATGGCAAACTCCTCCCCTCCAACTCTTCCGAATAGGTCGGATTTTCTTAAGAAATTTTGAATCGTCTTAGTGAAATTTACGAGGACCTTGTCACCGATAAAGTGTCCATAGGTATCGTTGACTATTTTGAAATGATCCAAGTCCATCAAAATGAAAGATGCTGGAGATTTTTGGCGTTGAGAAAGTATGAGTAAATGTTGTGCGGTTTCGAAGAAGCTTCCTCTATTCAAAACTCCAGTCAAAGAATCTCTTGCGGCTAGATCCTTTAGTTTTTCATTCGCAACCTGTAACTCTTTGGTGCGCTGCGCGACTGCATGCTCTAGGTTGTCTCGTTTGCTTTGCTCGACTTCGAGAAGGTGCTTTCTATCTCTTTCCATCGAAGAGAGCATATCGTTCATGTGCTCTTGAAGCTGGCGCAGTTCATTGTTTTCAATCTTGGTAAGATTTATGCGTTTGCTAATATTCTGGCTGGCTTGAACTTCATTGACCTGGTTCATTAATTCCTTCATGGGACTTGCCAAGTAACGGTCGAATGCCCAAATGAAGAGCCAGAATAGGATGGTTAGCTTTATGATTGCTGTAATCGCAATCAAGGCGAATCCGAACAAAACTCGATCTAAAACGACGACTGACGATGAATAAAGAGTAACAGAGCCTAAGAGTATTTCTTCCCCATTCAGATCCCAGTGCAAGTCGGACTTAGTATTGAAGACCGATAGGGGGGTTGAGTCGGTAGGGTAAGACCTTCTAGAGATAATATTTTCACCATGCTGATCGAGCACGTCGACACCCGCGATAATGGGCATTTTAATAAGCCCATCGACGAGCACCTCTATCTGATTCTGGTCGTACTGCCATAAGCTAGTAGATATAGGACCAAGGACGGTCTCTTCCAGTTGTTTCAGCTCATTGACGATTGAATCTTGGGTAATTAGGTATTCGCTAGCGAACTGGAGCGATGTGATTACGCAAGTTACGGCCAAATAGATGGTGAAAATTACGCGCATCATCTTTTTGGATAAATTGCTTGGACGAAGAAAATTCGCAAACATTAAAAACGCCCCTTTCTTAAAGCTTCCAAATCAGGATTGATCCTAGGGTACTCATAGGTTTAAGGGAAGGGATTTCGTTAGTGTTTGTGAGTTGTCGAGGCGCTCGTTGTAGATTACTGCGCAATCGGTCGAACCACCGACACGATGAGTTTCAATATACAGTGCCGCCATATGCCTAATAACATCAATAAGTTATGTGTTCTGTCCTAGAGAGAGCACCTGAATTGTTGCTCCAAGCCAGCCATCCGCATCAATGAGGCCCACAGAACACGTTTGTTTGTGGCTTTCCCTAGATTTTTTGCCCATCGGATAAATTTCCATTGTTAAAATAAAGGGACAGATCAAAGAGGGTAGAGGCCGCTGCTCGGTAGTTATTCCGGACCCTTGCTGCCGACAGCTCGTTCTGCTTCAAACTGCGATGCAGGTACTGGGCGACCAAGCAAAAAGCCTTGATACAAGGTGCAGCCGTTGTTGAACAAGAAATCGCGCTGCCTTTCGGTTTCGACGCCCTCCGCAATCACTTTCATACCTAGCGTAAGCGCCATGTTAATGATAGTGCGCACAATGGCAGCATCCTTGCCCTCGAGGTGAATATTGCGCACAAAGGACTGGTCAATTTTCAATAAATTCAAGGGCAGTTGGGATAGGTAGGTCAGTGACGAATAGCCAGTGCCGAAATCATCGATGGCGAACTGCACACCAGTTTCGTTGAGCTTCTGCATGTTCAGTTTAGCAAGTTCCAGGCTATCCATCAGGGTTGATTCTGTAAACTCAAACATCAGTAAGCGCGGGTCAATCGCAAGCTCCTGCAAGCGAGATATTAGTGTTTCGGCAAAGCTGTCCTCATAGAACTGTTTCGCCACGAGGTTGATGCTCAGCTTGAGGTTTTGGCATTGGGGAAGCTGCTGCCATGCTTTGATTCTGGCTAGGCCCAGCTCGAGCACCTCTTGGTTCAGTGCCAGTATTAGGCCGTTTTGCTCGGCAAACGGGATGAACTCCAATGGCGCAATCACGCCACGAACTGGGTGATTCCAACGAACCAGCGCTTCGGCGCCAACCACTACGCCGTTCACGTCCCATTGTGGTTGATAATACAGTTCAAACTGGTGCTGCTGGATGGCCTCACGCAACTCGATTAGCAGCAATGCCCGTTCACTGACTGCGGTTTGCCAGGCCGGGTCGAAAAAGCGGATGGCGTTACCATCATCGCTCTTCGCTTGGAGCAAGGCGATATCAATCTGCTTGATCAGCTCTGCGGTATCTGCTGAGTCATCGCCAAACAGGGTAACCCCAATACTGCAACTGGAGTAATACTGAGATGTCTGTAGCTGATAGCTTCCTTCCAGCTCGGTCAGTATTGTTTGCGCCACTTCTTGCACTTTTTTTGCAGCTTGAGCGGCATTTTTACCCAGCGCAGCAAGCACTACAACAAACTCGTCACCGCCATAACGTGCTACGGTGTCTTGTGGTGACACCAACCGCTGTAGGCGCTCCGCGATTTCGATTAGCAATTCATCACCTGCCTGATGCCCCAGTGTATCGTTAATAACACTGAACTCATCTAGGTCAATCATCAGCAGTGCACCATAATGTTTAAGCTCAACACTGCGCGCGACATCTTGCTCCAACAAGGACAGAAAGCGCCTCCTGTTTGCTAGGCCAGTAAGCGGATCGAAATTCGACAGTTTACTGATCTCTTCCTCAGCTTTTTTTATGGCGCTTCTATCGATGTAGTCACCCACATAATGAGTAATCTCGCCTGCAAGATTACTGACGGCGGTTATGGTGAGGGACTGGGGGTAAACCTCACCGCTCTTGCGACGATTGTAGATCTCGCCGTGCCAGTAGCCAGTGGCCTTAATGGCATCCCACATTTCCTTATAGAACTCGGCGTCGTGCTCGCCTGAATTCAAGATCGTGGGAGTTTGGCCTTCAACTTCGGCCTGGGTATAACCGGTGCTTTTCTCAAACGCAGCATTAACCCGCAGGATGCGTAAATCGGCATCCGTAATCAGGATACTTTCTTGGGATAAAAACGCGGTGGCGGCAATACGCAGTTCGTCGTCAGCGTTGCGCCGATCTGTGATGTCACGTGCCAACATCAAGTAATGAGTATCACTGTTACCAAGGACGAGGCTGGCTCCGGAAATCTCAAAGAAATGTGTCCCATCTTTTCGCTCAATCCAGTAATTGCGACCCGATGTCCTGCCATGTTGGTCTATATCGGCAATCGCATCCTGGCAAACCTCATAAGCCTGAGCTGACATGAACTCCTGAATCTTTCGACCAATGAAAATGCTGGGTGGTGCCAGTAAAATTGTCTCATTAACACTGGAGTGATAGTCGACTATTGTGCCATCAGACTTTATTTCAAACATTAGATCTGGGATCGCGTCCATTGTTGCTAGCATACGCGAATTCGATTCTTCTAATGCCTTATATGGCGACTTGATTCCAGAGACCACTAAGGCCTGATACAGATAGGCATACGCAAGCACCTTGTACAGATGTCCAGTGACGTTATAGATATCGAATAGGTTGAAGAAAAGTGTAAACAATACCTCACTTAATGCCATGATTGCGGCGGCCACACCTAGGTATATAGTATCTACACGTTTGGTCCTGATACCTCGACGCCACAACAGGTAACCCGCTACGCCATAAACAAGAATCAGCAAATATTCGATGCCGATTTTGAAACCAGTAAGCCCGGTGTCCTCATCATAGTTGTTGGGCGTCCATTGCGGAAAATACAAGAACAACACATGTAAACCCACCACGACTATGGCCACTGTGGTAAGCAGTAAATAACGATATCTCACAGGCGGGCGAGTAACTGGCATCACTATCGCAGCTATCAAGGCCAGCGCAGCCAGACAGCGAGCAGCAAGCCAAAAGTTAATAGTCTTATCCGGGCCGCTGGGGGTTACAAAGTCAGGCATTCCTTGGTAGGAAAGCAAGTGACTAAAATCCAGTACAGCAACACCTAGAAAAAGACAAGCCACTGACACTGTGCGGTAGTCGGCCCTGCCTAGGTATGCCAACCCACGGTGAAGACTGAGGCCGCCACGACAATAGCGATTGCCTCAAGAATAGAATGCACCGGGAGGTAATCGACAATACTTGAGAACTCATGCGATGGGAGAAAACCAAGCGTGAGTAGGAGTAGAAGCAGAGCTGTCAGCACTCGGCGTGAGGATTGGTTTGCCTGTGTATAGCTGTGATTTGCCAGCATATCGAAGAGTTTATAGGAGTATGGTGAACCACAGTAACAAGCTGTTGACATTGGCGCAATGCGCGTCTTTCAGGTGCGGCGGTAGCGGGCAACCGGGTACTGACAAGTTAAGCTTAAAACTGTTAAAACCTTAAAATTAAGCGACCAAACCTTTTTTAAAGTGCGTGCCATCAAATCCGGGACTGCGAGAGACGCATAACATTTATATTGCGAGCATCCGCGCTTTCTGAGGCTGATAAGTCGTACATTTG